>JADJPR010000020.1:0-337683 GCA_016713135.1 Rhodanobacteraceae bacterium | reverse complement strand
CAGGGCAATGACCAGGCCGAGTTCCTGCTCGGTGCGGGCCGGTACGCCTTCAGCACCGACAGCTTCGTGATCTCGCCGCTGTTCTTTGCCGGCGGCGACATCGGCAGCCTGGCGGTGCACGGCACCGTCAACGACCTCGCCATGGGCGGTGCGCTGCCCTTGTACCTCTCGGCCGGCTTCGTCATCGAGGAAGGCTTCCCGCTGGAGGGCCTGAAGCGCATCGCCACCTCGATGGGGCACGCCGCGCGCGAAGCGGGCGTGGCCATCGTCACCGGTGACACCAAGGTGGTCGAGCGCGGCAAGGGCGACGGGGTGTTCATCAACACCGCCGGCATCGGCCGGGTGCCCGATGGCGTCGACCTCTCCGGTGACCGCGCGCGGCCGGGCGATGCCATCCTGCTGTCGGGATCGATCGGCGACCATGGCGTCGCGATCATGGCCAGTCGCAGCGGCCTCGGCTTCGACACCAGCATCGAATCCGACTCGGCCGCGCTGCACACGCTGGTCGCCGACATGCTCGCCGCAGCCCCCAACGCGTTGCGTCTGTTGCGCGATCCCACCCGTGGCGGGCTCGCCGCCACCCTGAACGAGATCGCGGCGCAGTCGCGGGTCGGCATGCGCCTGGAAGAATCCGCGATCCCGGTCAGGCCACAGGTGCGCGGCGCCTGCGAACTGCTCGGCCTCGATCCGTTGAATGTCGCCAACGAAGGCAAGCTCATCGCCGTGTGCGATCCGGACGCCACCGAGGCGGTCCTTGCCGCCATGCGCGCACACCCACTGGGGCGCGAAGCCGCCAGGATCGGCTTCGTCACCGACGACCCCCAGCGCTTCGTCGAAATGCGCACCATTTTCGGCGGCCGCCGCATGGTCGACTGGCTCCACGGCGAGCAACTGCCGCGGATTTGCTGAGGGCGTTGGAGAGTCCCGTTCAACGCGGAGACGCAGAGAGCGCGGAGAGAAGCGAAGCAGGATCACGGTGGCAATGCGCGGTACGCACCCGTGCCACCGGGCGATCAATTTCTGTTTTCTCCGCGCTCCCTGCGTCTCCTCGTTTGATTGGTGTCGATCGGAGCCCTTGGCGCCTGGCGCGATACGTTATCAGGAGCGGACACAGAGGACGCAGAGGAGAAGCAGAGAACTCGCAGAGAGGTAGAGCCAGACGACGGATCTCTTCTCCGTCTGCTCTCTGCTGTCCTCTGCGCTCTCCGCGTCTCCGCGTTTAACCGGCCTCGGCAACGCCCGCCTCACCGGTCGCGATCGGAGCCGCCTATCATGCGCGGCCTGTCCTGCCTGCGAGCGATCCGCGCATGAGTACCCGCATCGACCACACCCGCATCGTCCGCGCCGCGCGCGGGAATGCGCTGAGCTGCAGGAGCTGGCTGACCGAGGCGCCGCTGCGGATGCTGATGAACAACCTCGATCCGGAGGTGGCCGAGAATCCGGCGGAGCTGGTGGTCTACGGCGGCATCGGCCGCGCCGCGCGCGACTGGGAATGCTTCGATGCGATCGTGCGCTCGCTCACAGCAGCTCGGCGAGGACGAGACCCTGCTGATCCAGTCGGGCAAGCCGGTCGGGGTGCTGCGCACGCATGCGGACGCGCCGCGGGTGCTGCTGGCCAATTCCAACTTGGTGCCGCACTGGGCCACCTGGGAGCACTTCAACGAGCTCGATCGCAAAGGCCTGATGATGTACGGCCAGATGACTGCGGGCTCGTGGATCTACATCGGCTCGCAGGGCATCGTGCAGGGCACCTACGAGACCTTCGTCGAGATGGGCCGCCAGCACTACGGCGGCCAACTCAAGGGCAAGTGGATCCTGACCGCGGGCCTCGGCGGCATGGGCGGCGCGCAGCCGCTCGCCGCGGCGATGGCCGGCGCCTGCTCGCTCAACATCGAGTGCCAGCAGAGCCGCATCGACATGCGTTTGCGCACGCGCTACCTGGATGAGCAGGCCAGCGACCTCGACGACGCACTGGCGCGGATCGCCGCGCATACGGCGGCCGGGCGCGCGGTGAGTGTCGGCCTGCTCGGCAACGCCGCCGAGATCCTGCCCGAGCTGGTGCGCCGCGGCGTCAGGCCGGATGCGGTGACCGACCAGACCAGCGCGCACGATCCGGTCAACGGCTACCTGCCTGCCGGCTGGACCGTGGACCAGTGGTACCAGCGGCGCAAGGCCGATCCGGCCGGCACCGCGCGCGCGGCCAAGGCCTCGATGCGCGACCACGTCGAGGCGATGCTGGCCTTCCACGCGCAGGGCATCCCGACCTTCGACTACGGCAACAACATCCGCCAGATGGCCAAGGACGAAGGCCTGGCGAACGCCTTCGACTTCCCCGGCTTCGTCCCGGCCTATGTGCGCCCGCTGTTCTGCCGCGGCGTCGGCCCCTTCCGCTGGGTCGCGCTCTCGGGCGATCCCGAAGACATCGCGAAGACCGATGCCAAGGTCAAGGAACTGATCCCGGACGATGCGCACCTGCACAACTGGCTGGACATGGCGCAGCAGCGCATCGCCTTCCAGGGCCTGCCGGCGCGCATCTGCTGGGTGGGTCTCGGCGAGCGCCACCGCCTGGGCCTGGCGTTCAACGAGATGGTGCGCAAGGGCGAGCTGAAGGCGCCGATCGTGATCGGCCGCGACCACCTCGATTCCGGCTCGGTGGCCTCGCCCAACCGCGAGACCGAGGCGATGAAGGACGGCTCGGACGCGGTCTCCGACTGGCCGCTGCTGAACGCGATGGGCGCGGTCGCCGGCGGCGCCACCTGGGTCTCGCTGCACCACGGCGGCGGCGTCGGCATGGGCTACTCGCAGCACTCCGGCATCGTCATCGTCTGCGACGGCTCCGAGGCCGCCGACCAGCGCATCGCCCGCGTGCTGTGGAACGATCCGGCGATGGGCGTGTACCGGCATCACGACGCCGGCTATCAGATCGCCACCGACTGCGCGCAGGAGCAGGGGCTCAGGCTGCCGATGGGCTGAGGCCGGTGTTGGTTTCTGGTGTTGGTGTTGGTTGAAGCAGCGCCCTGCCGGACCGTGGCTCTTTCCAACACCAAGAACCCATACCAACACCCGCTCCAATGAGTCGCGCCCTCTACCTCGCCCTCGCCTACCTCTGCCTCGGGCTCGGGTTCATCGGCATTTTCGTGCCCGGATTGCCGACGACGCCCTTCGTGCTGGTCGCGGCCTGGGCGGCGGCGCGGGGCTCGGCGCGGCTGCACCGCTGGCTGCACGACCACCCCCTGTTCGGGCCGATGGTGCGCGACTGGCAGGCCTATGGCGCCGTCAGCCGCCGCTCCAAGTGGGTGTCGACGCTGACCATGCTCGCGTGCAGCGCGATCTTCTTCCTGACCTCCCCGCGCTGGTGGATGGCGGCTCTCGGCACCGCGATCATGGCCTGCGTCTCCGTCTGGCTGTGGCTGCGCCCCGAGCCGCCCGCTTCGGCCGGCACCGGTTAAACGCGGAGACGCCTGCTTCGACCGGGAACGGTTAAACGCGGAGACGCGGAGGGCGCGGAGAGAAGCAGTTGGTCTGTGGGGCGCTGGTGGCTGCGCCTCCGGGCTGGCGCATGTGCCAGCCTGGCGCCCCGACGCGAGGGCGCAGAGGCGCAGAGAAAGGCAAGGCAGAAACGCCCTGCGCTCTTCTCCGCGCCCTCCGCGTCTCCGCGTTTAACTGGTCCCTTACGAAGCGGCGCGCGCCTGCAGCATGGCCACCGCGGGCAGGGTCTTGCCTTCGAGGAATTCGAGGAAGGCGCCGCCGCCGGTGCTGATGTAGCCGATGTCGTCCTCGACGCCGTACTTCTCGATGGCCGCGAGGGTGTCGCCGCCGCCGGCGATGGAGAAGGCGGAGGACTTCGCGATCGCCTGGGCGATGGCCTGGGTGCCTGCGCCGAAGGCGTCGAACTCGAATACGCCGACCGGGCCGTTCCAGACCACGGTGCCGGCCTGGGCGATCAGTTGCGCGTAGTGGGCAGCGGTCTGCGGGCCGATGTCGAGGATCATCTCGTCGGCGGAGACCGTGGCGATGCCCTCGATGGTGGCCGGCGCGTCGGCGGCGAAGGCGGGTGCGGTGACCACGTCCAGCGGCAGCGGGATGCTCGCGCCGCGCGCGCTGGCCTTGGCGACGATCGCGCGCGCCGCGTCCAGCAGGTCGGCCTCGTGCAGCGCTTTGCCCACGCCATGGCCGGCCGCGGCGATGAAGGTGTTGGCGATGCCGCCGCCGACGATCAGCTGGTCCACCTTGTCGACCAGGTTGCCCAGCAGTTCCAGCTTGGTCGACACCTTGGAGCCGGCGACGATCGCCAGCAGCGGGCGCTTCGGCGCCAGCAGCGCCTTGGCCAGCGCGTCCAGTTCCGCCGCCAGCAGTGGGCCCGCGCAAGCCACCGGCGCGTACTTGGCCACCCCGTGGGTGGAGGCCTGCGCGCGGTGCGCGGTGCCGAAGGCGTCCATCACGAACACATCGCACAGTGCCGCCATGCGCCGGCTCAGCGCTTCGTCGTCCTTTTCCTCGCCGACGTTGAAGCGCACGTTCTCGCACAGCGCCACGCTGCCCGGCGCCACCTCGACGCCGTCCAGCCAGTCGCGCACCAGCGGCACCTCGAAGCCCAGGTGCTGCGACAGCCAGGCCGCCACCGGCGCCAGCGAGGAGGCGGCGTCGAACACGCCTTCCTTCGGCCGCCCGAGGTGCGACATCACCAGCACCCGCCCGCCCGCCGCGGCCGCGGCGCGGATCGTAGGCAGGCTGGCAGCCAGGCGCTGCTCGCTGGTGATCCGGCCTTCCTTGACCGGCACGTTCAGGTCCTCGCGGATCAGCACGCGTTTGCCGGAGAGGTCGAGATCGGTCATGCGCAGGAAGTTCATGGGCGGGCTCCGTTGGGGCGGTGGGAAGGCGAGGGGGCTAGGATAGGCGCGGGCGGCACTTCCTGGGTTGTGGGTTCTGGGTTCTGGGTTGTGGGCGGCAACAGCACGCTTGTCCGTGGCCGCGCCGCGCTTGCAGCCCACAACCCAGAACCCGCAACCCAGAACCCGCCAAGCGCTGGCGCTCCACCCCCCATTTGGCGGATGCTTCACGCTTGGCAGTGCGTCGCGCTTGATCGCGACTGTGAACGGATTCGCAGGCATCGGGCGGGGGAGCGCCCATGCTCGCGCGCTGCCGGAAGCAGCGGCATCGGTGTAGTCGGGGCAACGGAAGGGGTGATCATGGGCCTGTTTGATTTCTTCAGTGGCTTGTTCGGCAAGAAGTCGCCCGACGACCGTCGCGTCAAGAACCGCCCGCGGGTCAAGCGCGGGACCCAGGTGCTGATCATCGACGACTCCACCACCGTGGTGACCATGCTGCGACGCATGCTGGAGCAGAACGGCTACGAGCCGCTGGAGGCTTTCGATGCCGAAAGCGGGATCCAGATGGCCAAGGAAAACCTGCCGCGCCTGATCTTCCTCGACATCGTGCTGCCCGGCATGAACGGCTTCGCCGCCCTGCGCGCGCTGCGCCGGGAGCCGCTGACGGCCGAGATCCCGATCATCATGATGAGCGGCAACGAGCAGGCCACCGAGCACTTCTGGGCGCAGAAGATCGGCGCCGACGACTTCATGAAGAAGCCCTTCTCGCGCCCCGAGGTCTTCGCGCGCGTGGACCGGCTGCTGGGCGTCGCCAAGGAATAACGCGGCGGCAGCGGGCGCCGGAAGGCGCCGCGACACCCGGCGATGCGTCCGCGCATCCGCCGCAAGCGCGCACCTGCACCCGCGATGGCCCTGTGCATCCTGCGACATGACTGCGCCTGTGCCGGGGATGGGCATCGGCATCCTGCGATACACCTGCGCCTGTGCCCGGGATGGCCGCGGGCATCCGGCGATACACGTGCGCCTGTGCCGGCGATGGGCGCGGGCATCCTGCGATACACCTGCGCCTGTGCCGGCGATAGGCGCGGGCATCCTGCGATACACGTACGCCGGTGCCGGCGATGGGCACGCGCATCCGCCGCTGTTGGCGCGCCGGTGGCGATGACAGGCGCGCCCATCCTCGCGCCGGGCGCGCCCGTGGGACCTGGTCATCGGGCGTCGCGCGCCGCAATCACGCGGGACGACTGGACAAGCCGAACGCGTGACATGTAATGTAAACAGGACATATAGTCCGGTTTGAATGACATGATTGTGGCGATCACCGTGTTCACTGCCTTGTTTGGCGCGGCCCTGGCGCTGCTCTCGGGGGTGCTCAGCCGCCCGGTGGCGTGGACCGGCGGCGTGGCTATCGTGCTGGTGGCCTGGGCGATTCGCCGCCGCTGGCATCTGCTGGCGGACCTGGCGCCCGGTACGCCGGAGCGCAAGCTGTGGGTCTGCCTGGGTGCCGCCAGCGTGCTCGCGGCGCACCTGTGCGTGTCGATGGCGCTGATCGGCGTCGAGATGCGCATGCACACGCGTGCCATGCACATCCTCGGCATCGACAGCTGGACCCTGGTGGCAGCGGCCGTGGTGGCCTATCTGATGGTGCGCGAGGCCGAGCCGCGGGCCGACGAGCGCGACGCGCTCATCGCGCACCAGGCGCGGCGCAGCGCCTGGTATTTCGAATTGCTGCTGCTGACCGGCTTGGTCGTGGCGCTGGGCTTCGGCGGCCTGGCGCAGCTTTCGCACGCCGCCATCGCGCATCTGCTGATCCTGCTGCTGACCCTGACCATGGCCGTCGAGAGCGCGCTCGGCCTGCGCGCCTACCGCAGCCTGGTGGATGAGGCCGCAGGGTGAGCAAGTCGAAGATCGGCAATCACTTGCGGCGTTTGCGCTTCGAGCACGGCGAGATGTCGCAGGAGGCGCTGGCACGGCGTGTGGGCATCACGCGCCAGACCGTGATCGCGCTCGAAACCGGCCAGTACGCGCCTTCGCTGGAACTCGCGATGCGCCTGGCCGGCGAGTTCGGGCTACGCGTCGACGATGTGTTTTTCTGGATCGATCCACCGAATCCCAACCACTGAGGACACCATGAAGACTCTGATTCGCGTGCTGGCCTGGGGGCTGGCGGGCCTGGCCGGGTTGTGCCTGCTGGCGCTCGGCTGGGTGTTGTACCTGACCTACAGTTTCGATACCGAGACCCCGCCCGAACGCCAGGGGCAGTTCGACCTGGCGCTCCACGCGCAGCCGGAGCCGGGCCGGCCGCTGATCGTCACCCTGGGCGGTGCCGAGGGCGGCAACATGTGGGAGCACCCGCGTTGGGACGCGCAACGCCAGCGCTTCCTGGACCTGGGCTTCAACCTGCTGACGGTCGCCTACTTCGGCACGCCGACCACCCCGGCGACGCTCGACCGCATCGACCTGGGCGCCCTGATGGCCAAGGTCCGCGCGGAGATGGCGCGCCCCGAGGTGGCCAGCCGCTGCCTGGTGCTGCTGGGCGGATCGAAGGGCGCCGAGATGAGCCTGGCGCTGGCCGCGCATTTCCCGGACGTCGACGCGGTGGTCGCGATGTCGCCGGCCGACACCATGTTCCCCGCCCACACCGAGGCGATGACCACCGGATCGTGGTCGCTGGACGGCCAGCCGCTGCCCTTCGCGCCCTTCCCGTGGTCGGCCGTGCCGGACCTGGTCAAGGGCGACATCGGCGCGGCGATGAGGCGCATCCTGGCGCAACCGGAGGCTGCCGCTGCGCGCATTCCCACCGAGCGCTCGCAGGCGCGGATGCTGCTCATTGCTTCCGAGGCAGACGAGATGTGGCCGGCGCTGACGATGGCGCGCCGCATCGAAGCGCTGATGCCGGAGCGGGTGGACCTGCTGGCGGTGCCCGGCGACCACCGCGCGGTGGTCGAGCACATGGACGCCGTGGAGGCCTTCCTGCGCGAACTGCTGTTCGCTCCGGGCCGCTGCGCCGCACCATCGGCAGGTTGAGGCACAGCAATACGCCGGGTGCCGGCGCTCGCCAGCGGACGAACCTGCGGCACCGTCGCCGCGCACGTCGCGCCGTGCTGGTCGCGCGCTGGCGGGCCGGGGTACGCGGCTGAGCGCGCGCCTCCGCAGAACGCGTGAGGATGGCGGGTCCGCGCGCACAGGGTGGCGTCAGTGTGCCGCGAGCCAGTCCAGCAACACCGCTGGTGGCCGTTGCAGGTCGACTGCGCCGCGCAGCTGGATCCTGGGATTCGGGCACTCGGCATAGCACCGGGCATGGTCGGCGCGTCCGAGGTCGCCTTCGCGTTCGGGGTAACTGCTGACCCAATCGAGCAGCTGGCCCAGATAGGCCTGCTGGGTCTGCGCATCCGGGTATTTGTGCGCCTCGAAGGGGCGGGCGCGACAGTGCGCCAGGCACTGCTCGACATCCACGTCCATCCAGATCAGGGACGCCCCTGCGGCGATGGCCACGCGCGCAAGACCGCCGTAGCAGCCTTCCAGGACACCGCGCGGATGCGATGCGCACCATTCGCGCGTCAGCGCCGCGGCCTCGGCCTGCGGGCGCGCCTGCGCGATCTGGTCCGGTAGCCACGCGATGGTGTCGAGATCCAGGAGCGGCGCCGGGACTCCCGGCGCGCCGATTTCGCGCGCCAGCCAGCGGGCGAGGGTGCTCTTGCCGGCGCCCGAGTTGCCCAGTACCACGATCATGCTGCACCCGCTCCTGCAGGGTTCGGCCAGGTCCACTTCCACACCTGGCCATCCTCCGGGTGTTCGATGGTGCCCTCAAGGTGGAATCCCAGGCGGCGCAGGATCCGGGTGGAGGCGCTTTCGTGCGGCAGCGTGTGCGCCATCGGGCGGATTTCCGGGGCGACTGCCCGCACCAGGTCCAGCAGACGCCGGGCCATCGTGCTGGCGATCCTGCGCCCCTCGAAATGCGGGAAACAGAAGTAGGCGATTTCGACGGACCCGTCGGCGGGTGGGGCGGCGAATCCGCAACTGCCTACACACACGCCATCGATGAAAGCCAGGTAGCCGATCCACGGCGGCTGGTAGCCGCGGCGGGCATACAGATCGAGGGTGGCCTCGCGGACCATGGCAAGGGCAGGATCCCGCGGTGCCAGCGCCTGCGGCAGACCCTCCCCGAGGCGATCGATCGCCACCAGGACCAGGTGGCTGGGGTCTGTTTCCGGTGTGCGCTCGTGCATGACTGAATCCCTGGTGAGCGCGGCGCGCCCGGCATAGGCCATCAGTTTACCCGCGTACCCGTAACCGACGGCCCTTACGTCGCGTCCAACGCAAGGCATAGGGTTGCATCACCGCGACCCGAGTGTCGGCCTCACGGAGAACCTCAAGGAGTTGATGATGGACAGGATGGAAGAGCGCTTCGTCGATCGGCTGCTGCATGCGCTGGCTGCGCTGGGCGAGCACGATCCTTCGCCACCGGAACGACCGGACTGGCAGGCTTGGGCCCGCGAGCAGGCGCCAACCCCCAAGCCCCCTTCCCATTGAGGTATGCCATGAACAAGAACCTGCTCACCGCGGCGCTGGCCGTCGCGATGTCCTTCGCCGCCCATGCCGCGACCATCGTCGCGCCGGGCACCAGCGAGGACTCGGTCAACAAGTCGCTGACGGTCGGCGCCGGCACCGCGGTCAAGGATGTCGAAACCGTCAACGGCAGCATCGACGTTCAGGACGGCGCGCAGGCCGCCGAGGTGTCGACCGTCAACGGCAGCATCGATGTCGGCAACGATGTGACGCTGGTGACGCTGGAGACGGTCAACGGCAGCATCGATGTTGGCGCCGGACTGAAGGCCAGCGGCGATGTGGAAACTGTCAACGGCCGCATCGACATCGGCGCGGGTTCGGCCGTCTCCGGATCGGTGTCGACTGTCAACGGCCGTGTCACGCTGGACCAGGTGACCGTGACCACCAACGTCGAGACCGTCAATGGTGGTCTGAACCTCAAGAACGCGCGCATCGGCGGCAACGTCGAGATGGTCAATGGCCGCGCAGAACTGCTCGATGGTACGGTGGTCGGCGGCGACCTGATCGTGCACAAGCCCAAGGGTGGCTGGAGCTGGGGCAACAAGTCCAAGCCGCCGGTGGTGATCATTGCCGAGGGCAGCGAAGTGCGCGGCCGCGTGGTGATCGAGAACGACGAGGCCAAGGTCTACGTGCACGAAAACGCCCGCGTCGGCGCCATCGAGGGCGTGCAAGCGACCCGCTACTCGGGCGCCAACGCCCCCGAGTAAATCCGTTCAGGAACTATTTGCGCGCCCTGCAGTCCGATTCATCGCAGGGCGCACACTCCGACATCCCCTCCCTGGGATGGTGCAAGTGACAGCGAATGGGACCTCTCGAACCGGGCTTTGGCCCGGTTTTTTTTGCGCCGGAACTGGCGGTGGTGGTCCAGGATTCTGGTGCGCCGGGTGAAACGTCAAACGTGAATCGTCAACTGGCGCGCGGCTGATTGACGTTTTACGTTTGACGTTTCACTCGTCCGACTTTGAACGTCAGACGCCAATCGCCCACTCCCTTGGCCGGACGCACAGATACGGAAACGTGACCATCAGCACCAGCCCGAGCGACAGGCAATTGCCGCGGCGCGGATCGAATTCCTCGAGTACGCGCTTCCATGGCCGGTGCAGCAGCAAGCGGGCGAGGGTGATGTCGAAGCTGGCCATGAACAGGGCGATCGTGAGGCCAAGCGCGAGCAGCTGCGGCGCGCTGCGGTAGCCGATCGGCGGCACCAGCCACCAGCAGACGCCGAAGGCCAGCAGCGATCCGGTCACGATGGCGACCTTCAGCGCGCGCTGCTTGCCGATGCGGGGCACCAGCAGCGCCGCGCGGGCGATGCCGTGCAGGGTCTCGAAACCTGCCAGCGCCACGCACAGCGCCAGGATGCGGATCAGTTCGTCGGGCACGTTCAGCGGGAATCTGGCGGTGACGGAAGCGTCGCGGAGGGAAGAGTCAAACGTCAAACGTCAAACGTCAAACGTCAAACGTCAAACGTCAAACGTCAAACGTCAAACGAGCCGCGGGCCGGTTGACGTCTTACGAATCACGTTTCACCTGGTGGCAACTGGGGCAGCCGGTGTGCGCACGCAGCGCACACCGGTAGCCTTTGCGCGGCGAGACATGGCGCTGGTAGGCCACGATCAGCGCCAGTGCCCAGTCGCGGACCATGTGCCGGCCGGGCTCAGTGGACGTCTGCAGGCGCGGACGGCGGGGCCGGCGCGCCGCGACTGCGCGCACGCCAGGCGCCGAGCAGCGCCTGCGTTTCGGCGTCCGGCCGCGCCGGCAGCTTCCAGTAGGCCGAGCCATCCGGTTTGCGCGCCAGCAGGCGGTGATCCACCAGCGCGCGGCGCAGGCCCACGTGGTCGACGAACGCGCTGCAGCTGCGGAGGATCGCGTTGACCTCGCGCTCGCTGTAGACCCGGCGCGCCTCGAAACGCGTCCACAGGGCCCAGGTGGCGAGCTTCTGCAGGCTGTACTTGGTGGGCCAGCGGACCAGCCGGCCGGCGCTGTCGAACTGCATCAGCGCGCGGCGCGCGTTGGCACTGAGCGGCGGCGGGGCACTGCGCTCCGCTGCAGCGGGCGGAGGCGGCGCCGCCTTGAGCGCCTGCAGGTTGCGGAAGCCGGCCGCGCGGGCGATCAGGTTCTGCAACTCCAGGTGGCCTGGAGCAGCCGCGCGCGCATCGAGCGCACGGGCCAGGCTGCGGGTGAAGCTGGAGAGATCGGAAACGTACAACGGGGTGGTTTGACGGGCCATGGGCCACAAGCTCCTGGTGAGCACCCGCCGGGCAGACATCGCATGCCGCGATGCCGGTGGTCGCCGACTTGCCGGAGTCCCGACGGATGCCATCGATGAGCAGATGGCGGACCGGAATGCCGTAGACGGTGGCAGGTTTAGCTCGCGGACTCACCGCGCGGCGACGCCTGGGTGGACTGCCGACCCTGCCGCTAGGCTAGCGCATCGGGCGTGCAGGGTGGGAGTCCAGGTCGTCCATGCCGGTGATTCGGGCAGCGAAATGGAGGGCACGAGGGCACGAGGCCACGAGGGCACGCAAGAGCCGGTTCGGTGCGAAGGAGCGCCTTTGCGTGCCCTCGTGCCCTCTTGCCCTCGTGCCCCCTGACCCTTGCCCCGCTTCTGCCGTTTCCGGCGCCCGCCCCTCACAAGTCGCCCATGCCCTCCGGTGTGCCGCTCTGGCCCACGCGCAGCAGTTTCAGGGTGTTGGTGCCGCCGAGCAGGCCGGTGTGGTCGCCGGTGGTGACGATCACGCGGTCGCCGGCGGACAACCGCCCCTGGGCGTGCAGCAGTTCCACCGCGAGGCGGGTGGAGTGGGTCACGCCACTGCCTTGCGGATCGAAGGCGACCGCGTGCACGTCGCGGTACAGGCACATGCGCTGGCGCGCGGCCTGGTGGCGGCTCATCGCGTAGATCGGGATGCGCGAGCGGAAGCGCGACAGCCATTGCGCAGTGGCGCCGGATTCGGTCAGCGCGATGATCGCGCGCGCGCCGATACGGTTGGCCATGGTCATCGCCGCCATCGCGATTGCCTGGTCGGTGCGGTGGATCTCCGCCGGCGCCAGCAGCGAGGACTCCTGCGGGTCGAACTGGCGCTCGGCGGCCTCGCAGATGCTGCGCATCGCGGCCACCGCCTTGTCCGGGTGTTTGCCCGAGGCGGTTTCCTGCGACAGCATCACCGCATCGCTGCCGTCGATCACCGCATTGGCCACGTCGAGCACTTCGGCGCGGGTGGGGATCGGCGATTCGACCATCGATTGCAGCATCTGGGTGGCAGTGATCACCACCCGATGGCGCAGCACCGCCTCGCGGATGATGCGCTTCTGCAGGCCGGGCAGCTCGGCGTAGCCGATCTCGACGCCGAGGTCGCCACGCGCCACCAGCACGGCGTCGGACGCATCGATGATCTCGCCGAGGTTCTCGATTGCCTCGGCGCGTTCGATCTTGGCCACCAGCGCCGCCGAGGAGCCCGCGCCGCGCAGCAGCGCGCGCGCCTGGTTCATGTCCGCGGCAGAGCGCGGGAAGGACACCGCGAGGTAGTCCGCGCCCATCCGCGCGGCGAGTTCGATGTCGCGCCGGTCCTTGTCCGAGAGCGCGTCCACCGACAGGCCGCCGCCCAGGCGGTTGATCCCCTTGCGGTCCGACAGCCGCCCGCCGATCAGCACGCGGGTGTGGATTTCCAGCCCCTCGATGCGCTCGACCTTCAGCGAGAGCAGGCCATCGTCCAGCAGCAGGGTGTCGCCCGGGTACACGTCCTGGCACAGCTGCTTGTAGCTGACGCCGACTCGATGGCGCGTGCCTTGCGGCGGCTGGTCGGCGCAATCAAGGATGAAGGGCTGGTCCTGCTCCAGTTCCACCGGACCCTCGGCGAAGCGCTCGATGCGGATTTTCGGGCCTTGCAGGTCGGCCAGGATCGCGACCTCCACGCCGAGCGACGATGCGACGCGGCGCAGTTCCTCGGCGCGCCGCAACTGGTCCTCGGCGGTGCCGTGCGAGAGGTTCAGGCGGATCACGTCGGCGCCGGCCTCGATCACCCGGGCGAGCATGCCCGGTTTGTCGGTGGCGGGGCCCAGCGTGGCGATGATCTTGGTGCGGCGGCTCAGTGCCATGGATTGCTCTCCCTTCCTTAGAGCCGGAACTCTAGCAGGCCGCCGCCACACCCGCGGCACGCCCGGTGGGAGAGACACGCGGCGCATTCGTATGCATCCTTGGTGGCATAGTCGCGATGGCCTGCGATGTGTTCGCCTTAGACTCCCGACCCGCGCTTTCAACAGGGGCCCAGCCCGAATGCCAGCCGCCAGCGAACTGACCGCAGCCTTCCTCGACAAGGCCAAGGGCGTGTTGGTGTCCACCCACGGGTTGAACGCCGGCCTCTGGGACAGCGCCCGGGCGGAGGCGCACCAGGAGGATCTCGCCAGCCTGGCAGACTACGCAGGAAACCTCGGCCTGGACCAGGTCCAGGCGGCCGTGTTCGACCTGTACGCCTACATCAGCGTGTTCACCGAAGGCACCCTGCACCCGAGTGCGGCCCAGCGGCAGGAACTGGGCCGCCTGATCGAGCAGGCCCAGTCGGCGGTGATGGCGCTGGCGGCGAACGGCGCCAGCGATGCCGATGCGCAGGTGTTCCTGCTGATGCCCTCGTCCGAGCCGCCGGTGACGCTGGACGCTGCCCTGCGCCAGGAAGGCCTGCAGCTGCGCGTGTTCCAGGATGGCGACGCGCTGGCGCACGCGTTGCGCATGCGCATGCCGCACGTGATCCTGGCCGAAGCCGGACTGGTGGCTGCGGTGACCGAGATGCTCGATGGCCAGTCAGCCCCCCAGATCCCGCTGGTGGCGGTGAACGATGGCGATCCGGACTCGCGCGTGCAGTCGCTGGTGGACGGTGCCGACTTGTACCTGGAGAATCTGGAGGACACCGGCGTCGCTGCGCATCTGCACGAGTTGTTCTCCAGCCAGGCGGTGGCGCCCTACCGCGTGCTGGTGGTCGACGACGACCGCCAGATGGGCAACTACTGCGAGTCCATCCTCGGGCGCGCCGGCATGCAGGTGCAGAGCACGCAGCAAGCGGCCGACGTGCTGCAGCGCGTGCGCGACTTCAAGCCCGATCTGGTGTTGATGGACTTGTACCTGCCCGGGGTCGACGGCTTGACCCTGACCACCCAGTTGCGCCAGCAGGCGGACGCGGTGGTGCTGCCGATCGTGTTCCTCTCTGGCGAGCACAATGAGGAAGCCCGCTTCCGTGCGATCCAGGCCGGCGGTGATGATTTCCTGACCAAGCCGATCCGGCCGCGTCACCTGGTGGCCGCGGTGCGCAGCCGGATCAAGCGCGTGCGCACGCTCAGCCGGCAGTTGTCGCGCCAGCCCGGCGATGCGCACGGCCATATGCGTCGCGGCGCCTTCCTCGAGCATCTGCGTGGACTGCTGCGCGAGCCGCCCGCCGACCCGGTGGCGCTGCTGGTAGTCATTGTGGATCAGGCGGAGGAGCTCCAGGAGCGGTTGTCGTTGTCCAGCGGGCACGAGCTGGAGCAGGCGGTGGCCTGGCGCCTGGCGCACCATTTCGCGCCGGGAGACCGATATGGCCTGATCCAGGAATTCGGCTTCGGACTGGCGGTCAGCCGGGCTCAGCGCACAGATCTGCTGGCCTTCGCCGGCGAGCTCTGCCGCAGCATTGCCGATCAGCCATTCAAGATCGATGGCGAGAACAGCAAGCTCAGCGTCAGCATCGGACTGGCCCTGATGCCTGCGGGCGAGCAGGGCGTCGATCCCTGGATCAACGCCGCCTTCGCCGCTGCCCGCGCTGCGGCGCGGCTGGGCGGGAACCGGGTGGAAGGATTGCTCGGCGACGGCATCGACGGGATCAGCCCGGAGCGCGTGCTGCGCATCCGCGAACTGCTGCGGGTGGTGGCCGACCGCCGCGTGCTGGCGATCGAGTACCAGCCGGTGATTCCGCTGCGCGGCAGCGGCACCGGGCGCTACGTGGCCCAGGTGCGCCTGCGCGACCGCCGCGAGGCCGTCGGCGGCATCGAGCGCCGCGAGTTCGTGCCGGTGGCGCGCGCCGCTGGGGTGCAGCGCGCGATCGACCGCGACGTGCTCCAGCGCACCCTGAAGGCCCTCGAGGACCAGCGCACGCGCAACCGCGTCAATGACCTCATCGTGCCGGTCGATTTCGCCGGCATGGATGCCGACCAGGTGGCCTGGACGGCCGCCGAGTGGAGCCGGACGCGGCACGCCGACCGCTCGTTGACGCTGGAGTTCGACGGCGCCCTGCTGCTCGAAACCACCCAGGCTGCGCGGACACTGGCGCGGCTGCAGGCGCAGGGCCTGCGCCTGGCCGCCTGGCTGCCTGGGCCCAACCAGTTGCCCGAGCTGCAACGCCTGCCTCTGCACCTGGTGCGGATCCCGGCAGCTGCGCTGCTGGCGCTGGCGCCCGAACATGTCGATCCGATCGTCGGCAACTGGTCGCGCAGCGGCCGCGCGCTGATCGTCGACGAACTGCACGACCTGACGCCCGTCGCCCGCCTGTGGAGCCTCGCTGTCGATTACCTGATGGGCGATGCCGTGGCGGCGGCGGGCCCGCGGCTGGACTTCGATTTCTCCGAGATCAACCTCGGCTGAGCGGAGCGGGCTCCTGCCCGCGCCTCACTCCGGCAGCGACAGCCGCGGATCCAGCTTGACCTCGAACCAGTTCAAGCCCCAGTGCAGGTGCGGACCGCTGGCGCGCCCGGTCATGCCGATGGCGCCGATCGGATCGCCCTGCGCCAGGCGCTGGCCCTCGCTGACGTCGATCCGGCTCATGTGGATGTAGACCGTGCTGACGCCGTGGCCGTGGTCGATCACCACGGTCTTGCCGGTCAGCAGCATGTCCGGGTGCACCAGGCTGACCACGCCGGGCAGCGGCGCGGTGATCGCGCTGCCGCTGGGCGCGGCGATGTCCAGGCCCATGTGCGGGCTTTTCGGCTCGCCGTTGAGCACCCGCTGGCTGCCGTAGACCCCGCTGATGCGCCCGCGCGCCGGCCAGGCGAAGGGCGTCGCGAAGTCGCTGCGCGCGCTGTCCGCCTCGCGCGCCCGGGTGATCAGCGCCGCCTCGCGCTCGATCCGCGCCTGCTCGGCGGGATCCGGGGTCACGGTGGATTGCGGCAGCCCGTTGACGCGCTCGATCGCATACTCGCGCGCCACCACCGGCAGGCCGGCGCAGCGCGCCCGCGCCTCGCCCGGCAGGCGCAGGCACAGGCTCACCCGCGCCTGGTCGCGACCGATGCCGAAAACGAAGCGCCCCTGGCCGTCGATACGCAGAATGCGCTGGTCCACGCTGACCCGCGCGCCGGGTTCCGTGTGGCCGACCACCAGCTGGCCCTGGCGCAAGGGTTGATCGAGGGTGAGGCCGGTGGGTGGGGTGGCGGCGGTGGTGGGGACCGTCGCGACAAGGCCGGCTGCGAGAAGCAGGAGGGCACGAGGGCACGAGGGCACGAGGGCACGGAACAGGGGCCCGGAGGCGGCATTGTCCTCGCGCGCGCGCAGGGCACTGGACTCTGTGGCCCCCGCTCCCGCTCTGCGTGCCCAGTCCCTCGTGCACCTCGAAACCTCCGCCCCCTCATCGCGCGAACTCCAGCCGCTGCCCGAGGATGTGGTCGTCGATCTGCCCTTCGTTCCAGGCCAGGTGGCCGTTGACCCAGGTGGCGACCACGGTGGCGCGGAAGCGGTCACCTTCGAACGGCGACCAGCCGCAGCGGTTGAGCACATCCTCGCGGCGCACCAGCGATTCCCGGTTCAGGTCGACCAGCACCAGGTCGGCCTGCCAGCCCTCGCGCAGGAAGCCACGGCCCTGCACACCGAACAGGCGTGCCGGGTTGTGCGCGATCTTCTCGGCGATCAGGGGCAAATCGAACACGCCGTCGTGGTAGCGCTCCAGCACCAGCGGCAGTGCGAACTGCACCAGCGGCAGGCCGGCGGCGGCCTTGTCGTACTGCGCGCCTTTCTCGCTCAGGAGGTGCGGCGCGTGGTCGGTGGCGAGCACGTCGATGCGGCCGTCCTTGACCGCCTCCAGCAGCGCCTCGCGGTCGGCCGGGTCCTTGATCGCCGGGTTGCACTTGATCAGGTTGCCCTTGCGCTCATAGTCGCGGCGGTCGAAGTGCAGGAAGTGCAGGCAGGTCTCGGCAGTGATGCGCTTGCCGGCGCTGTCGCCGGGGGCGAACAGTTCGAGTTCCTCCGCGGTGGTGATGTGCAGCACATGCAGGCGCGCGTCGTGCCTGCGCGCCAGTTCCATCGCCAGCCGCGTGGACTTGATGCAGGCCTCGCGGGAGCGGATCAGCGGATGCGCGTCGGGCGCGATGTTGTTGCCGTATTGCGCGCGAAACTGCGCGAGGTTGGCGTTGATCGTCGGCGTGTCCTCGCAGTGGGTGGCGATCAGGCACGGCGCACGCGCGAAGATCGCATCCAGCACCTCGGGATTGTCGACCAGCATGTTGCCGGTGGACGCGCCCATGAACACCTTGATGCCGGCGATGCCGTGCTGGTCGGCCTGCTCGACGTCGTCGAGGTTGTCGTTGGTGGCGCCGAGGTAGAAGGCGTAGTTGCCCAGCGAGCTCTGCGCCGCGCGCGCACACTTCTCGCCGATCATCGCCATCGACCCGGTCCACGGCGAGGTGTTCGGCATCTCCATGAAACTGGTGATCCCGCCGGCAACCGCCGCGCGCGATTCGCTGCCGAGATCGCCCTTGTGGGTCAGCCCCGGTTCGCGGAAGTGCACCTGGTCGTCGATCATCCCCGGCAGCAGCACGCAGCCCTTGGCGTCGTACACCCGCTCATCCGGCCGTGCGCCCAGATCACGGCCGATCTCGGCGATGCGCCCTGCGCGGATGCGCAGATCGGACTCGAAGACGCGCCCTTCGTTGACCAGGCGCGCGTTGACGATCAGGTGGTTGAGCATGGCGTTCATCGGGGCGGGCAGGGGAAGGCGATTCCATCCAGCCGGTGATTATCGGGTCGGTTGTGTTCTTGTTGGGCGGCGGAGCCTGGCATGCCGTTGGGGCTTCTTTCTGGTGCTGGAGGTAGTCCGCTCCACTCGTTGGCTCTTTCCAACACCAACAACCAGCAACCAACAACCAAGATCTCAGAACCCGCAGCCAACACCAACAACCAACAACCCCCATCCACGGCCCCTCCACGGCACCCTCGCCGGTGATGTAGCTGGCAGCTGGCAGGCACAGGAAGGCCACCGCCGCCGCGACTTCCTCCGGCTCGCCGATGCGGCCGAGCGGGGTGCGTTCGAGCACTTCCTCGGCATAGGCTGGATCTGCGAGCGCCACTTCCGAACGCTGGGTGCGGATGTACCAGGGCGCCACCGCATTGACGCGGATCCCATCGGCTGCCCATTCGCAGGCAAGGTTCTTGGTCAGTTGCGCGAGGGCAGCCTTGGTCATGCCGTAGGGCGAGCCGGTACGCACATGGGTCAGGCCCGAGACCGAGCCGATGTTGACGATCGCCGTGGCCGCATGGCGCGCCAGCAGCGGGTGCGCCAGCCGGCTCATCGCGAAGGCACTCATGACGTTGTTCTCGAAGAGCGCGCGCACTTCGTCCTCGTGGTAGGCCAGGGTGGGCTTGGGCGCGTTGCCGCCCACATTGTTGACCAGCAGGTGCAGGTCGGCGCCGAGATCGGCGATCCAGTCGTAGACCTCCAGCCGCTGCTCGCTGTCGCCGAGGTCGGCTGCCATGGCGCGCACTTCGCGCGCGGGAAACTCGTCCTCGAGTTCTCCGCGCACCGACTCCAGGTAGTCGCCATCGCGCGCCACCAGCAGCACGTCGGCACCGAGCAGCAGCAGTTCGCGCGCGCAGGCGCGGCCAATGCCGCGGCTGGCGCCGGTGATGAGTGCGGTCTGGCCATCGAGGCGCCAGCGGGTGGTGGGCATGGTCTGGGCTCCGGTCGGGGCATGGTTGCGGGCAGGGTCAAACGTCAAACGTCAAACGTCAATGCGGATCGGGCGAGTTGACGTTTCACGTTTTCCGTTTCACTGTCGCCGCCCTCATTCTCGCCCAGGCACGCCGTGCGTCCATTCCTCCTGCTGCTGCCCCTGCTGCTGTCCGCCTGCACGCCCGCGGACCGCCTGGGCTGCCCCGAATCCGATCTCGCCACACTGGGCCGCGAAGAGGCGCTGGCGGGCAAACCGGCCTCGCTGCCGCGCGCCGATTGCGTCCTGGATGCGGACGAGCAGCAGCGTTACGGCGACAGCCGTGCCGACGGACTGGCGCGCTACTGCGAGGCGCGGCGCGGCTACCAGCTGGGCCTGGACGGCAAACCTGCCGATCCGGCGGTATGCGGCAAGGATGCCGGCGAGTTCAGCCGTGGCTTCGAGGTTGGTAACCAGTTGCGCACCCACCTCGCCGAGCGCGACCGCCTGAACGCGCAGGCCGGCGATGCCGAACGCGCCGCGGCCCAGCTTCCTGCCGCGGCGCCGGAGCGCCAGAGCCTGGAGCAGCAGGCCGCGACCGCGCGCGCCGAGGCGCGCCAGCACGAGAACGAGGTCGAGGCCTTGCGTGGAATCGTCGCGGTGGAGAAGTGGCGCTGAGGCGCGGGCAGGATTCGCGTTGCGAGTGCATCGCGCGCATGCCGGTGGCCGCGTTCCGCCATTGCCCGGCGGTTGGCGGTGATTGACGAAAAGCCTGCAAATCCATCGCTGCGATACATGTTCGCTATGGCGATGATAAGAAACGTCAACTTCATCTATGGACCCTGCGGGCCTAAGCTCTCCCGGCGTTCCCGCTGCATCCACCCAGGGAGAAGATCATGTCCAACGAGATGAAATGCCCGTTTTCCGGCACCGGCAGCCACGCGCTGGCGCGCTCGGCAAGCCCGACCAATGCGGACTGGTGGCCGAACCAGCTCAACCTCAAGATCCTGCACCAGCAGTCCTCCAAGTCCAGCCCGATGGGCCCGGACTTCGACTACGCGGAAGCCTTCAAGAGCCTGGACCTCGACGCGGTGGTCAAGGACCTGACCGCGCTGATGACCGATTCCCAGGACTGGTGGCCGGCTGACTGGGGCCACTACGGCGGCCTGTTCGTGCGCATGACCTGGCACGCTGCGGGTACCTATCGCATTGCCGACGGCCGCGGCGGCGCAGGCACCGGCGCCCAGCGCTTCGCCCCGCTCAACAGCTGGCCTGACAACGGCAACCTCGACAAGGCCCGCCGCCTGCTGTGGCCGATCAAGCAGAAGTACGGCAACAAGCTGTCCTGGGCGGACCTGCTGGTGCTCGCCGGCAACGTCGCGATGGAATCGATGGGCTTCAAGACCTTCGGTTTCGCCGGTGGCCGTCCCGACATCTGGGAGCCGGAGGACGAGATCAACTGGGGCGCCGAGCGCGAGTGGCTGGCGACCAGCGACAAGGAAAACAGCCGCTACTCGGGCGACCGCCAGCTGGCCAACCCGCTGGGCGCCGTGCAGATGGGCCTGATCTACGTGAACCCGCAGGGCCCGGATGGCAACCCGGACCCGGTGGCCTCGGGCCGCGACGTCCGCGAGACCTTCGGCCGCATGGCGATGAACGACTACGAGACCGTGGCGCTGGTCGCCGGCGGTCACACCTTCGGCAAGGCCCATGGCGCCGGCCCGGACTCCAACGTCGGGCGTGAGCCGGAAGGCGCGGACATCGAGGAGCAGGGCTTCGGCTGGAAGAACGCCTTCGGCAGCGGCAAGGGCGGCGCACACCACCACCAGCGGCATCGAAGGCGCGTGGAAGCCGAACCCGACGAAGTGGGACAACGGTTACTTCGACATGCTGTTCGGCTACGACTGGGAGCTGGTCAAGAGCCCGGCCGGCGCCTGGCAGTGGCGCGCCAAGGACGTGCGTCCGGAGCACATGATCCCGGACGCGCACGATCCGTCGAAGAAGCACGCGCCGATGATGACCACGGCGGACCTCTCGCTGCGCTTCGACCCGGCCTACGAGAAGATCTCGCGCCACTTCCACCAGAACCCGGCAGAGTTCGCCGACGCCTACGCCCGCGCCTGGTTCAAGCTGACCCACCGCGACATGGGTCCGCGTGCGCGCTACCTCGGCAAGCTGGTGCCAGCCGAAGAACTGATCTGGCAGGATCCGGTGCCGGCGGTGGACCACCCGCTGGTGGACGACGCCGACGTGGCGGCGCTGAAGGCCCAGGTGCTCGCCTCCGGCGTGTCCGGTGCCGACCTGGTCGCCACCGCGTGGGCCGCCGCGGCGAGCTTCCGCGGCAGCGACAAGCGCGGCGGCGCGAACGGCGCGCGCATCCGCCTGGCCCCGCAGAAGGACTGGGAGGCCAACAACCCGGCGCGCGTGGCCAAGGTGCTCGGCGTGCTCGAAGGCATCCAGAAGGACTTCAACGCCTCCGCGGACGGTGGCAAGCAGATCTCGCTGGCAGACCTGATCGTGCTCGCCGGTGGTGCGGCGATCGAAGCCGCGGCGAAGGCCGCCGGCCAGTCGGTCACGGTGCCCTTCAGCCCGGGCCGCACCGACGCCTCGCAGGCGCAGACCGATGCCGATTCCTTCGCCGTGCTGGAACCCAAGGCCGACGGCTTCCGCAACTACGTCGCCAAGGGCTACGAGGGTGCCCAGGCCGAGATGCTGGTCGACAAGGCCCAGCTGCTCAACCTGACCGCGCCTGAGATGACCGTGCTGGTCGGCGGCCTGCGCGCGCTCGGCGCCAACTGGGATGGCAGCAGCCATGGCGTGTTCACCGCGCGGCCCGGCACGCTGAGCAACGACTGGTTCGTCAACCTGCTCGACATGAGCACCCAGTGGAAGCGCTCGGCGGCGGATGCGAACGTGCTGGAAGGCCGTTGCCGCAAGAGCGGCGCGCTGAAGTGGACCGGCACCGTGGTCGACCTGGTGTTCGGCTCCAACTCGCAGCTGCGTTCGCTGGCCGAGGTCTACGCGCAGTCCGATGCGCAGGCCAAGTTTGCCAACGACTTCGTCGCCGCGTGGACCAAGGTGATGAACAACGATCGCTTCGACCTGCGTTGATCGATCGGAACGGTGCCGGGGCAGGGATGCCCCGGTGTCGGCAGCAACCGTAAGCCGGTGTATCGCGCAGCGATTCCCCGGCACAAGCGCCGGGGAGCCGCGCTGCGGCACCCCGGCCTGCACATCAGCGAATCACCGGCCCAGGCGTAGGCCGCTGTATCGCGCAGCGATCACCGGCAAGGGCGCCGCCTCAATCCGGTACCAGGAAACTCACGGCATCAAAGGCGGCCGCCACGCGGCGCGCCTCGGCCAGCGGCACCCGCGCCAGGTTCGCTGCGGCCGTCAGCGTGCAACCCCTGGCCAGTTCCTGTGCCACGCGCGCGGCGCGCGGGAAATCGCGTCCCAATTCCAGCGTCTGCGTCAGGCGGTAGCGCAGCTCGTCGTCCAGATTGGCTGCCGGCCGCGTACTGTCGTTGGCATACACGCATAGCCAGATCAGTTCCGCGTAAGGGCGCGGCTCGACCGACTTGCGGATCTCGCCGAACTCGATCGCGGTGAGTCCCCGCCAGTCACCGCGACGCACACTGCGACGACAGCCGTCTTCGAAGATGCACAGTGCGCCGCGCGCGTAGTACAGCTTGTTGCGTGGGTCCAGCGTCAGCGCGAGGCCGTCCAGGTCTATCGATGCCGGACCCGGCAGCATGCGGCCGGTCAGGAATTCTGCCAGCGGGAAGCGCTGGTTGGCCTCCAGCGGCGTCAGGGTGATCGTGGTGTCGGCAAACTCTCCGAGTGCCGCCCGGCGGTCCACGCGTGCCACGCCCTGCTGGGTCTTGCCCTCGGTCGCCTCGACGTCCACGGTCTCGTGCAGGCGGATCGCTTTCAAGGCGTCCTTGTGCTCCTCGCGCGTGTCGAGGCGGAAAAACTGCTCCGCTTCGCGCATCAGCTCGGCCTCGCGCGCCCGCGTCTGGGCGACCAGCGTGCTGTCGTCGTCCAGCGGCGGGGCCGCGAGGTCGTCCTCGATGATCATTTGCCAACGTTCCGACGGTTCCGCGTCGAACAGATCGTCGTAGACATTGTGCTGGATCACCGGCGGCGGGGGCGCGGCCGGACGCTGCAACCCGGCGGCGAATCCGGTCAGGTTGAACAGCCGGACCAGTTTCTCCTGCGACAGTGGCCACAGCGCGGTTTCCATGCCCGCGGCGCCGAACACGGGATCGATAAGGCGCACGCGCCGCTGGCCGTTCTCGAGTGGCGCCGGGGCGGCGGCCTGATCGTCCAGGTCGTGGATGATCAGCAGGTCGACGTGGCCGTCGCCTTCGCGCCGGAGCCGCCATTTGTCGCTGAGCTGGCCGGCTGCCTTGCGCAGCAACAGGCGCAGCCAGGCAACCTCGTCCTCGCTGCCGCCAACGAATTCGACGATGCGTTCGCGTTTCATCCGATTCCTGCTTTCGCTCCGTCTTGCAGATCCAGGACGGATCGCAAGGTCGCCTGCTGCCCGTTCATGCTGCGGAGAATACGCCGCGTCTCGACCAAGCGATGCCCGGGCGTCGATCCTGGATCCTCGCGGGGCGTTGACCGGCGAGGTTCGCATGCCTACGCTGCGGCAACGCGGCGCCACCCGCCGGACCGCGTGATCTTCTGCCTCGTACAGGGACACGCTCATGGCCGTGCGCAAGATCGGACCGCTGCTCGCCACCGCGCTGGTGGCGGGAAACCTGATCGGGTCCGGAGTCTTCCTGCTGCCCGCTTCGCTCGCCACCATCGGCTCGTCGACCGTGATCGGCTGGGTGGTCGCGCTCTGCGGCGCCCTGCTGCTGGCCGGCATGTTCGCCGTGCTGGCAGCAACCCGGCCGAGTCCGGACGGGCTGGTGCGCTGGCCGGCCGAGAACCTGCATCCTGCTTTCGGTTTCGTCGCCTGGGCGAGCTACTGGGCCTCCAACTGGCTCGGCAATGTTGCGATCGCGCTGGCGGCCGTGGGCTACTTCGGGCTGTTCCATCCGGCGATCAAATCTCCCGGCGGCACGCTGGCCGGCACCCTGGTGCTGATCTGGGCCGGCACCGCCGTGTGCCTGGGCGGTGCGCGGATCGCGACGCGGATCGGCGGGTTGACCCTGGTGCTCGGCCTGCTGCCGATCCTGATCGCGTGCGGCGTTGGTTTCGCGGCATTTTCCGGCGAGACCTTCGCGGCCTCCTGGAACGTCAGCGGCAAGCCGCTGGCGGACACCATCGCGCCGTCCCTGCTCACGGTGTTCTGGGCCTTCATCGGCCTTGAGAGCGCGGCGGTGGCGGCCGCGGTGGTGGAGAACCCGCGGCGCAATGTGCCGATCGCGGCGCTCGGCGGGGTGGCGCTGGCGGGCGTGGTCTACATCGCTGCCAGCGTGGCCGTGATGGGCGTGATCCCGGCAGCGGAGCTGCAATCGTCCACCGCACCCTTCGCGGACGTCGTCGGTCGCGTCGCCAGCAGCGCCGCCGGCGCCTTCGTCGCGTTCTGCGCCATCGCCAAGATCTGCGGCACGCTGCTCGGCTGGTTCCTGGTCACCGGGGAATGCGGGCGCAGCGGCGCGGCCGCCGGTTTCCTGCCGCGCTGGGTCTCCGAAGCCGACCCCGAGCAGCTGCCGCGGCGCGGGTTGGTGGTGCTCGGTCTGTTGATGAGCGTGGTGGCGCTGGCCACGGCTTCGCCCACCCTGAATGCCCAGTTCAACCTGCTGCTCGCCCTGACCGTGACCCTGTTCATGGTGGTCTACGCGCTGTGCGCGCTCAGCCTTGCGCTGGACCCCCGGCAGAAACTCGAAAGTCGCGCGCTGGGCGTGGCGGCCCTGTTGTTCTGTGCCCTGGTGGTGGGCGCCTCCGACTGGAGCCAGACCGCACCGGCGCTCGGACTGGTGCTGCTGCTGACGCCACTCGGCTTCTGGTTGAATGCGCGGCGACGCCAGCCCGCCTGATCCCTGCCATGCCGCGCAATTCCCGTTACGACATCCTGTTCGAGCCGGTCCAGATCGGCCCGGTGCGCACCAGTAACCGCTTCTACCAGGTGCCGCACTGCAACGGCATGGGGCACCTGATGCCGGCCGCGCACGCGGCGATGCGCGAGGTCAAGGCCGAAGGCGGCTGGGCGGTGGTCAGCACCGAGGAGTGCGAGATCCACCCCTCGGGCGATCTGACCCCGTCGATCGAAGCGCGCCTGTGGGAGGACGGCGACATCCCTGCGCTGGCGCTGATGTGCGAGGCGGTGCATCGCCACGGCGCGCTGGCTGCGATCGAACTCACCCACAACGGCCCCACGGCGACCAATCTCTATTCGCGCGAGGTGGCGCTGGCGCCCTCGCACCAGCCGCTGAAGTACGGCCATCCGCACCAGGCGCGCGCGATGACCAAGCGCGACATCGCCGACTACCGCCGCTGGCACCGCAACGCGGCGCTGCGCGCGAAGCGGGCCGGCTTCGACATCGTCTACGTCTACGCCGCGCACGACCTGTCGCTGGCGATGCACTTCCTGCAGCGCCGGCGCAACCAGCGCACGGACGACTACGGCGGCTCGCTGGAGAATCGCCTGCGCCTGCTGCGTGAGGTGCTGGTCGACACGCGCGAGGCGGTCGGCGACCGCTGCGCGGTGGCGCTGCGCTTCGCGGTCGAGGAGTTCCTCGGGCCGGCCGGCGTCTCGGTCGACGGCGAGGCCAAGGAGATCGTGCAGCAACTGGCCGAGCTGCCGGACCTGTGGGACGTCAACATCGCCGCCTGGTACATGGATTCGCGGACCTCGCGCTTCGCCGGCGAGGGCGCACAGCGGCCGTTCACCGAGTGGGTCAAGCGCATCACCGGCAAACCGGTGGTCGGTGTCGGCCGCTTCACCTCGCCGGACACCATGGTGCGCATGGTCCGCGAGGGCGTGCTCGATCTGATCGGCGCCGCGCGGCCATCGATTGCCGATCCCTACCTGCCGCGCAAGATCGACGAGGGCCGCGAGGACGAAATCCGCGAGTGCATCGGCTGCAACATCTGCACCACCGGAGACATGCTCGGCGCGCCGATCCGCTGCACCCAGAACCCGACCATGGGCGAGGAATGGCGCAAGGGTTGGCACCCCGAGCGCATCCCGTCGCTCGCAGGCAGCCACGCCGGCGCGCGCGTGCTCGTCGTCGGCGCCGGGCCGGCGGGCCTGGAGGCCGCACGCGCGCTCGGCCAGCGCGGCGCCGAGGTGATCCTGGCGGAGGCCGACAGCACGCTCGGCGGCCGCGTCAGCCGAGAATCACGGCTGCCCGGCCTGGCCGAATGGGCGCGCGTGCGCGACTGGCGCGTCGGCCAGCTGCAACGGATGCCCAATGTGTCGATCTACCCCGGTAACCGCCTCAGCGCGCAGGAGGTGCTCGATTTCGGCTGCGCCAACGTGGTCATCGCCACCGGCGCGCGCTGGCGTCGCGACGGCTACGGGCGCAGCAATGATCTGCCGATCCCGGGCTTCGAGCGCGCCCACGTCTACACCCCGGACGATCTGTTCGCCGGCGCCGAGCCGCCCGGCCCGGTGCTGCTCTACGACGACGATGGCTTCTACCTCGCCAGCGTGCTCGCCGAGTGGCTGCGCGCGCGTGGCCGCGAGGTGATCCTGCTGACGCCCGAGGATGTCGTGGCGCCGTGGACCGTCAACAACCTCGAATACCGCCACATCCAGAAGCGCCTGCGCCAGCTCGACGTGCGCCTGGTCACATCGCACGCGCTGCTCGAATTCGCCGGCGACCACGCGCGCATCGGATGCGCCTGGACCGGCCGCGAGCAGCGCATCGAATGCGCCAGCGTGGTGACCGTCACCGCGCGTCTGCCGCAGGATGCGCTGTACCAGGAACTCGCCGCGCGCGAGGCCGAATGGGCCGATCACGGCATCGCGCGGGTCGACGCCATCGGCGATGCCCACGCGCCCGGCTTGATCGTGCACGCGGTCTACGCCGGCCACCGCTACGCGCGTGAATTCGATGACCCGCGCAGCCGCGAGGAGCGGGCGGACGGTGTGGCGTTCCGGCGGCAGCGGCCGCGCGAATGAGCCTCGCCGCGCTCGCCGGGGTGCCACCATCGACCCAGGAGAATCGATGCGCGCGTCGGCGTCAGCGGCAGCCGTCGCGAAGGCCATCCGGACCGGCTGCCGGTTTTCCCGCCGGATTACGTCTGTCGTGGCAACGCCCACTCCGGACTCCGGCCGATGCCTCGCCTCCTCCTGCTGTTGCTCTTCGCGTCCACGCTGTCCGTTGCCGCCGAGCCCGGCAAGCCAGGCGTTGCGCAGCCGCCCATCTTCGAGCTCCTGGGTGGACTTCCGGGGGCACTCGACACGGCGTTCAACTCCACCGGCAAGGTCACCATTGCCGTCGATCCCGCGCCTACGCTGGAGGATCACGGCCTGATCTCCGCGCCGCGCGCAGCTGGCGGCTACCTGGTGTACGGCTACAACCCGTCGACCGGCGACATCGTGATCAACGCGCGCACCGATACGGGCGCCAACGACTCCAGCTTCGGCGTCAACGGCCGCGTTAACCACGACCGTGATTTCCTGACCGTCGAGGATGCGCTGATCGACGAATTCGGACGCGTGGTCATCGTCGGCAACACGCGCCCGCCGGGCGCGCCGGCGTTGGCCTTCGATCCCTACCTCTGCCGCTTCACCGACACCGGGTTTCCGGACACCAGCTTCGGAACCGGCGGTAGCAGTTGCCGCAGCTACCCGGTGGATGTGGTTGCCAACGGATCCGACTACGCCACCGCGGCGACCACCGACGGCAGCGCGATCTACGTCGCTGGCCAGGTGCAGCGCGACACCCAGGACGACTACGACTTCCTGGTCCTGAAGATCCGCATGACCGACGGCACCCTGGTCACTGCCTTCGACGGCGACGGCAAGCTCTACATCCCCTTCGACGTCAACAGCGTCGGCCCCGGCGGCGACACCGATGGCGCGCTGGCGATCGCCCGCGATGGCGGCGCGGGCTTGTACGTCGGCGGCTACGCCGACAACGACAACGATTTCGACAACGACTGGGCGGTGGCCAAGGTCGATGCCCTGACCGGCGCCTACTTCACCAACTTCTGCGCCAGCACCAGCGACTGCCCCGGGAGTGACCGCCTCAACGGCCGCCGCCACCAGCCGATCATCACCACCTTCGGCGCCAACAACGAGCAGATCCAGGGCTTCGCGATCACCGGCGATGGCAACCTGGTGACGGTGGTGCAGCGCAACGCCCAGGTCGGCGGCAACGTCACGCAGCAGATCGAGACCATCAAGCTCAACCCGACCACCGGTGCGACCATCGCCGGCCAGGGCGACGCGCGCAACTATCTGGCCTTCGCCAGCCTCGGCGACATCGCCGTGGACGCCGCCGGCAACGTCTTGCAGAGCGGCGTCACCAGCGCAGCCGAGGGCGCCGATCCGCAGCGTGTGATCTTTGTCACTCGGTTGACCTCCACCCTCGCGGGCGACACCACCTTCTCCACCGGCGTTGGCGGCGGGCCGTCGGCGACCACGCTGGTCGACTTCCCGCGCGCCAGTGGCTCCACCCTGCTCGACCACCGCAACGAAACCCTGGTGCTGGACGCGAGCGGTCGCATCGTGGTCACTGGCTCGCGCCTGTGGCGCCGCGACGTGCCGGGCAACATCTTCGACTACGACAACGCGGTGTTCCGCCTGAATGGCGGCAGCGGCAGCGCCGGGCCGAACATCTTCGCCAACGGGTTCGAGTAACGACGGTCCGGTGCCCCGATCGGGGCACCGGATCTGCTGCGCCGCGATCGCCCGCACTCGGGCGATCGTGGGGTGCCGCCGTCACCGTGCCAAACCCAGTTGGGCTTCGATCGCGGCGAGGCGTGCCTTCAGTTCAGCGTTCTCGGCTTCGAGCTTTGCGTTCAGGCCCTGAATCGCGGCGAGCGCAACGCCGTCGGCATCCACCGTGGCGATGTGCTGCTCGTCCTCGCCAGTCCTGAACGCGGCATGGAAGTCCTCGGCCATCGGGCCGATGTGCTCGCCTTCCGAAGTGGAGTTGCGGTAGGTCCAGCGCGTGATCGGGAGAGAGACCACCTTGCTCAGCACTTCGCTCGGATCGATGGCCGCAAAACCCTGCTTGAACAAGCGCGAGGAACCATTGGTCCAGCTTCCGCCAGCAGTAAGTTTGGCGCCGTTGGCTGTGGTTTCCAGGAAGTTCGCGCCGGTGGGCTGGACGGACAGGGTGAAAGCATTGTCGCTGTCCTTGACGTAGAAGCGGCCAATCTTGCCGCTGCGTGTGCGCAGAACGAGGTCCACATCCGCATCGCCGCTGCTCGGGCGCGTCGCAATCACCAGGTCGTCGTTGGCCGCAAAAGTGCCGGTATTGAACATGACGCCACCATCGGCACGGACCATGAACTGGTTCGGCGACGCTGACTGGAAGGTGCCGGCAGTGCCATCGGCAAACACCACCGAATTGTTGGCGTTTGCGGTGGTCAGGCCAGTGCCCACCGTGAAGCTGCCGGGGCCGTTCGCGGTGGAGCCGATCCAGGCCGCGGCACCGGTACCGTTCGCGGTCGAACCGTTCTGCTCGATGCCGCCTGAGGTGCCGCGCACGTACAGGATGTCATCGCCGCGGGAGCGCAGCGCCATGATCGGAGAGTCGGTGACGGCATTGGTGCCGGCTGCGGCCCCGCTCGGGATGCCGGTGTTGCCGCCGACTTCCCAGCACATGGCGCCCTGCGTGTTCTTGAGGTCGACCTCGGTCGGCCGGTCGAGCGCCTCGAATGCGCCATTGCCCTGGCGTACCGCGGCGTGCAACTGCACCTGGGCGTACTGCGCCAGGTCGACGCCGAACTCGACCTCGGCCGAGAACTGGCCTTTGCTGACCTTCACGCCATACAGGGTGACCGGGGCAGCCAATGCACGCTGATTGGCGTCGGTGACGCTCAATTGCACGTCGTACTGGCCATCGGCGGGCTTGCCGCCGTCTTGCAGAGAACCGCGGTAGGTGTAGCTCGCAGCGTGGCTCATGGTTGCGGCGGCGAGCAGGGCGACGAACAGCAGCGTGTTTTTCATGGGGGTCTCCGATGTATTCATGAATGGGTCAGGGGTGTCGCAGAAGCCACGCGCTTACTCGAAGCCGTTCTGGAACAGGGTGTCCAGGCCGCACACGGCCTGGGTTGCCTTGTCCTGCATTGCGGCGACCAGGCGAAAGCGATGGCCCGCGGGTGCGCTGGCCACTTCCGACGTCCGCACCGGATCGGCCTGTTTGGCGTCGTTGGGGAGCGGCATGCCTGCCGGCTGCAACTGCGCCTGCACGCGGAATCGGTCACTCTTGGCAACCGGGTTCGGGCTGAGACTCGCGGCGGCCGCGTAGCGTTGGGCGTGGGCCGCGGCCGGCCACAGTGGCGCTGCGCTCGCCAGCGCCAGGGTGATGGCGTACAGCATGGGTCTGGACATCGATGGTTCCATCCGTTGCGGCGGGAGTTCACTGTGGAACGTGCAACCGCAGCCGATCCGGACACAGGCGCCAGGCGCCTGCCGGTGGTATCGCAACCGGGGCCTGGTCCTGATGCGTTTCTCCAAGGGATCGACGTATTTGCCTGATCGACAACCCGTCAGCGCGGCGGTACGACGTACCGACGCGGACATCCGAGTGCATGGCCCTGGGCCCAGGGGACACCGAGTGCATCGGCCACGCTCAGGGTGTGCAAGCGTTCCACACCGACCAGCACCAGAGTGCTGCCGGTTTCCTTGCAATCGGCCAGCAAATGGCGCACTCGCGTCCGCGAGCGCTCGCAGCGATCGATGTCGAGCGCGCGCCGGGCATCGAGTTTGACCACATCGATCAGGCCCTTGCCGAGCAGGTGCAAATGGCAGCAGTCCGCGCCCGGATCATCCAGCGCTATCCGGATACCGGCGCCGCGCAGCTGGGTGAGGCTGCGTTCCAGCGCCAACCAATCGCCTACTTCGGTCAGCTTGGACAGCTCCAGGCAGATCTCGACGTGATCGGCCATCCGTTGCAGTCGTGGCAGGAGGAATTGCTTGTAGAAGGCCCGGCACTCCAGCGACGTGGCAAACACGTTGATGCCGAGGCGACAACACTTGTCCAGACCCAAGGCGATGTCTTCGCAGGCCTCCACTGCTGCTGCATCGATCAACATTTCGTCCCGGTCAGCCAGGTGCTGCTGGATGTAGCTGGCGACGTCTGGATGTTCACCGAGATCCGATGGCCGCAACAGCGCTTCGAACCACATTGGAGACTGCGCCAGGTCGTTGCCTTCCAGCACCGAACGTACATGCCGGATGGGCTGCAGCGCGACCGGGCTGGATGCGATGCGCAGTTGGGGGCTGTCGATATCGGCCGGCGCATCGGGCAGCTGCGGCCAGTCATTCGAATCCATTGGCGTGAATCCCGTCGACAGCGGTCGTGTCGAGCACCAGTTGGCTGGTGTGCAGGCGCACCCGTTCTTCCCAGGGCTTGCCATCGATCCGCTTGGTCCAGCCTTTGGCGACGGCGACCGAGCGCCAGGCCCGTCGATACAGGATCTCGACTTCGACCTCGAGGGTGTCGCCTGCCGTGGCGGTGCCGAGCAGGAAATCGAAACGTCCGGCGCGGCTTGCGCCGGGCGCCAGGGTGCTGTCCTCGTCCACCGTCTCGGCATCCACGAACAGCACCGGACGCACCACCGCACCCTGGCCGTTGATGCGCCCGGCGAGCACCTTGGCCAGACCCAGGCCTGGCTGGCCGGCGAGATCGCCGGCCTGGGTGCCCGGCACATCGTCGTCCGCCCACCACGGCAGCACCGGTCCCGCGCTGCGCGCCAGCGACACTCCGTTGCGGCGCACACGCACCACCACCAGCGCGTTGCGCAGGCCGATGCCGGTCGGGAACGCATGCCCGAGCCCCTGGTTGCTCAGGGAAACGTCGACGCGCGCCAACCCGGCCCCGGCGCTCACCTGGACGGTCAGGCCCAATGCCTGCGCCAGGTTGCCGCTGGCATCGGCCGCGAACCCGTGCTGGTGGATCTGCTCGCCAGGACGTTGCAAGGCGCCCACGCGATTGGCATCGGCGATGGTGCCCGCAACGGCGGCCTGCGGCATGTGGCAGTCCTGGCAACTACGGAATCCAGGCCCCGGCTGGGCGTAGGCAGAGGCCAGCCACTCGCTGTAGGTGCGCTGTCCGGGGGCGCCGGTGGACGGATTCTTGTACTCGTGGCAACTGGCGCAGAAGCGGGAGTCCGAGATCCACGGCGCATACATCGTTTCCATGAACGGGGCGGCGCTGTCCGGCAGCGGACCCCAGACATAGTCGTGCGTGCTGCTGCTCCCGTCGACGCCAGGGAAGAAGACACGCGCGCCGCCCAGCAGGTGCAAAGCGTCCACCTCGCCGTCCACGGCCGCCAACTGGTGGCAAGCGGTGCACGTGACGCCTTCGAGCGCACTGGCGGAGGTCACTGCTGACAGCGACACCACCGCGGGATCGCGTGGGTTGGCGGTGGGCGCGTGGCAGACCGCACAAGTGCCGGTGCTGCCGGGATCGTGGGTGGCGGTGTAGACGTAGCCATTGCCCCCGGTCCCCGGGGTGCCGCTGCCGTCGTAGAGATCGAGCACCCAGGGATCCAATGCGGCCATCGCGTGCATGGATGCGCGCCACTGCGTGAGTTTCTCGCCGTGGCAGTCGCCGCAGCCGCCGGGCGGCTCGGCCTTGATCGGCAGGTAGGTCTGGTTGTCGCTGGCGGGCACGTCCGCCAGCGACAGATCGATCTGGCCGTTGCCGCCGGGCCCGACGTTCACGCTTGCGACAGCGATCCGGTAGCGGCGAGCGTCGTCCAGGTCGAAGGGCAAGGCCGCGGTGATCCGATGCGATCCGGGCGGCGGGCTGGCCAGGCGGAAACCGCCCTGGGCATCCGTGCTGGTGCGCGCGATTTCGGGACGCTCGGGCAACGAGACCACCGCCCCCGGCACCGGAGTGCCTTCGGCGTTGCGGACGGTGCCGGTGACGTCGGCCCGGGCTGCCAGCGTGAGGCTCACCAGCAGGCTGCCGGCCACCAGGCGCATCGAATCGACTACGGTTGGGCGTGCGTACATGCGCTCAATCGCACCAACTGGTCCACGGGAAACCAGGATAGCTTTCCGAGCACACGAGATTGGTCATGCGCAGCCGCAGGCTGGCGCAGGTGCCGTCGTTGTTGGGGTTGCCGTCGGCCAGCAGGTCCACGGTCTCGGACGGCGAGTTCGCCGGATCTTGCAGGTCGAAGCACTTCGGCAGGTTGGGTGGCACCGTGTCCTCGACGAAGCGCAGGTACTTGTAGCGCCCATCGCTCATCGCCGCACTCTGGGTGGCCAGCGCGAAGTTGAAGATCTCGGTGTAAATGACCTCGCGTGGCTGCGGTGCGCGCACGCCGTTGAGATAGGGCCACAGCGACTGCGAGTCGTGCCGGGTGCCCGGCGCGACCTGCTGCACGTGGGCGCGCCAGACGTTTTCGGGCACGCCCGCGGCCTCCAGGATGGTGGCGTAGAGATCGACCAGATTGACCGGATCGGTGACGTTGCCCGAGTAGTTCACTCCGCCGCCGGCAGCGCACAGAGGGACGCGCACGCCTTGCTCGTAAACTGTCTGCTTGGCCGGCATGCCTTGATTCAGCGGCACCCCGCCGACCGCCGTCGGCATCGCCCGGTTGTCGGTGCCGTTGTCGCCGATCGCAATCACCAGCACGTCCGATGGAATGCTGCCGCTCGGCGCACCGAGCGCCTGCATCAGCCGGTCGAACTCGAAGTCCATGTTCGACGCCATCGCCTCGAACCAGGGTGTATTGCTGCTGATGTCGGTGCTGCAGGCGGTGTCGGTGCACTCCGGGACCTCGTTGTACCAGGTCAGGTAATCCGGACGAGGATTGCCCGTCGGCACCGACCACATCGGTGTCAGTCCACCAGGCAACGGTGGTGGGATCTGCCATGGCGAATGGGGTGCGTTGAATGCCAGCCAGAGTACGAATGGCGCATCCCCGATCGATTGCACGAAGGCGATGGCGTCGTCCACATTGCGCGCGGTGGCGTATCGAGTGACGGTCTCGACCCCTTCGCTGCAGGGGCTTCCGCCCTGGGTCGGCGGCAGCGCCGAGTGGTACTCCCAGTTCTGGTAGGAATCGAGTTGCGCGCCTTCGATCTTGCCGCCGTAGCGGTCCCAGCCGAAGGTGTATGGGGCGCAATTGCCGTCGATTGCCGGCCCGACGCCCAGGTGCCACTTGCCATAGCTCGCCAGTTGCGTCTGCGGATTGCCGTACAGCGCGATCAGATTGGGCAAGCTCCACTGGGCCTCGGCCGGGCGAATGTCGGGCTGCAGGTTGGCGGTGGTGGTCTGCGCCCCACCCAGGTTGGTACGGAATCCGTAGCGCCCGGTCAGGATGGACCCGCGCGTGGGGGTGCACATCGGGCTGGACCAGACGTTCTGGAAGCGCACGCCGCTGTCGCAGATCTTGTCGAACACGCGCAGGTCGGCGTAGCTGCTGGCGGGATAGACATCGCTGTACGCCGGTGTACTGATCGCGCCAAGATCGTCGGCAATCCACAACACGATGCCGCGCGGTTGTTCGAAGCGACCGGCGAAGATCCGGTCGGCCGGGACCTGCGCCGTCGCATCCGAAATGCTCAGGATGATCAGCGCTACTGCGAGCGCACGTTGGATGCTGCCCATTGACCCCTCCCATCAGTGCCTGGAGTCCGCAGCATCCGGGCGAGCTGTAACTGATGAATGAGTGAGTTGTTTGCATTTGTAAGCAGCAACCGCGTCGCGCCGCGGCAGTTCGGATTCTTCGGCTTGCTCTTGCCGACACAGAGTTGCCCTCGACCCTTATCATTCGCGGGACTCGTTCGATGACGCGCCCCGTGTGTCCAGCGATCCCTTCGACCTCACTTCGGAGCTGAACGCCGCGCGCGCGGGCGACCGTGAGGCCGCGGAGCGCGCGCTGGGGCAGGTGTATGCGGAGCTCAAGCGCATGGCTGGCGGTTTGCTGCGCGGGAATCCGCTGACGCTGGACGCCACCTCGCTGGTGCACGACGCCTTCCTGCGCCTGATCCCGGAGTCCGAACGCCAGTTCGCGGACCGCCGGCATTTCTTCCGCCTGGCGGCGCGGGCGATGCGCCAGATCCTGGTCGACCACGTGCGCGCGCGTTCGGCCGACAAGCGCGGCGGCGCCTGGGTGCGCACCCAGCTCACTGACCGGATCGCCGACACCGGCAACGACCCGGTGGACCTGCTGGCGCTGGATGCCGCCCTGACCCGCTTGCAGGCGCGCGACGCCGAGCTGGCGGAGATCGTCGAAGCCTATTTCTTCGCGGGTTTCACCTTCGAGGAAATCGCCGATATCCGCCAGATGGGCGAGCGCAGCGTGCGCCGCCAGTGGGAAGTGGCGCGGCTGTTCCTGATGAAGGAGCTGGGCCCGCCGTGATCGCTGCCGGATTCTCCGCGCGCTTGCGTTTGTCGGATGTGCCCAGTCTGCCTCGATGACCGCCGATGCCCACCTCCCATAGCGAACTGCGGGCACTGGTCGAACAGGCGCTGGAACTTGAGAGCGCGCAGGAGCGCGAGACCCTGCTTGCCGGCTGGCCCGACCCGGCACTCGCCGCCGAGGCGCGCGCGTTGCTCGGCCTCGCCGCGCGTGCAGCGGTGCTGGATCGCGGTGCGATCGGATTGGCGCAACGCGCCGAGACGCCGGAATTGCCCGAGCGCATCGGCCCGTACCGGGTCGTCGGCCTGCTCGGCAGCGGCGGTATGGGCGCGGTCTACCATGGCGTGCGCGACGACGGCAGCTTCCGCAAGGACGTCGCCATCAAGGTGGTGCGCGATGTGTACTCGGTCGAGCAGCGCCAGCGTTTCGAGCGCGAGCGCGAACTGCTGGCCCGGTTGGAACACCCCGGCATCGCCCGCGTGCTCGACGGCGGCAGCACCGCCGGCGGACAGTCCTGGATGGCGATTGAGCGAGTGGTCGGCCTGCCGCTCGACGAATACGTGCGTGCCCATGGCCTGGGGCTGCGCCAGCGCATCGAATTGCTGCTCGGGGTTCACGCGGCGGTCCAGTTCGCGCACCAGAACCTGATCGTGCACCGCGACCTGAAACCGGCCAACGTGCTGGTGGATGCCGACGGGCGGCCGCGGTTGCTGGACTTCGGCGTGGCCAAGCTGCTCGGTGAGGTGGACCACACGCAGACCGCCGGGCGCGCACCGATGACCTTCGCGTACGCGGCGCCGGAACAGGTCCGCGGCGAGGCGATCACCACTGCCACCGATGTCTACGCCCTCGGCGTGATGCTATACGAGCTGCTGACGGGCGACCGGCCGCACAAACCCCGCGGCGAGAACCCGCTCAGCCTGCTGCAGGCGATCACCGACACCGATGCCACGGCGCCGAGCATTGCGCTGGCCAAGCTCAGTCGCGGCACCGGCGAGGGGATCGCCGCCACCCAGCTTCGTGGAGACCTGGACACGATCTGCCTGAAGGCGCTGAGCCGCGATCCGCAGCGGCGCTATGCCAGCGTCCAGGCCTTCGCCGACGACTTGCGCGCGTATCTTGAGAGCCGCCCGATCAGCGCGCGCCGCGACAGTGGCAGCTACCGCCTGGGCAAGTGGCTGCGGCGCAACCCGATGCTCGCCAGCAGCCTGATCCTGCTGGCGCTGAGCGTCGCCGCCGGCGTGTGGTTCAGCTATCGCTACGCCCGCGCAGCGAACCAGGAGGCCGAGCGCGCGCTGGCGCAATTGCGCGCCACCGATGCCCTGAGCCAGGTGCTGACCGGGATGTTCGCCGATGCCAGCCCCTACCGCAGCTCGCGCGCCGGCGTCACCGTGGAGAACCTGCTGCGGCTGGCCTCGCAGCGCGCACAGACCGAGTTGCAGGGCGAACCCGATCTGCGCCTCAACGTGCAGAGCGATCTGGCCCTGGCGGTGCACTTCGCGGTGGATTCGGAACAGGGTCTCGCCCAGCTCAAGGACCTGTGGGGACAGGCGGAGCGCGATCCGACGGTGGCTCCGGAGGTCAGGCTCCGGGCGCTGCTGAACCTCATCAGTGCCTACGACAATGCGGCCAAGACCGGCGACAGCGCCGAGCTGCGGCCCAAGGTCGCGGCCTTCCGGCCCGAGCCCGAAGCCGGCACGCTGCTGTGGTATCGCCGCCAGCGCGCGCTGCTGGACACCACCGACTACTCCGCCGATTCGATCGCCGCGCTGCGCGAGTTTGCGCGCCAGGCCGGCGGCTTCCGCGAGAGCTGGAAGTGGGAGACGCAGGCGATGGTTGCGCGCTACCTGCGCCGCGCCGGTCGCTTCGACGAATCCGACCCGCTGCACGAGCAGTTGATAGCCCACTACCGCGCATCTGGCGAACGCCTGGCGCTGGCCTCGGTGCTGCGCACCTCGGTGTACAAGGCAGCGTCCAGCCGCCACAAGGTCGAGCGCATCCAGGAGGCGCTCGACATCACCGTCGCCGAACTGGGGGCGGATCACCCGGATACCTTGCTCACGCGGATGAACCTGATCGAGGCGCGGCTCGCGACCGGCGAGGTCGATCAGGTCGATGGCGAGTTCCTCGCGCTGATCGAGCAGCAGCGGCGCTACCGCAGCGAGGTCACGGTCGCCACCCTGGTCAACTATGTGCGTTACCTGATCGACCGGCGCGATTTCCGCCGCGCGGCGCCATTCACCAAGGAAGCCCTGGCGCTCGCACCGGGCCTCAAGCTGAACAAGGACGCGCCGATGGCGCTGGCCCCGCGGCTCTACGCCCTGCAGGTGGAGCTGGGCCTGGGCCATCTGGCTGAGGTCGCGGCGGAGCTTCCGGCCCTGATCGAGGACGCCCGCAATGCGCCGCCGGCCTACTGGCGGATGCTGCTGCTGTCGGCCGAGCTGCAGCAGCGCCAGGGCGCTCACCGCGAGGCGCTGGCGACGGCGCTGCAAGCGCTGGATGCGCTCCCCCCGCGGCCGCCCGAAGCGCCGCCGACTGCGCATGAAGGGCGGGTGCAATGCCTGCTGGGGGACCTGCATCTGACGCTGGGCGACCGGGCGCAGGCACGTGCCAGCCTCGAGCGCGCGCTGGACGTCGATGCAGCCGCGCCCGAACCCTGGGTCGTGTGGCCGGCACGCGCGCAATGGCTGCTGGCTGAGGCGCTCGCCGGGGAGCCGGGCCAGGATGAGCGCGGGGCCGCGCTGCGCGAACAGGCGATCGCCCGCATCGCCCGGTTGACGCCGCCGGACGATCCCTGGCGCCAGGCGCTGATGCAAGCCGGCGCTGCAGCGCCGCGGCAGGCCGATCCGCGCTGAGGCGCCGGCCCGGCATCCGCCGTGGCGACAAGTCCCTGCCGGTTTCGTCGTCGGATTGCGTCTGTGAAGTCAGGCCCATCACGAAGGCGACACGCCGCCATGCCTGCTTCCAGAGTCTGCAGCCCTCCGCCCGGTCCCCGCGGCATTCCCGGGGTGCCGCCCGCTCGCTCGTCGAGACTCGCGCTGGCCGTTGCCACGGGCATCGCCGCGCTGGTGCTCGCCGCAGCGCTGGGCGCGCAGGTGCCGGCCGGCGGCGCCTACAGCCTGCCGCGTCAGGTTGTGGGCGCGGGTGGCCAGCGCGCAACCGGCGGCAGCTACGTGTTGGTCGGCACCATCGGCCAGTCGGCCACCGGGGCTGCCAGCGGGTCCGGCTACGCCATCCAGCAGGGTTTCCATGCCGCAGCGTCCGCCGGGCCGCTGCCGGACCTGATGTTTCGCAACGGATTCGAATAAGGGGAATCGCCATGATCAAACGACTTGCGGCCGCCATTGCGCTGGCCCTTCCGATGTCCGCCTTCGCGCTGAGCAATACCTTCAGCTACCAGGGCAGCCTCAACGATGGCGGCACCCCCGCCAGCGGCAGTTACGACTTGCAGTTCCAGCTGCAGACCAGCGCCGGCGTCAACGTCGGCGCGCCGCTGGTGCGGGAGGATGTGGCGGTTGCGGCCGGACTGTTCTCGGTGGAGCTGGATTTCGGCGCCGCCATCACCAGCAGCGATTTCCGGCTGCAGATCGGCGTCCGTCCTGGCGCCTCGGCCGGGGCGTTCACCACGCTCTCGCCGACCACCAACCTGCGGCCGACGCCGCAGGCGCAGATCGCGGGCATCGCATCCGAGGCGGTGACGGTAAGTCCGAATGCGATCACCAGCGCCAGCATCGCCGATGCATCGGTGAATGGCGTCGACATCCAGGACGGCACCATCAGCGGCACCGATGTCCAGGACGGCACGATCAACAGCGCGGATGTCGCCGACGGGAGCATCCTGGCGCTCGACGTTGACACGACATCGCTGCAGGCGCGCGTCAACAACAGTTGTCCATCGGGCACGGCGATCCGTGCCATCGGCCAGGGCGGAGCCGTGACCTGCGAGACCATCCCGGCCGGCGGCGCCGGCACCGTCACCAGCGTGGCCAGCGGCGCCGGCCTGACCGGCGGCCCGATCACCACCAGCGGCACCCTGTCCATCGCCACCGGCGGGGTGACCAGCGCGATGATCGCCGACGGAAGCGTGGGCAATGCCGACCTTTCTGCCAATGCCGTCAATTCCGGCAACCTCCAGGACGGCAGCGTCGGCATCCTCGACCTCGCCGCCGACTCGGTCAACGGCAGCAAGATCGTCGACGGCTCGGTCGGCTTGGGTGATATCGATACCAGCCAGGTGCAACGCCGGGTCAGCGGCACCTGCGCGGCCGGCTCCAGCATCCGCGACATCTCGGCCACGGGAACCGTCATTTGCGAAACCGACGACGGCACCGGCACCGTGACCAGTGTGGCCAGCGGTGCCGGCCTGACCGGCGGGCCGATCACCGCCAGCGGCACGCTGTCGATCGCCACCGGCGGCGTGACCAGCGCGATGATCGCCGACGGCACCGTCGCGAACATCGACCTCGCTGCGAATGCCGTGAACGCCGGCAACATCGTCGACGGCAGCATCGGCAGCGCCGACGTCAACACCGCCCAGGTGCAGGCGCGGGTCAGCGGGACTTGCGCGGCCGGCTTCTCGATCCGCGCCGTTGCGGCGGATGGTACGGTCACCTGCGAAGGCGACGACGTCGGCTGGCAGCTCTCCGGCAATGCGAGCGTGTCGCCGGTCAGCCAGTTTCTGGGCACGACCGACAACAACCCGCTGGTGTTCCGGGTCAACAATCTCGCCGCGTTGACCCTGACTCCGGCGCCCAGCAGCACTTTCGCGCCGACTCTGCTCGGAGGCTACCAGGGCAACAGCATCCCGGCCGGCAACGAAGGCGCCGTGATCGTCGGTGGCGGCAATGCTTTCAACAACTGCGGGCCAAACGGCAACACCTCATGCATCAACCAGGTTACCGCGCCGCGCAGCTTCATCGGCGGCGGCCAGGGCAACCACGCGGCGGGCTCGGATGCTTTCGTCGGCGGCGGCAGTTCCAACTACGCAAACATCAATGCATCCGTGGCCGGTGGCTATCGCAATCGCGCCGAAGAAGATTCGAGCGCGGTGGCCGGCGGCCGCAGCAACACCGCCAGCGGCTATTCGTCCGCGGTCGCAGGTGGTCAATCCAACATCGCCGATGGCGGATACAGCGCCACGCCGGGCGGTTTCTCCAATTGCGCCGGCGGCGACTACTCGCTGGCCTTCGGCCGGCGCGCCAAGGTCCGTCCTGGAAACGGGATTGGCGATAGCACCTGCGTGGCAAACTCCGGCGACGGCGACGGCGACAACGGCAGCATGGTGTTCGCCGACTCGACCGACGCTGATTTCGTCTCCACCGGCCCCAACCAGTTCCTGGTGCGCGCTGACGGCGGCGTGATGATCAACACCAATGCGCTGCCATCGAACAGCGACGACCTAGTCCTGCGTGCGCGCTCCAGCGGTGACACCGACGCCGACATCAAGCTGCTCACCCAGAATGGCACTGCAGGCCTGTTCTACCTGGACGAGCAAACCGGCGGTTTCTTCCTGTCGCCGCTGGGCGTGCAATCCAGCCAGCCGCGGCTGAGTGTCAACGGCGGCACCGGTGGCGCGGCCACGCTCAGCAACGGCGGCACCTGGACCAACGCCTCCAGCCGCAGCTACAAGACCGGCTTCGGCGATGTCGATCCGATGGCGATCCTCGAGCGTCTGGTCGCGCTGCCGATCAGCACCTGGACCTACCGTGGATCTGAGGAAGGCACCCACCTAGGGCCGATGGCCGAGGACTTCAAGGCCGCCTTCGACCTCGCTGGCGATGGCAAGTCGATCGCCACGGTGGATGCCGACGGCGTGGCGCTGGCGGCGATCCAGGGCCTGAACCGCAAGCTGGAGTCGGAAAACGCGGCGCTGCGCGCGGAACTGGCGGAGCTGCGCGCGCTGGTGCTGGCGCGGACGCGCGACTGACGCGCCGCCGGAGAGGCGTGCGCTTGGTCGCACAGGGGCGTTTCGGTCAGGCGTTCCCACCTCGAATGCCTGAGCTTCCATGCGCACCAGATCCGTAATGTTCGCCCTGATCGCAGCCTGCGCCGCCAGCGCCCACGCCGATATCCGCAAGCTGTTGGTGCTGGATGCAACCCTCAACGCTCCGCCCGCAGGCACCTGGATCGATGTGATCGCCACCCAGAAGTCCGGGCGCTTCGTCGATGCGGAGATTCGCGTGACCGGTGCCGGCACTTGCGGCGAATGGCGGGTGATGATCGATGGCAACCAGGCCTACTACTTCGATCACCACTTCCAGTATCCGCGCCACTCGCTGCCGGGCGCGCCGGTGCAGCAGGCGCAACGTTTCGACCCGGGTTACCTGATCGAGATGGCGCGCGTGGCACCGCCCGAACCGATCCATTTCAGCGAATTGCGTCTGCAGTACCAGGGCAATCCGGCGTGCGCGACGCCCATCCAGGTGTCCGCGCTGACCACCAGCGACACCTTCTGAGTTCAGCCTCAGAACCCGCGCAGCGGCGGATCGCCCGGTCCGCGCTGGAGCCAGTTGCGCGGGCTCCAGCGGGTGCGCGCGCTGGTGGCGTGCAGGGTGTAGGCGTGGCGCGAGACCGCCGAGCGGTTGGGCGCGCTGTAGTGCGGCAGCAGGCCGTGGAAACAGACCAGGGTGCCGGCGGGGACTTCCAGCGGGATCGCCTCAGCGGCGCCGGGCCAGGGGGTGTCGTCGAGGCGCAACTTGTCCACCCGCCGGGCGTCGCGCACGAAAAGCTCTCGCAATGGGCTACGGTGGCCGCCGGGCTGGACCCACAGGCAGCCGTTGTTCAGCGTGGCGTCCTCCAGCGCGAACCAGAAGGTGGTCACTGACAGCGGCTCGGTGTGCAGGAAGGTGGCGTCCTGGTGCCAGCCGACCTCACCGCCGATGCCGGGCTGCTTGAAGATGTACATCGACTGCCAGACCTGCGGCTCGGCCAGGCCCAGGTCCGCGGCGACCGCGGCCAGCGCCGGGCCGCGCGAGAAGGCGTCGAATACCGGGTCCAGGTCATGCATCGCGTGGCCGATCTTGTTGATCGACAGGCGCTTGTCCTGGCGCAGGAGCCCGTCGCCGCCGAAGGCTTCTTCCTCGAAGAAACAACGCACCGCGGCGGCCGAATCCAGGAACCAGTCGTCGGTGGCGAGCGCCTGGTCGCGGGTGGTGAAGATCCCGCCGGCAGCCGGATCGAAGGCATCGACGATGGCCAGCGCGCGCTCGCGCAGCGCAGCCAGTTCGCCGGGCGGCTTGAATCCTTCGATGGCGAGGAAGCCGTCGCGTTCGAAGGCTTCGACCTGGGCCTGGCTCAGCATTGGCTACTCCGCAGCGGTGTCGTCCGCGGCCTTCAGGCGCCGCGCAAGGTCTCGAGCATGCGCTGGTTGAGCTCCGCGCGGCGCGCCGGGCGGGCAAAACAATGTGCTTCGGCTTGGGCGGCCATGCGACCGGCTTGCCCGCGTGTTCCAGCGCCTTCTTGCCTCGCCGCAAAACTCATCGGAAATTTCTGCAACTCAATTACGAAACACCCCACGATCGCCTCTGCGTGCGCCAGCAAAACGCAGGACCGAGACCCGCGCTCGGGAAACTCCACCCAGCGTCGCTGCCGCGAGACTTTTCACTGTTTCCCTACGGGTCGAGCGGCACGACCTCGACCAGGTGCAGATACCGCGACGGCGCCTGTTGCACGTCGAGCGTGAGGCGCAGGCGCTGTCGCGTGCAGTCTGCGTTCCAGTCGATCCCGACACCCAGCGCCGCAAGCACGGCGCCCGCTGCGGGGGCACCATCAAAATACAGGGTCAGCGAAAGTTGGGGGGCCAGTTCGCTGTCGCCGTCCAGCGCGAAGTCGAAATGGACCGCGGCGCGCCGCCAGTTGGTGGGTGCGAACCGCAGGCAGCGGGCGCCGACGCGATGGCGTCGATACAGCAGTTGACGGTCGCCCAGCCAGGCCTCCAGGGCCGGGGACCGGCGGCGGTCTGGGTCCTTGCCGCCCCACTGGATGTCGAGGCGCGCGCCTTCGAGTCGACGCAGGTCGATGAATGCGCCCGACGGCGGCGCCTTGGCGTCGGTGCAGAGGAAGCGCCCGGGGTAACGCTGTCCGGCCGCCAGATCGACCACGAAACGCATTCCGCAGAGTTCGTCGCGCACGCGCAGCAGGCGCCCCTGCGCTTCGTAGTTCAGGTACAGCGAGTGCGCATCGGCGGTGTAGCCGATGAGGTCGCCGGCACCCAGCGCGATTGCACCGGGCGGTACGCTGCGCAGTTGGAATGGTGCCGCAGCGCCGGCGGTCATGCAGGCCAGGCCGCACAGCCAGGGCAGTTGTCGGATGCGGTGGTGCATGCGGATTTCCTGCGCATTCCTGCGGGGCACGTTGGACCGGCCTGGTGCGTGTCAACGGCAGCCGATTACGGATGACGCGCTTCGTCCCTGGCCAGACGGAAACGCCGTCGGGTCGGAAATGGCACGCCCGCATCCACGCAGACTTCGGCGACAGGCGTATGCGACAACCCGGACTGGCCAGGACGCAGGTAGACGCACTGGGCGAAACATGCGCGCCAAGGCCGGACGAGAAGTTCATCCATGCCGCGCGGGTTGGGCGGCTGCACTCAGTCCGCGCAATTGCCCTCGAGGCCGTCGGCGTACACCAGCTGCGCGGCCGGCACGTCGCGGATGAACACCGTCTTCGTCGCCGGCGCGGCGATGGCGACGCCGATCGGGCTGAACAGCGTCAGCGTCAGCGACTCCGTCGACTCCGGCGCGCCATCGGCGACGACCTGCAGGTTGCTGCTGCGCAAGCCGGCCTGGGCGTTGCCCCAGTTCAGCTGGATGGTCGTGAAGGTGTAGTCGCCCGGCGTCACCGCGGTGCCCGGGGTGGCCTGGACCTGGACGGCTGCGGCGCCGCTGCTGCCATTCACGCGTTCGACCAGGATCGGGACAGCGCCACCTTCGCCGACCGTCAACACACAACCGCCGGCGAAACGCGCGAAGCCTGCGGTCGGTTGCACGTTGACGTCGATGAAACGGGTGCGCGACAGCACCGTGGTCACATTTCCCGAATTGCCCTGGTCGTCGATCTCGAAAATGATGCGTGCCATGCCGGTGAATCCGGGCGCCGGCGTGTAGGTGAACGTCTGCAGGGCACTGTTGAGCTGTGCCAATGTGCGCACCTCGATGTCCCCGGTGACGTTGGTGCCGAAGCCCCAGCTGAAGCGGCCGTAGTCGCCATTGGGAACGCTGAGCCCGCCGACGCCGTCGAGGTCGGCGATGTCGACCTCCAGTTCCATCTGGCCGGGGCCGACATCGACATCGCTGACCACCGGGACGAAGGACGCCGGCTGCCCCGGCGTGGTCGACTGCGTGCCGGGCAGGGCGATGTCGGGCTGGTTGTTGGTCGCGCAGGCGGCGGTGCCGAGTTCCGACGGTGCGCAGACGTCGATGTCGATGAAGCGGGTGCGCGAGAGCACGCCACCGGTGCCGGTGTTGCCCTGGTCGTCGATCTCGAAAATGAGTCGGGCGACGCCGGCGTAACCGACGCGCGGGATGTAGGTGAAGGTCGACAGCGCGGAATTGAGCTGCGCCCGCGTGCGCACCTCGACGTCGGCGGTGACGTTGGTGCCCAGTCCCCAGCTGAAGCGTCCGTAATCGCCGTTGGCCACGACCAGCCCGCCGACGCCGTCGAGATCGGAAATGTCGATCTCAAGTTCCATCAGTCCGACGCCCACGTCCGGGTCGCTGACCACGGGCGCGAAGCTGACCGCGGTGCCGAGCGTGGTGTCCGGTGCCGGGGACGGCAGGCTGATGTCGGGGGGCTGGTTGGCCTGCGCCCGAAGTTGCGTCGCCGCCAACGTGCACGCCAGCGCAAGGACGCAAGCACACGCGGTCGAGCAAGTGCACATGGGTCCCCCCGACGATGTGCCGCTGATCGCGGCCCTCTGCTGCGAAGTCTATCTCCTAACGCCGGTCATGGTTCCGCCGCAGCGCCGAGAGTGGGCGGGCAGAACCTGGGCCCGGCTCAACCTGGAACTGGTCCGCAGCGCTGACCACCAGAAATCGCCTACCTGGTGCATCGGCGAGGAATTCAGGCCGCCGACCGCCTTCAGCGAGGCGGCCTCGAGCACCAGCAATCGGCTTTCGTAGTCGCTCTGTGGCACCACCAGAGCGAGGTACTTGCCGTCCGGGGAGAGCTTCATCGCCTCGACAACGGGCGGAGTGCTGAAGCTGGCAGGCTGGGGGCCCGCAGCCAGGGCCAAGGCGGTGAGCAGCGGCAGTTGAACGGGCGACGCAACGATAACTACCGGCCGGTGTCTCCGATACACCTGGACGTGCACCCCGCGTTCGTCGGGTCACCGCCACCGCTGGTCCCCCGTGGCGGTGCGAATGCCGAATTCGCGGCATGTGGGCCGGCGACGGGCCTTCCTAGAGTGCCGCCATCCACCCAACGAGGATGGCAATACCCATGCGATCGATGCTCCTGCGCGGCCTGCTGCTGGTCCTGACGCTCATCTGCCCACCGCTGTTCGCACAAGTTCCTGCGCCCACCCAGGCGCTGACGGCGGATGGCCTCAGCGGTGTGCCCGTGGCCCGCTTCTTTGGCCAGAGCGTCTCCAGCAATGGCCAGTACCTGGCGATCGGCGCGCCCTTCTACGGCGGTGGCCCCGGCGGCACCAGCCCGGGCGTCGTGGTGGTCTACACCCGCAGTGGCGGCCAGTGGATATTCCTCAATGCCGTCCAGGCGCCGGTGGCGGCGAATGGCGACGGCTTCGGCTACTTCGTCCAGTTCGCCGGTCAGCAGTTGCTGGTGGGTGCGCCGTTCACCGAGGTCACCGGCGCCAGCCAGCGCGGGGCGGCCTACGTGTACCAGCTGAATGCCGGCCAGTTCGCGCATTACCAGACGCTGACACCCGGCGTGGCGGTGGCCGCGGGCGACTGGTTTGGATTCCACCTCGCCGCTGATGCAGGCTGGCTGGCCGTCGGCGTGCCGCGTGCAAGCGCCAGCAACCAGGGTCAGGTGCAGCTCTACCGCTACGACAGCAATGCCGAGATCTGGATCTACCACACGTCCGTCAACGGCACCGCGAGCAACGGCAACTACGGCCAGCGGGTGCTCTTGCGCGGCGACCGCCTGCTGGTCGGCGCCCCCGAAGAGGTCCTGTCCGGCAATACGCGCGGCTATGTCTATGAGTTCCTGCGCACCGGCGCCGGCGCGGCCGCGGTGTACACGCAGCAGCAGCGCTTCCGCCCCGACTTCCAGGTCGCCAATGGCTCGGCCGGCGTGTTCGGCAGCGCGCTCGCGCTGTCGCCGGACGGCAGCAAGCTGCTGGTCGGATCGCCCTTCGAACAGGCGCTGGTGGGCGGCAGCCAGGACGGTGCGGTGTTCGCCTACACGCGGGGCCCTGGCGGCACCTGGACCCAGCGGGCACGGATCGACTCCCCGGCCGGCTCGCGTGCGGTGAACTTCGGCGGATCGATTGCCTTTCATACCGATGGCAGCGCGCTGATCGGCGACATCCGCGAGACCGACGCGGCGCAGACCCCGCTGGGCGCGGTCTACCAGATGCACGGCAATCCGACCGCCAGCTACTGGTCGCCCGGCGGCACCTGGCGCCGTGGCAGCGGGGCCGCCGACGACTTCTTCGGTGTCTCCATTGCACTGGCCGGGGAAGAGGTCATCATCGGCAGTTCGGGCTACGACGACGGGGCGGTGGCGAATGAAGGGCGCGCTTTCACCTTTGCCGGCGGGCTGCAATTGTTCGGCCATGGATTCGAGGGGCAGGAGCTGCCGTCGCGCTGAGTCGCTGCGGAGCGGGGGCACATCGGCGTGAGCGCAGCGCTTCGTATCGGCCTGGTGGAAGACGATCCGCATGTGCGCGACGGGATTGCGCGCGCGCTCGAGCTGCAGCCTGACTGGCGCCTGGTGGCCGCCGCTGCCTCGCTGGCGCAGGCGGCGCAGCTACCGTTCGACGCGCTCGACCTGCTGCTGCTGGACATCGGCCTGCCGGATGGCAGCGGTCTGCAACTGCTGACGAACTTGCCGCGGCGCCTGCCGGTGCTGGTGGTCTCGGCGCTCGGCGACGAGGCGACGGTGGTGCAGGCGCTCGAGCAGGGCGCCGCGGGCTATTTGTTGAAAGAGGCGCGGGCGCAGGAACTGATCGCGTCGATCCAGGCCGTGCTCGACGGCGGTGCGCCGATCTCCCCGGGGGTCGCTGCGCACCTGTTGCGGCGGATGCGCCAGCCGCGCGCCGCCGAGCCGGAACCCAGGAACGAGGCACTGGACCAGCTCACGGCGCGCGAGACCGAGGTGCTGCGCATCCTGACGCGCGGCTACAGCTACGAGGAGACCGCGAAGCTGCTCGGCATCTCGCGCCACACGGTGGGCCAGCACATCAAGCAGATCTACGCCAAGCTGGCGGTCTGCTCGCGCTCGCAGGCGGTCTACCAGGCGATCCAGGCCGGCTGGGTGGGGGCTGCCAGCACCTGATTGGCAGCGGGCGCGCGTGCCGCCCGCAGTTCCGTGGGCGGTGGGGGCGAGGCATAGTCGGATGCCCTCGGGGAGATCGATGCGCGCATGAACCCAACGTTGCTGCGAGCCTGGCTGCCGCCGCTGTTGTGCTGCATGCTGCTGGCACTGCTGATCGGCGGCATCCACCACGCCTCGCTGCCCTCGATGGCCGCAGTGCGCAGCATCGAGGCGGCGGCCTCACAGGCCGTGGCCGGTGATGCCGTGCCAGAGGCCACCGCTGGCTGGGCGCTGCATGCGCTGCCGCTGCGCACCTGCAAAGTGCGCTGCGACACCCCTTTCATACTGATGCGCCACCGTTTCCACCTGGACCGCATCCCGAGCGAGGACTGGGCGGTCTACTTGCCCTACTTCGACGCCAACGTCGCGGTCTACCTCAACGGCCGCAAGCTGGACCAGCGCGGCCGCATGCAGCCCCCGCCGGACCTCTACCGTTTCCACTCGCGGATCGTGCTGGTGCCGCAAGGGGACCTCCGCGCGGGCAGCAACGAAATCCTGCTGCACCTGGTATCCGAGGTGCGCCATCTTGGCGGGCTCGCCCCCTTCTACCTGGGGCCGGCAGACGAACTCACCGGTCCGCAGCGCTGGCGCGTGCTGCTGACCGAGCAGGCGGTCGCTGGCGTGGCCTGGTTGCAGGCGGGGAGCCTGCTGCTGGCGCTGGCCTTGTTCCTCGCGGGGCGGCGCGAGAACGTGCAGGGCTGGTACCTGCTTGCCGCACCGTTCTGGTTGCTGCTCGGCGTGCTGCACCTGTCGCCGGTGTGGCCGCAGCCGGGATATGGTCGCTGGGTGGCGATGCACGCGGCGCTGCTCGGCGTGATGACCTTCACCCCGTTGTTCATCATCGCGATCGTCAGGCCGCCACCGCGCTGGCTGGTGCGCGCGCTGTTGGGCTTTTTCGTCGCCGGCTTGCTGCTTGCTTGGAGCGCGATGACGTGGTGGCCGTTGGAACCCTACTGGCGCCTGCAGCTGCCCAACTACACGCTCAAGCTGGCCAGTTACACCATGGTGCCCTGGATGCTCTGGCTGGTGGGACGCATCGTGCTGGCGCGCGGAAACAGCCGCAGCGCGCCCTGGCTGGTGGCCTTCGCCGCAATGCCGGCCCTGCTCGGCATTGCCGACGCGTTGCGCGGCACGCTGGCGCCGCCGTTGGAGTTCGCCCTGCTACCCCTGGGGGCCATCGGCGTGGTGCTCGCGCTGTGGCTGGAACTGGCCCGCCGCGTGATCCAGTACGAGCGCCAGATGGCCTCGCATGCGCAGCAGCTGCAGCAGTCCCTGAGCGCGCGCGAGGCCGAGCTGGCGCAGAGCTTCGCGCGCATCCGCGAGGCCGACCGCGAGCGTGCGCTTGCGGCCGAGCGCCAGCGCCTGCTGCGCGACATGCACGATGGCGTCGGCGGACAGCTCGCCTCGCTGGTACACCTCGCCGGCAACCCGCATGTGGCCCGCGAGCAGGTGGTCAGTGGCTTGCGCGAAGGCCTGGCCGACCTGCGCCTGGTGCTCGACTCGCTGGCGCAGAGCGACGACGACCTGCTGGTGGCGCTGGGACGCCTGCGCCATCGCATCGAACCCACGCTGGCCGCGGCCGGCCTGCGTCTGGAATGGGATGTGGACGCGCTGCTGGAACTGCCGCCGTGGCATCCGGAGGCGGTGCTGCACCTTTACCGCTGCGTGCAGGAGGCGGCCAACAACGCCATCCGCCACGCCCATGCGCGCAGCCTGCGTGTCGCCTTGCATGCCGATGCCGACGCCCTGGTGCTGGAAGTGGCGGACGACGGCCGCGGCTTCGATCCCGCGCGCGCGGACGCCGGCCACGGCCTTGCAGGCCTGCGCGCGCGGGCGGCGCGGCTGGGCGGGCAGTTCACCATCGACAGCGCCCCCGGCGCCGGCACGCGACTGCGCTGGCGCTTGCCGCTGCAGCCAACCGTCGAAGTTGCGGAACGCGAATGACAGGCGAGCCGGGGCATGCACCGGCAGATATCTTCATCGACCAGTCTCGCCCAGGTCTCTCGCGGATGTCGTTCGCGCCGTCGGCCACCCAATTCCTCGCGTAAAGTGTCGCCGTGGGTCGCCACGCTGGACGCATTCGAGGCGGGCTGGCGGCAGGCGCAGCGCAACAGCCAGCCAAGGGGGAAGGGTCGTGAGTTATGTCGATGGGTATGTGCTCGCCGTACCGCAGGACAAGCGCGAGGAATATCGCAAGCTGGCCGAACTGGGATCGCTGGTGTTCCGCGACCACGGCGCGCTGCAGGTGGTGGAGTGCTGGGGCGCGGACGTGCCCGAGGGCAAGCTGACCTCCTTCCCGATGGCGGTCAAGCTGGAGCCGGGCGAGGTGGTGGTGTTCGCCTGGGTGCGCTGGCCGGACAAGGCCACCCGCGATGCCGGGATGAAGGCGGCCTTCGAGGATCCGCGCATGCACGCCTACGGCACCACCATGCCGTTCGACGGCAAGCGCATGATTTTCGGCGGCTTCGAGGTGCTGGTCGAAGGTTGAGCGCGGCGTAGAGCCGAGCTTGCTCGGCTGAAGCGCCGCTCACCCCGCCAGGGTGCGCCGGAACAAGGCCACGGTTTCGGCCCACACCGTCGCTGCTGCGTCCGCATTGAAGCGCGGCGTGGTGTCGTTGTTGAAGCCGTGCTGCGTGCCGCTGGGTTGGAGCATGCGGTAGCGCACGCCGGCCGCCTTGAGCGCCTGCTCGTAGGCCGGCCAGCCGGCGTTGATGCGCTCATCGTTCTCGGCCAACACCACCAGCAGTTCGGCCTTGATCGAGCCGACCGCATCGAGTGGCGCCGCGCTGCCGTAGTAGGGCGCGGCCGCGGCGATGGAGTCCATCCGGGTGGCGAGGAAATTGGTCATGCCGCCGCCCCAGCAGAAGCCAACCACGCCGATCGGCTGCTCGCTTCCATCGAGCGCGTGCAGGTGGCGCGCCGCGGCGAGGTAATCCTCGCGCACCTTGGCCTGGTCGAGTTCGGCGAACTTCGCACGCGCGCTGTCCTCGTCGCCCGGATAGCCGCCCAGCGGGTGCAGCGCATCCGGCGCGAGCGCGACGAAGCCGTCCAGCGCCAGCCGGCGGGCGATGTCCTCGATGTGCGGGTTGAGCCCGCGGTTCTCGTGCGCAACCAGGATGCGCGGCGCGGACGCTGGCGCATCCGCCGGCTGCACCAGGTAGGCGCCGGTCTTGCCGTAGCCCGCTGGCGAATCGATCTCGATGCGCTCGACGCGGATCCGCGCGTCGTCCGGCGCCACCTTCTGCGCCTGCGCGAAGCGCGGGCTGAGCAGGGTGAGCATCGCGCTCGCCGTCATTGCGCCGGCGGCGAACTTCGTCGCGCCGCGCAGGAAGCCGCGGCGGTCGATCACGCCGTGGACGTACTCGTCGAACAGTTTCCACACGCCGGGGTCGAAGTCGATGGTGGGATCGCGCTGGCTTTCGTTCATCGGGACGCTCCGGTTGGGGAACGGCGCATGATCGCGCCATTCGCGTGCATGCGGCGCGCAGGGGCTCAGTAGTAACGCAATGGCCGCGCCTTGCCGCGGAACACCCGGTAGGTGTACGCCGAATAGCCCACGATCACCGGCAGCGTGACCGCCACGCCGAACAGGATGATCCACAGCGAGCCGGGTGCGGCGGCGGCCTCGTGGATGGTGATGCGGTCCACCACGAGGTAGGGGAACAGGCTGTAGGCCAGGCCCGCGAAGGCGCTGGCGAACAGGCCCACGGCGCACTGGAAGGGGCGCGCCACGTTGGCCAGCGTGCCTGCCTGTGCCTGCTGCAGCAGGCGCTCGGCGTAGACGAACAGCGCCGCGCTGCCGAGCGGAATCGGCAGCAGCCAGAAGAAGCCGGGCAGGGTGAACCACTTGACCAGGATGCGCTCGCTGACCAGTGGCGTGGCAACCGACACCGCGGCGATGCCCACGCCAGTCAACCACAGGCTGGTGCGCGCCCAGCGCGCGGCCTTGGCCTGCAGTTCACCCTCGGTCTTCAGCAGCAGCCAGCAGGCGCCGAGCAGGCTGTAGCCGGCCAGCAGGCAGACGCCGATGAAGCTGGCGAAGGCGAAGTTGGCCAGGGTCCATTCGAAACCGATGATGTAGGCGCCGAGCATGAAACCCTGCGCCAGCGCGGCCAGCGCCGAGCCGGCGAAGAAGGCGCGGTCCCAGGACTGCTTGTGGCGCGCGCGCGCCTTGACCCGGAAGTCGAAGGCCACCCCGCGCAGGATCAGCGCGACCAGCATCAGCGTGACCGGCAGGTACAGCGCGCCGAGGATCACCCCGTGTGCCACCGGGAAGGCGATCAGCAGGATGCCCACTCCCAGCACCAGCCAGGTCTCGTTGGCATCCCAGAACGGCCCGATGGACGCGATCATGGTGTCTTTTTGCGCCGCGTCCGCGCCCGGCAGCAGGATGCCGACGCCGAGGTCGAAGCCGTCGAGGATCACGTAGGCGAGCATGGCCACGCCCATCAGTGCGGCGAAGATTTCCGGCAGCCAGGCGCTCATCGGACGGCTCCCATCGGCTCAAGCGGGGTGTCTGCCGGCGCGTGTCCGCCCATCGCCCGGTGCATCAGGTGGAACAGCACGCTGATGAAGGCCACCAGCAGTCCGACGTACAGCAGCAGGTACAGCGTCAGGCTGATGCCGATCAGCGGCGCCGGCACGCTGGAGGCCGCTTCCGCGGTGGTCAGCGTGCCGTAGACCAGCCACGGCTGGCGGCCGATCTCGGTGACGTACCAGCCGGCCAGCGTGGCGACCCAGCCGGAGAAGGCCATCGGCACCAGCAGGCGCGCCAGCCAGCGCGCCGGCTCGCGCCCGCGGCGGGTCTGCCAGGCGCCGATCCAGCTCACCGCGAGCATCAGCAGGCCCACCCCGACCATCAGGCGGAAGGCGAAGAACAGCGGCGCCACCGGCGGATGGTGTTCGAACTCGTCGAGTCCGCGCACCACGCCGTTCAGGTCATGGGTGAGGATCAGGCTGGCCAGTCCTGGTATCGCGATCTCGTAGCGGTTGCTGCGGGTGGTCTCGTCAGGCCAGGCGAACAGGCGCAGCGCGGCGCCCTCCTCGGTCTGCCAGATGCCCTCCATCGCGGCGATCTTGGCCGGCTGGTGCTCCAGCGTGTTCAGCCCGTGCAGGTCGCCCGCGAGGATCTGCAGCGGGATCAGCAGCGCGCCCAGGCGCAGCCCGGTGCGCAGCGTGGTCTGCACCTCCGCGCTGCGGTCGCCGCGCAGCCAGCGCCAGGCGGACAACCCGGCGATCAGGAAAGCCACGGTCAGCCCGGACGCCAGCAGCATGTGCGCCAGGCGGTAGGGGAAGGACGGGTTGAACACGATCGCCCACCAGTCGGTGGGGTGCGCCTGGCCGTCGATCATCACGAAGCCCGCCGGGGTCTGCATCCACGAGTTCAGGACCAGGATCCAGAAGGCGGAAAGCGTGGTGCCGAAGGCCACCAGGAAGGTCGCCAGCGTGTGCATGCGGTCGGACACGCGGCCCTGGCCGTACAGCATGATCCCGAGGAAGGCTGCCTCCAGGAAGAACGCGGTCAGCACCTCGTAGCCCAGCAGCGGGCCGGCGATGTTGCCTACGCGCTGCATGAAGCCTGGCCAGTTGGTGCCGAACTGGAAGCTCATCGTGATTCCGCTGACCACGCCGAGTGCGAAGGCCAGCGCGAATACCTTGACCCAGGTCCGGTAGGCCGCCTGCCAGCGCTCGTCGCCGCTGTTGCGCCAGCGCAGCTTGAAGTACAGCAGCACCCAGCCCAAGGCAATGGTGATGGTCGGGAACAGGATGTGGAAGCTGATGTTCGCGGCGAACTGGATGCGCGCGAGGATCAGCGGGTCGAGGCTCTCCATCGGTTCAAGGCTCCTTGCGGGGCAGGCGAGCAGTGCCTGCCATGGGGGACGCAAGGGACGCAGGGTGCGCGAAGGTTGCAAAGGAAAGCGTGCGCGGCGCGGCGATCGCTTTCCTTTGCGTCCTGGGCGCCCCTGCTCCGCTTGCGCATGGGATCAGGGTCTCTCGTTGTCTTGCGCGGCGGGCAAGCCGGGCTCGTCGGCGCGCTTGCCGCCGAACACGCGCTCCTTCAGCTCCAGCAGGCGCACCACCTTGCTGCCCAGGCCCATCAGCGCCTGCAGCGTGTCCGGCGAGAGCTTGCGAATCTCGGCGAACCAGTCGGTGATCTGCTCGATCAGCTCGTGCATGCGGCGCATGCGTTCCTGGGCGTAGGTGTCCTCGGTCGAGCCGGCGGTCTCCAGCAGCGCATCGCGCAGCATTGACAGCGTCGGGTCCACCTCGCGCCGCTGGCGTTCCTCGGCCAGGGTCTTGAAGATCTGCCAGACGTCCTCGGGCGCGCTGAAGAAGTCGCGCCGGTCGCCCGGCCGGTGCTCCAGCCGGACCAGTCGCCAGGACTGCAGTTGCTTGAGGCCCATGCTGACGTTCGAGCGTGACACGCCGAGGCGATCGACGATGTCGTCCGCGGTCAGCGGCTCGCGGCTGATGTAGAGCACCGCGTAGATCTGCCCGACCGTGCGGTTGATGCCCCAGCGGCTGCCCATCTCGCCGAAGTGGAGCACGAAGGCCTGGCTCAGGGGATGCAGGTTCACGTTGCTTCCGAAGTTTCAGGAAAGCCTGAAATTACGGAAAGGATAATGCGAATGAGTCCGTGAACGACTCGTGTACGAGCGCAGGCGCGATGGCTGCGGTGAAGACCGCCGACCGCGTCGGCTCTCACCGAACATGATTCAAGCCTATGAAATACAAGACATTTGTCCGCAAAGGACGCAAAGGACGCAAAGTAGAGCCAAATCGAATGCCGGAGATGCGGGGCTTGGGGATGCGGATCGCGAGCTTTGCCCACAACCCTCAACCCACAACCCGCTTCTCAAGCCCAGCGCCGCAGCAGGTTGTGGTAGGTCCCGGTCAGCGCCACTACCCGCGGATCGTCGCCCGGCAGATCGGCGCGCAGGCGCTGGATGGTCTGGTCGAGGTCGAACAGCAGGGCGCGTTCGCCGGGGTCGCGCACGCGGCTCTGCATCCAGAAGAAGGCCGCGACGCGCACGCCGCGGGTGACCGGGGTCACCTGGTGCAGGCTGGACGAGGGATACAGCACCATCGAGCCGGCCGGCAGTTTGACCGCCTGCGCGCCGAAGTCGGTTTCGATGGTCAGCTCGCCGCCGTCGTACTCGTCTGGCTCCGAGAGGAACACGGTGGCCGAGACATCGCTGCGCAGCCACTCGGGATCGTCGCCATAGCGCATCAGCGCATTGTCGACATGGATGCCGAAGTGCCCGCCGCCCTGGTAGCGGTTGAAGCGCGGCGGGAACACCCGGTGCGGCAGGGCCGCAGACACCGCCAGCGGATGCCCGAGCACCGCGCGCAGCAGCAGCGCGCGCAGTTCGCGCCCGGCCTCGCAGCGGTCGTCCACCTGTTCGTTCGCCTTGACCTCGCGCGACACGCTGCCCGCGGTCGCGCGCCCGTCGATCCAGTGCGCGCCCGCCAGCCGCTCGCGGAAGTGGCGCACGGTGTGTGTGTCCAGCAGCTCATCGATGATGGTCAGCACGGCTGGCTCTTCCCCGTTTCCATTCTCTCGTCTCCTTGAGCGTAGCCCGGTGTGCGGCGCCAGCCGCTCACCGGGTACTTGCGGCAAGTACCCGGTGAACGCGCTGCGCGCGCACACCGGGCTACGCGTCTGCCGCGGCTCAGAACTCGGCGCTCAAGGTCAGCTGCGCATTGCGCGCATCGCCGATGTAGGTAAACGAACCGCTGCGGTAGGCCGCGAGGTAGTAGTCGCGGTCGAACACATTGCCGATATTGAGGCGGGCTTTGAGCTTCTCGGTGAACTCGTAACCGGCGAACAGGTCCACCGTGGTGTAGCCGGGGATGCGGTAGCTGTACTCACCGGTGGTGGCGTTGAAGCCCGCGGCGGTGTCCGGCTGGCCCGCGTACATCTCGCTGCGGTAGCTGACCGAGGTGCCGAGCGAGAGCTTCGGCGTGGCCTGGTAGCGCAGTTGCAGGAAGGCCTGGTCATCGGCGAAATTGCTCAGCACCTTGCCTTCCTGGTTGTCGACGAAGGCCTCAAGGATCTCCGAGTCCATCAAGGTGGCGGAGAACTGCGCGCTCCATTTTTCCGTGAGGTTGCCGGAGAGGCCGAACTCGATGCCGCGCACGCGGTTCTTGCCGGTGTTGAGCGTGCCGAGCTGGGAATAGGCGTCGCCCACGCTCTCCATCACGTCGTCCTTGGTGATCTGGAACAGCGCCGCGGTGGCGAGCAGCTTCTGGTCGAACAAATTCCACTTGGTGCCGAGTTCGATGTTCTCGACCCGCTCGGGCTGGCTCAACACCACTTGCTCGGGCGTGCCACACAGGCCGCCGTAGCCGCAACTGCCGCCGACGTCCGACTCGCCGCCGTTGATGTCGCTGGCGCTGGCAAAGGACAGGTAGACGTTGCCGCTGTCGTTGATGCGGTAGATCAAACCGGCATTGCCGTTCCACAGCGAATCGCCGTAATCGAAGCGGGTCAATGCGCCGGCGCCGCTGCGCAGGGTGTTGCGGTAGTCGAAGTCGTCCCAGCGGATACCCACGCTCGCGCTCAGCCGGTCGCTGAGGTCGAAACTGTCCATCGCGTAGAGCGACCAGGTCTCGACAAAGTAGTCCGAGTCCCAGGCGCCGCGCACGATGTCGCGTTGCAACAGGGAATGCAGGTTCGGGACCACCGCGCCATTGCCATCGAGCATGCAGAAGTTCGGCGTGCCCGCGCCGCCGCCGGTGCGGCAGTTGCGCGTGCCGTTGTTGCTGACGGTGTAGACGCCGTTGAGCACTTCCAGACGCGAGTATTCGGCGCCGAACACGAGGCTGTGCTCGCGTCCGCCGATCTCCACGTCCTTGAGCAGATTCAACTGGTCGACCAGGTAGTCCACCTCCTGCCAACCCTGGTGGGTGGAGAGGGTGATCGTCGGCACCGCGCCGGCGGGATCGTTGGGATTGCGCGTGCCGCCGCGCGCGCCGGTCAGCACATAGCCGTTCTCGGTGCTGCCGCGGCGCAGCGCGTTCTGGATGCGCCAGCCGCCGTCGCTGTCGTACTCGGCGCGCACGGTGCCGATGTTGACGGTCGAACGCAGGAAGTCCTCGTCCTGCAGGTAGGGCATCAGGTCGTCGACCGGCTCGCCGCCGTTGGGCTCGATGTAGGTGCCGAGATCGGCCGCACCGGCGGCGTCGAGGTAGTAGTAGTCCGCCAGCACCGAGAAGCGCTCGGTAGGCTGCAGCAGCAGCGACAGCGCGGCGCCGTCGCGTTCGCGCTCGGCCGGGGCGCGGTCGGGGACTTGCTCGTAGCCGTGCAGCAGGTTCGCGCGCAACGCGGCGTGCTCGCCCAGCGGCTGGTTGCTGTCCAGCGTGATCCGCCGGTAGTCGTCAGTGCCGAGGCCGACATCGAGCTTGTTGAAGCTGTAATCGCTGCTGGCGCGCTTGGTGATGCTGTTGATCGTGCCGCCGGAGGAGCCGCGCCCGGCGAAACTGGAGTTCGGGCCCTTGGTGATTTCCACCTGCTCCACCGCGAAGCTCTCGCGGATGGTCATGCCGGGGTCGCGCAGGCTGTCGATGAACACATCCGAGCGCGCCTCCTGTCCGCGGATCACGTAGCGGTCGCCGAAGGCATTGCCGTTCTCGCCGGTGCCCAGGGTAATGCCGGGCTGCGCGCCGACAATCGCGCGCAAATCGGATCGCCCGGACTCGCGGATCTGGGTTTGGGTGAGCACGCTGATGGTCGCCGGGGTTTCGGCGATCGTTTCGGTGCGCCGCTGGTCGCCGGAGACGCGCGCCTTGTATGGCACACCCTTCTCGGCGTAGGGATTGGTGTCGAGGGTGCGTTCCTCGACTTTCAGCGTATCGAGGACAATCTCGTCTTCGGCCGCGGGCGCGTCCTGTGCCGCGGCCGCACCGCCAAGCAGCGATAGGGTCACGCCGAGCGCGAGGGCAGCTGGCGCAGGCGCGGCGACGGGCGCACGCAGCGACAGCGGCCGCTTGAGGTTGTGCAGACGGTTCATGGTTTCTCCGGGTCAGCGGGTGATCAGGGCGTACTCGACGGGCACGGTCACGGTCAGCGTCTCGCGGCCGAGCGATGCGGGAATGGCGGGTAGTGGATCGGCCGCGGCGAGCACTGCGAGCGCGGCCTCGTCGAGCACAGCGTGCCCGGCGCTGCGCGCCACGTTGGAGGCCAGCACGTGGCCGTCGCGGCCGACCGTGAAGCGCAGTTGCACCACGCCGCGCGCGCGCTGGCGGCGCGCCTCGGGCGGGTAGCTGCGGTGCTGCAACAGCGCAGCCATCAGCGCGCGGATGTACTCGTCGCGCTCGCGGCGCGCCTGCGCGCTGTCGCCAGGCGTTGAAATTGCGGTTGTCGTCGCGGCCGGTGTTGCTGGAACAGGGGTGGGCGCAACTACCGGCTGTGGCGAACTCGCCATGGCGACGAGCACGGGCGCTGCAGGCACCGGCGCCGGAATGGGCTCCACGGGTGCGCTCGGCGCGGGAGGCGTCGGCGGCGACACTGGTTCGCGCCGGCGGTGGTGGCGGCGCGACCGGCGGGGGCGCTGGTGGTGCCGGCGGTTGCAGGTCCACGAACAGGGTCAGCCGGTCCTCCCGGGACAGCGCCCGGTCCGCGACCCGGGGCGGCGCCAGATCGCGCGAATCCGGCAGCGCGAGCACACCCACCGCGATGATGTGCGCCGCCAGCGTGAACGCGAGCGAGGCGACGCGGCGGCGGTCCACGGCGGGCCGGGAACGGGAAATGGGATGGCCAGATGAGCGCATGGGACGAGTAGACACGGACGTCAACGCGAATGCAAGCGATTCGCATTTGCATCGCATCTAGATCGGCAAATTCAACGCGGAGACGCGGAGGGCGCAGAGAACAGCTTGGTAGTCCGCCAGCGGGGCGATGAGCCATCCATCACCCGCACCAAGCGATTTGGCTCTTCTCCGCGCCCTCCGTGTCTCCGCGTTGAACCAGCCCCGTCCAAGGCGACAGTCAAAGCACGAAGAGCCAGTCGACGCCCTCGCGCAGGCCCCACGGCGCCATGTCCGCTCGCACCCGCGCGTGCGCGTCGGGGTTGCCGACTGCGATCAGGCCGATCGCATCCGGCGGCTCGGCCAGCCGCACGTAGGGCCATACCGGCAGGCCGCGCTTGGCGCCGCCAATCCGGCGCGGATGCACATCGATGAAGCCGATCACCTCGACGCCTTCGCGGCGCAGCGCGTCGTGCAGCGCGCGCCCGCCAGGCCCCGCGCCGCCGATCCACACCGGGCGCCCGCCGAGGCGCCAGCGCGCCAGGTGCGCCGCCTTCAGGCGCAGGAAGCTCTCGGGCGAATAGCGCGGGTCCGTGCGCGTCAGCCGCCGGCCGATGGTCGCGCCAGTGCAGCAGCGCGGGCTCAGGCTTGCCGAAGCGGCAGCCCGCTTGCGCCGCGCGCAGCCAGAGCTCGTAGTCCTCGGGAAAGTCACCGTCGCGCCAGCCACCGAGTTGCCGCAGCAAATCGCTGCGCAGCAATACCGTCGGGTGCACCAGCGGGCTATCGATGAACAACTCGCAGGCGATGTCCTCAGGCTCGGTCAGCGCATTGCTCCACGCGATGTAGCGCCACAGCCCGCTATCGACGGCGGTGTCGATCAGGTCGACGCGGCTCGCGACGATGTCGATCTGCGGGCAGGCAGCGGCATACGCCATCTGCGCTGCGATGCGCTCCGGCGCGCAGATGTCGTCCGCATCCATCCGCGCGATCCACCCGCCGCGCGCGGCGGCGAGCCCGGTGTTCAGCGCAGCGACGATGCCGCGGGAGGGCGAGGGCAGCACGCGCAACCGCAGATCGTCGCGCGGCAATCCGTCCACCGCGCCATCGCTGCTGTGGTCGTCGATCACCAGCAGCTCCAGAGCGCGCCAGCTCTGCGCGAGGACACTGGCGACCGCGTCGGCGAGCCACACGCCGCCGTTGTGCACCGGGAGCAGGACGGAGACCAGGTTTTGCATGCCGGGCGTTATAGCCCGGATCGCGCATGTCTCAATTGGCCGCGAGACGTCGCTAGACGCGGGGACTCACCCGCTATCGGCTCAACCATGTCCACCCCGCCCGTTCCATCGCATCCGTCCTGTTGCTCGTCGCTAGCGCTGGGTCTCCGCTGCGCGCGCAAACCGTCAACTGGCCGGGAAGCGCGCCCTGCGATGCCGATTTCACCACCTGCCTCGCGTCGGTGCCGACCGGTGGCACCTTGCGCATCGTGTCCGATCAGGTGATCGCCGACCGCGTCATCCTGAACCGCGCGGTATCGATCGAGGCGGCGCCGGGCGTGAGCGCCGTATTCACGGCCAGCGAGAACCATGCCTTCAATCTCCCCGGCACCGCGCCATGGGCCGTGTCCCTGCGCAACCTGCGCTTCGAGGGCAGCACGCTGGCGGTCGGCATCGCCGGCAACCAGCCGGGCGATCTGCGTCTGGAAGGACTGAGCTTCCGCGGCAATGCAGCGAACGCGCAGGCGCAGCTCTACTTGCAGGTCAATGCCGCCACGAGCGCGCGCTCGCGCCTGGTGGTCCGCGGCTGCGAGTTCGAGATCGGCTCGGACAACAACGCGCAATTCTCGATAGCCCAGTTTGGCGGCGGCACGGTTGGCATGGAAATGCAGGTGGAGGACAACCGCTTCCGTCCCGAGCCGGTGGCCATCGCACAGAGCTTCCACCGCGCCTGGTTCGCGAATGTGGGCGGCAGCGGCAACTGGGACATCGTCTTCCGCCGCAACCGCATCCTGCCGGCCAACGCGCTGCCTTCACGGCGCTTTGCCAGCGGTATCGAGATCAATACGTTGGGGACGGTCGGCGTGAACCTGCTGGTGCACGACAACATGTTCGCGCTCGACCAGATCGCTGGTGCCGGCGGCACTGCGGTCTCGGCAGGCGGCAGCAGCGGCCAGGTCCAGGTGAGGGTAATCAACAACACGATTACCGATGCCTCGTACGCCACCAACTTCCGGGCGAATGTGTTCGGACGCTTCGACAACAACCTGGTGGCCAACGGCTTCCGCCTGCACGATGGCACGGCGCTGGCCGCGAACTTCACCCGCCGCGGCAACCTGGAGTTCGGCTACGCCCTGAGCAACTGGGCCACCGCGCCGGGCACGCTGACCGTGGACCCGCAACTGGGGCCGAACGGGCAGCCGCTGGCCGGCTCGCCAGCGATCAATGCGGGCAGCGACGCGGCGCGCGCAGAGACCGGCCCCGGCATCTTCGGCGTGCCCGCCGCGCTCGACGCGCAGGGCCTGCGGCGGACCGAGGGCGCGCACATCGACATCGGCGCCTATGAGGGTGAACGCATCCACTACGATGGCGCAGAATGAGCGCCATCGCATGGCCCTACGCGTGGTGGATGAGCGGATCCGGTCCGGGTGCCACCAACGCCCTGTTCGCGCGGCTCTACCCGGAACTGCGCGCGCTGGCGCAGTCGGCGATCGCGCCCAACGACACCCTCAACACCACCGCGCTGGTGCATGAGCTGTACCTGCGGGTCGCTGAGCGCCAGGACCTGCGTTTCGAGGACAGCCGCACGTTCTTCAGCTATGCGGCGCGCGCCATGCGCAACCTGCTGGTGGACCGCGCGCGCACCCGGCTGCGGGTCAAGCGCGGCGGCGGGCTGACGCCAGTGGAACTGGAGGATGCCACCGACCCGGCGATGCTGGTGCACGTCGACGCCGCGCTGGAACTGGACGAGTTGCTGCGGCGGCTGGCGGTCGAGGACGCGCGCAGCGCCGAGGTGCTGGAGCTGCACTACTTCGCGGGCCTGGGCGGGGAGCAGATCGCCGAAATGCTCGGCCTCAACCGGCGCACCATCACGCGCGACCTGGAATTCGCCAAGGCCTACATTCGCGCACACTGGCAGGCTTGCTGAGGCATGAGTAGCGACCAGCCCTCGAGCCTGCGCGAGTTGTACGACCTGCTCTCCGAGATGCCGGTAGCTGCGCGCGCCGAGTGGCTGGATCGCCATTGCCCGGATGCCGACCTGCGCCATCGGGTCGAGCGCCTGCTGCAGGCGCAGGCGCGCACCGACGACCCACTCGCGGTCTCCCCGCAGGACCGGCTGGATGCACTGGCGGCTGCGGCGGTCCCCGCGGCCGATCTGCGCCAGATCGGCGGCTTCACCCTGATCCGGCCGGTCGGCCAGGGTGGCATGGCCACGGTGTACCTCGCCGAGCGCAGCGACTTCGGGCAACGCGTGGCGCTCAAGCTGCTGCACCGCACGATCCTGTCGGACCTGGACCGCAAGCTGTTCGAGCGCGAGCGCCGGGTGCTGGCCAGCCTGGAGCACCCGTCCATCGCGCGCCTGATCGATGGCGGCATCAGCGAGGCGCAGCAGCCCTACCTGGTGATGGAGTTCATCGAGGGCGAGCCGATCACCGACTACGCGCGCCGGCATGCGCTTTCGCCCGCGGCGCGGGTGGCCTTGCTCGCGGATGTCTGCGACGCGGTCGCGGTCGCGCATGCGCAGCTGATCGTGCACCGCGACCTCAAGCCGAGCAATGTGCTGGTGACCGCGGACGGACGCTGCAAGCTGCTCGATTTTGGCGTGGCCAAGATGCTGGCCGACGAAGCCGATCTCACCGGTCACGGCTGCGCCGGATTCACGCCCGCATACGCTGCGCCGGAGCAGCGCATGGGGCGCAAGGTCAGCGCGGCAACCGACATCTATGCGCTGGGCGTGATGGCGCTGGAACTGCTGATCGGCGGCAATGGCGACGATTTGCGCAGCCTGCCGGCCTCGCAGGCTGCCGAGCGTGTGCCGGGGACGGAGGCTGCGCCGCCGGCGACCCGGCGCAACCTGGCGCGCTTCCTGCGCGGCGACCTCGACAATGTACTGCGGCGTTGCCTCGATGAAGAGCCGCAGCGGCGTTACCAGCACGCACAGGCGCTCGCCGACGATTTGCGCCGCTTCCTCGCGCACCAGCCGGTCAGCGCGCATCCGCCCTCGCGCTGGTACCTGGCGCAAAAATTCGTGCGCCGCCACCGCGGCGGGGTGGCGCTGAGCGCGCTGCTGGGTGTCGCCACCCTGGCCAGCCTGGGCGTGGCCCTGTGGCAGGGCGAGCAGGCGCGCACCCAGGCGCGCATCGCGCAGGCGGCCGCCGCCGAGGCGCAGGCCCAGCGTGCGCGCGCAGAGGCCGCACTGCGCGTATCGGAGGAAGTCCAGGATTTCCTGATCGGCATCTTCGATGCGGCCGTGCCCACGCTGCCGCAGGCGCGCGAGCCGAGCGTCCGCGACCTGGTGCTGGCGGCCACCGAACGGGTCGAGACCGAACTCGCCGGGCAGCCGCAGGTGGTACTTGAGCTGTACCGGCGGCTGCGCCAGATCCACAACGTGATCGGCGCCGACGATGAAGCACAACGCCTGAGCACCCGTGCGCGCGATTACGCGCAGGCGAACTTCGCGCCCGGCGAGGAGCCACGCCGGATCGCCGAGTTCGGCGACGCCCTGATGCGCCTGCAGCATGGCGAGGCGGCCGCCTTCGCCGAGCTGGAAGCGGTGCTCGCGCGCGCACCGGAAGGCGAACCCAGCCTGGAACTGCTGGCCCAGCGGGTGCAGATGGGTGTGATGCTGACCCAACGCAATCGCGGCGACGAAGGCCTGGCGTTGCTCGACGGCACGCTGGCGCCGCTGCGCGCCGGCTGCACGCGCCCGGACAGCGATTACTGCGAATTGCTGAGCACCGCGCTGAACAACCTCGGCGTGGCGCACTTCAACGTGCGCAACTACCGCCGCGCCCGCGACTACGCCCGCGAGGCCCTGGACGCCGCGCTGGCCACCCATGGCGAGGAACACCGCGAGACCGCCAAGGCGATCGGCAACCTGGGGCTGATCGAGTCCTACCTCGGCGAGACCGATGCCGCACTCGAACACACGCGCAAGGCCATTGACCTGGTGCTCTCGATCGAGGGCCCGCAGGGAGCCGGCGCCAATGCCCTGCGCCAGACTCTCGCCAATGTGTACGGCGGCAGCGGCCGCCCGCTGGAAGCGCTGGCGGTGCACGAGCAGGTGGTCGCCAGCCTGGGCGAGCACGGGCTGGCCGGGCCCAACGCTGGCTTGTACCGACTGAACTACGCCAAGGCGCTGCTGGCCGTGGGCCGCTACGACGAGGCTGCGGCGCAGATCGCCATCGTGCGCCCTGCATTCGAGGCCGATCCGGCCGGCAACCAGTCCAATTTGCCGCGCATGTTCGAGGTGCTCGCGGTGATCGCCGCCGAGCGCGATGGCGATGCGGCAGCCGCGGCCGCCGCGGGCGAGCGCGCGCTGTCCCTGCGCCACGCGCAGCAGCCGGTGCGCGCGCAGGAACTGGCCTCGACCCTGATGATCGTGCAGCGCGCCGCCGCGGTGTCCGGCGCGACCGCGCAGACCGATGCCTGGCTGGCCGAGCTGCGCGAGGTGATCGACGGCATCGCCGATCCGCTGCCGGGTGTGCGTCGCGGATGGCTGCTGCGCGAGGCGGAACTGGCGCTGGACGCCGGCGACCTGGGCCAGGCGCAGGCGCGCCTGCAGGCACTGCTGGCCGATGTTGGAGATGCCACGCCTCACACCTTCCGCGACTGGGCCCGGCTGCGCCAGCTGGAACTCGACCGCGCCCGCGGCCTGCCGGCAGCGCTGCCCGCCGACTGGCTGGCCGACCTGGCCGGCCGCTGGGGCAACGAAGCGCCGATCGTGCGCGAGGCGCGCGCGCTCAGCCGTCGATGACCGCCCGCGCGGCGCGCAGCCCGGACAGGTAGGCGCCGTGGGTGGTGGCGAAGTGCTTGCGCGTGGTCGCCTCGCCGGCAAAGTGCAGCCGCCCGCCGACGCTGGCGGCGAGGTCGTCGCGCATCTTCGGATCGCTGCCGAACGGGTTGAATGAGTAGGAACCCAGGGAGTAGGGATCGCTGGCCCAGCGGGTGATCTGGTGGGCGGACGGATCGGGGATGTCCGCACCGTACAGGCTGCGCAGCGCGCGCATCGCGGCGGACACGATCTCGCGGTCGCCCAGCGTCTCGATCCGGCGGCCGTAGTCGGCGGCATTGAAGCCGAGCAGCACCGGCTTGCCCGCGGCGCGCACGAAGCTCACCCATTCGGTCCACTCGCCGCGGCGCTCCGGCACGCGTTCGATCCAGTCGACACCGGTGGGCCAGAAGGCCTGCGGGAAGCGCAGGAAGCACTTGTTCAGCACGCCCATCGCCAGGCCGTCCAGCGCGCGCCGCTTGGCCGGCGGCAACGCGGGCGCGAACTCGATGGCGCCCGCCTTGAGCACACCGAGCGGGACGCTGACCACCGCATGGTCCGCGCGCAGGGTCTGGCCGCCCGCGTGGACGCGCACGCCATCGGCGGCGTGCTCGATGCGCTCGACCACCTGACCCGTGCGCACGTCCAGCCCGCGCGCGAGGAAATCGGTGAGCGCGCCGAAGCCGTCGGGGAACAGCACGTCGCCGCCGTCGAAGCCGCCGTCGTCATCCCACCACCAGGTCGACATCTCGCGCGTGCTGCCAGCGTACTCGTGCTCGATGGTGCTGTTGAGCAGCAGTTCCGCCAGTGCGCGATCGCCCGGGGCCAGTTCCTTCCAGTCGAGGCCCGCTTCCACCGCCGCCTGCAGGGGCTGGTCGGTGTCCGCTTCCTGGGCCTCCTCGATCACTTCCTCGATCTGCGCCTGCAGCGCTTCCAGGCGCTCGCGCTCGGCGCGCGTGAACGGCTTGCCGGAGCGGCCGTAGCCGATGCTGCTGTCGTAGCTGGTCTCCACCGTGCGCGCGCCGGCTTCGCGCGCGAGTGTCGTGATCGGGTTGCCGTCGGTCTCATGGATCCAGCTGGCGCCCAAGTCCATCGGCGCATCCTTCCATGCGCGGCTGGTGTGGATGCGCCCGCCGACGCGCTCGCGCGCTTCCAGCACCACCACAGCGTAGCCCGCGCGCTTGAGTTCGCGTGCCGCGGCGAGGCCCGACATGCCCGCGCCGACGACAATCACGCGGCCCGCGCTGCCTGGCGCGGTTTGCGCGCTGGCCACCGGATGCAAAGCCAGCAGGCCGCACAGCTTGAGCCAGTCGCGCCGACGCATCAGCCTGCTCCCCAGGATCGGATCGTGCGTCTACATTGCCACGGCGCTCGCGCCGGTTTCCAGGGATTCCGGCGGCAGCACATCGAAGCCGGCATCCCGGCGCGTCCGCCGCGCGAGGCGCAGCAGTTCGCGGTCGCGCGTGCACAGCAGCACGGCGCCCGCATCGCGCGCCAGCGCCAGGAACTTCTGGTCGTCCGGATCGCGGCAACGCGGCAGCGCGAACGCGCGCGGCCTCGGTTCCAGCAGCAGCGTGCACTGGTCGTAGGCGATGCCCGCCGCCGCCCGCCGGCTCTCGTCGAACGGGAACCGGCCTTCGCACAGCACCCGCCGCCACTCGTCGTGCGTGGCGGCGTTGGCGACGGCCTGGTGCGAGGCGAGCAGCCTGCGCAGCCCGGCGCAGGTGGGATCGGCGTAGAGGAACAGCGCCAGACAGACGTTGGTGTCGAGCACGATGCGGCGCGGGGCGTCGGCCATGGATGGACTCGGGCAGCGATGGCGCCACGATGGAGAAGCAGGCCTCCCGGCACAAGCCCGGCACTGGCGCGCCGGATCACGCGTCCTTCACGAATGCGAATCCGTTAGCATCGGTCATCGCAGCCGCTGCCTGGGGAGACAGCTGTGCTGTTCAACTCGCTGACCTTCATCGCCTTCTTCGCGATCGTGCTGTTCCTGCACCGGCTGCCGCTGGCGTGGTCGGTGAAGAAGTTCAACCTGCTGATCGCCAGCTACCTCTTCTACGCCGCGTGGAATCCACCGTTCGTGGTCCTGCTTTGGCTGTCGACGATGGTCGACTGGTGGGCGGCGCGGCGGATCGACGAGAGCGACACCCAGGCGCGTCGGCGGGCCTGGCTGATGCTCTCGCTGACGGCCAACCTCGGGCTGCTCGGCTACTTCAAGTACGGCGGCTTCCTGCTGCAGAACTGGGCCGCGCTGATGGCCGGCTTCGGCATCGAATGGCAGGCGCCGGCGTGGGACATCATCCTGCCGGTCGGGATCTCCTTCTATACCTTCCAGACGCTGTCCTACACCCTCGACGTCTACCTGCGTCGCGCCAAGCCAGCGACCTCGCTGCTCGATTTCTCGCTGTTCGTGACCTTCTTCCCGCAACTGGTCGCCGGGCCGATCGTGCGCCCGACCGACCTGATGCCGCAGTTCGCCGCGCCGCGCACGGCCTCCGCGCAGCAGGTCACCTGGGGCCTGATGCTGATGACGCTGGGGCTGTTCGAGAAGATCGTGCTCGCCGACGGCCTGCTGGCGCCAGTGGTGGACGCGGTCTACGGCAGCGAGAAGGCGCCGCTGATGCTGGACGCCTGGCTCGGCACGATCGCCTTCTCCGGGCAGATTTTCTGCGATTTCGCCGGCTACACGACAACCGCGATCGGCTGCTCGCTGGTGCTTGGTTTCTCGCTGATCGACAACTTCCGCTATCCCTACGCGGCGCTCGGCTTTTCCGACTTCTGGCGCCGCTGGCACATCTCGCTGTCGACCTGGCTGCGCGACTACCTCTACGTGCCGCTCGGCGGCAACCGCAAGGGTCCGGGGCGCACCTACGTCAACCTGATGCTGACCATGCTGATCGGCGGACTGTGGCACGGCGCGGCGTGGACCTTCGTGGTCTGGGGCGGGCTGCACGGCCTGTACCTGGTCATCGAGCGCTTCCTGCGCCAGCGCATCGGCGGCTGGCCCGTGTGGGAGCGCTGGTACACGCGCCTGCTGCTGATCGCGCTGACCTATGCGCTGGTCAACATCACCTGGGTGTTCTTCCGCGCGCAGGAGTTCGCCACCGCCTGGCGGGTGCTCGGCGGCATGCTCGGCTTCGGTGCCGAGGGCGCGCCGATCCTGAGCACCTGGCGCCTGGTCAGCGTACTGGCGGTCATGGTGCCGCTGCTGGCGGCGCACGCGTACATGCGCGAGCGCCAGTTGCACGCCGAGGTCCAGCGGCTGCCCGCGACGGTCGTCGGCGCGCTGTGGGGCGCGATGGCATTCCTGATCGCGATCACGCAGGGAGGAAGCGATGCCTTCATCTACTTCCAGTTCTGAGCACGGATCGCTGTCCGACGCCAGCTACGAGCGTCCGCTGCCGCAGATCGACGGCACCCTGGCGCTGATTGTGGCGCTGGCGCTGTTCCTCGCCGCGATGGGCGCCTGGGAATGGGCCTGGCGCAGCTATGGCGGCGAGCCCGCCTACCGCAACAGCCCGGGTCAGTGGGCGATCCAGCGCCGCCGCATCGACCACGGCGAAGGCGATGCGCTGGTGATCGCCGGATCCTCGCGCATGCTGTTCGACATCAACCTCGACGTGTGGCAGCGCAACACCGGGCGGCGGCCGATCCAGCTGGCCATCGAGGGCACCACACCGCTGCCGGTGGTCGAGGACCTGGCCGACGATCCGGACTTCACCGGCCAGCTGGTGATCGGCGTGGCCCCGGACCTGTTCTTCACCGGCGGCGCCTATGTGATCGAGAAATTCGAGCACTACCACAAGGAAACCCCGGCCCAGCGCGCGGGCGAATGGCTGTCGATGACCTTCCTCGAACCCTGGTTCGCGTTTTACGAGGAGGACTTCGCGCTGTTCACCATGCTCAAGCGCCAGGACTGGCCGGCGCGCGAGGGCGTGCGCACCTTCACCAATGTGCGCAAGCTCAGCGTCAGCGATGCCGACCGCAACACCCGCATGTGGTCCAAGGTCGTCGACGATCCCGAATACGCCGAGCTGGCGCAGCGCATCTGGGCGCAGGACTTTGGCGAGGTTCCGTTCGGCGATGCGGCCAAAGCGGCCGAGAAGCGCGACGAACAGATCGCGCGCGCGGTGGCCGCGCTGGCCAGGCTGCGCGCGCGCGGAGTCCAAGTGGTCTTCGTCCGCGCGCCGTCAGTTGCCGACTATCTGGAGTACGAGGACCGCCACTGGCCGCGCGCCGACAGTTGGGACACCTTGCTCGCTCGGGCCGGCGCGCCCGGCATCCACTTCCAGGACCACGCCGCGCTGCAGGGCTACACTCTGCCCGAGTGGTCGCACATGTCGGCCAGCGAGGCCGAGCGCTTTACCGCGGCGCTGGCGCCGATGGTCGAGGCAAAGCTGGCAGCACCCACGCCCGGAGGTTGAGACATGCGCCTGCTGGTTCCGCTGGACCTGAGTTCCGCCACCGAGCGCACGCTCGCCAACGCGATCAAGCTCTCGCGCGCGATGCATGCGCAGGTCTGGCTGCTGCACGTGGCCGCACCGGAACCCGATTTCGTTGGCTACGAGGCCGGTTCCGCCTCGGTGCGCAGCCAGATCGCCCACGAGCACCGCGACGAACACCGCACCTTGCAGGCGCATGCGCAAGCCCTGCGCGATCTCGGCGTGGACTGCACCGCGCTGCTGGTGCAGGGCGCCACCGCCGGCATGATCCTGCAGGAGGCCGAACGCCTGGGCGCAGACCTGATCCTGATGGCCACGCATGGGCACGGGGCGGTGTTCGACTTGCTGGTCGGGAGCGTGAGTCACGCGGTGCTGCGGGAGGCAAGGGTGCCGGTGGTGATGGTCCCGGTGAGGGGCTGACCCGGGCCATCTGCTCTGGCTGTTTGTGGGAGCGGGCTCCGCCCGCGATCTTTTTGCTGTTGCTGTTGCTGTTGCTGTCGCTGTTGCTGTTGATGTTGCTGTCGCTGTTGCTGTCGCTGTCGCTGTCGCTGTTGCTGTTGATGTTGCTGTCGCTGTTGCTGTCGCTGTCGCTGTTGATGTTGCTGTCGCTTTTCGCTTGTCGCTGGTCGCTGGTCGCTTCAAGAGCAAAAGCGTTTCGGCCTGTCGGCCGAGTCACTTCTCTTTGAGTGGCCAAAGAGAAGTAACCAAGAGAAAGGCCACCCCGCGTCCGCGCCGGCCGCGCATCCGGCGCGCCCGGTGCCCTGCGGTGCTCGCCGGATCAAGGCCGCTGCGCAACTCGCGCATCCATGCGCTCGGACATGCTCGCTTTCCCCTTGATCCGTCTCCGCTCCTCGGCGCTTCCGAGGGGCCCCGGGTTCCTTCGACTCGGCTTCCTGCCTGGTTCTTGAGGTGTGGCCGGTCAGCCGGCTTGCGGGTCTTGATCGGAAGGAAGCCCGAGCCAACAGCGAAGCCAGAACCAACAGCGAAGCCAGAGCCAGCAGCGAAGTGAGAACCAAATAGCGAAGCCAGGGTCAACATCGAAGCAAAGTCCGTAGAGCGAACCCGAAGTCGGTAGAGCGAACCCAAAGTCCGTAGGGCGAAGCCGAAATCCGTAGAGCGGAGCTTGCTCCGCTGCTTTCGCTTCGCTCTCGACTCCCGTCGAGCAAATCGATCAGGAAGCTCGCCTCGAAGACCAGGCAGGAAGCCGGGTCGAAGGTAAAAAAGGGGCCCCTCGGGAGCGCCGAGGAGCGGAGCGAAGCGCAGGGGAAAGCGAGCATGTCCGAGCACATGGACGTGCGAGTTGCGCAGCGGCCTGCGCTTCGTGAGCACCGCAGGGCACCGGGCGCGCCGGATGCGCGGCCGGCGCGGACGCGGGGTGGCCTTTCTCTTGGTTACTTCTCTTTGGCCACTCAAAGAGAAGTGACTCGGCCGCCAGGCCGAAACGCTGTTGCTCCTGATCTTGAAGCAAGAAGCGCGACGCAAGAAGCAAGAAGCGAGAAGCGAAAAGCGAGAAGCGAGACGCGCAACGATCGCGAGCAGAGCCCACTCTCCCGGGAGAGCCCGGCGCCAGCCTACAGCCGCCAGGCCCAAACCCGGCCGCCAGGCCTAAACCCACCCAACCACCAACTTCCCCACCTGCGCCAGCACCGCCTCATCCTCCGCCCGGATCCGGTCGAAATACCCCGGCGCTTCGTAGTAGCCGGCCACCACCAGCGGCGCGCGGTCGGCGCGCCAGACGATGGCGATGTCGTTGGTCTTGTTGCCCATGCCCGGCGCATAGCCGGTCCCGGTCTTGTCGCCGGCGATCCAGTCGGACGGGAAACCGGCGCGCAGGCGGCGGGTGCCGGTGGTGGTGGCGATGGTCCAGTCGCGCAGTTTCGCGCGCGAGGCGGGCGCGAGAAGTTGCTCGCCGAAGATGCGCGCCACCGTATCGGCCAGCGCGCGTGGGGTGCTGGTGTCGCGCACCTCACCCGGCGGCACGCGGTTCATCATCGGCTCCCAGCGGTCCAGCCGGGTCGTCTGGTCGCCCATTTCGCGCAGTTTCGCGGTCAGCGCCTGCGGTCCGCCCAGGCGTTTCATCAGCAGGTTCGCGGCGAGGTTGTCGCTGGTGGTCTGGGTGGCGTGGGCGAGGGCCTCGATGGGCATGCCGCCGGACGCCAGTTGGGCTTTGGTCACTGGCGAGTTCGGGACCAGGTCCTTGCGGGCGTAAGGCAGCACCTCGTCCAGCGCGAGGCGGCCGGCGTCGGCTTCGCGCAGGATCACCGCGGCGAGCAGCAGCTTGAAGGTGGAGCACAGGCCGAAGCGCTCGTCGGCGCGCAGGCCGGCGCTCTTGCCATCGTGGGCGTCGAGCACGCAGACGCCGAGGCGGCCGCCGGCAGTTTGTTCCAGTTGCGCGAGCGCCGCTTCGAGGCTGTGGGACTTCGGATCGGGATCGGCAGTCATGCCAGTCACAGGCAATGCCGCGGCGACCGCCATGGCCTTGAGCAGCGCGCGACGCAGTGGCTCCGGGTGGTGCATCGGTCGTTTCCTTGGGTTGAAGTGATGCCCACGCTAGTCGAGCAAGGTGGCGCATCCGGGGCAATCCGGGTGCGAAATGAGGATGCATCGCGTCCGCAGCCCGTGTAGCGCTGTGGCAGGATAGGGAACGGTTGATGCAGCGCCTCTCGATCCATCCACGGTCCGGAGACAGGGCTTGGCGAGGTTCCCGACCACCCGCTGGAGCATGTTGATCGCCGCACGCGACGATCCCGCGTCGGCGCGCGCGGCGCTGGAGCACCTGTGCCAGGCCTACCGCCCGGTGGTGTTGGCAGTGGTGCGCCGGCGCGTGGGTTCGCCCGCCCAGGCCGAGGACCTGACCCAGTCCTTTTTCGCCGCGCTGATCGAGCGCCGTTTCGAGACCCGTGCGGATCCGCTGCGCGGGCGCTTCCGCTCGCTGCTGCTGACCGCGCTGACCCGCTTCCTGAGCAATGCCGAGGCAGCGCGGCGGGCGCAGTTCCGCGGTGCCGACCTGACCGACAGCCTGGACGACGATAGCGGCTCCGTCGCCACCGAGGGCGACCCCGACCCCGAAGGCGTGTTCCTGCGCCACTGGGCGTTGACGGTGGTCGACCGCGCGCTCAGCGCGCTGCGCGCCGAAGCGCTGGCCGCCGGCAAGGTGGCCTTGTTCGACGCCTTGCGCGAGTACCTGGTGGAGCCGCCGGACGGCGACGACTACGCCCGCCTGGCCGCGCAGTTCGGCATGCGCAACAACACCCTGGCGGTGGCGGTGCATCGGCTACGCCAGCGGCTGCGCGCCTGCGTGCGCGCCGAACTGGCCGAGACCGTGGCCTGCGATGCAGATGTCGATGCGGAACTGGACATCCTGCGCGCTGCCCTCGGCGGCGCGTGGCGCAAACCGGAGCGCGCCGGCGCAGGTCCCGCCGAGAGTCTGTAATCGCGAGTGCGGTGTCCGGTAGCGCTGGTTCATGGGCAGACGTGCACGGGGGATGCATGCCGCAGACATCACACAGAGGCGAGGCGGTTTCGGCCGAGGTCTTCAACCACACGCGCTGGTCGCTGGTTGCCGCGGTGCGCGACGGGGCGCGCGAGGACGGGCGCAATCCGCTGGAGGAACTGAGCCGCAGCTACTGGTTCCCGGTGTATGCGTGCATCCGCCAGCATGGCCACGCGCCGGAAGCCGCATGGCGCATCGCCGGTTGCTTCTTCGCCGCCCTGGCCGAGCAGATCCGGCAGCAGGCGCCGGCCGGGTCTGGCCGTTTCCGCGTGTTTCTGTTCGACCGCCTGCAGCAGTTCCTGGCGGCCGGCGCGGCCGATCCCGGTGGCGACGCGCCGGCGGGTGAGATCGCCGCGCTTGAACAGCGGATGGCCAGCGAACTGGTCGGCAGCGTGCAACCGGACGCGACCTTCGAGCGCAGCTTTGGACTGCAGGTGCTCAGCCGCAGCCGCGAACGGCTGGCCGAGGAGACCCGCCGTAGCGAGCGCGGCGAGATGTACCAGCGCCTGTCGCCCTTCCTGACGGCGGAGCCCCCGCCCGGTTCCTTGCCACTGCTGGCGGCTGAGCTCGGCATCGGCCCGCTCGCGGCGCAGGTGGCGATCAAGCGCCTGCGCCAGCGTTTCCGCGAACTGGTCGAGGCGGAACTGGCGGAAACCGTGACCAGTCCGGTGGAGCTGGAAGCCGAACGCGCCGCGCTGCTGCGTGCGTTGGCGGGTACGCCATGAACCTGCCGGCTACGTCGGTCAATCCGGACCAGGGTCCATCGGTGGCGCCGGGACTCGCGGCGCTGGCGCAACTGGCGTTCGCGGCGTCGGCACCGGCGGCAACGCGGGTGGCGGCGGATGCGGCCGCGGCCTTCGGGCCGGCGCCCGGCGATCCGCTCGACCTCGACCTTTCCGATCCCGACCAATGCCGCTTCGGCGACTACACCCTGCTCGGCAAGCTCGGCCAGGGCGGCATGGGCGTGGTCTACCGCGCGCACCAGCACTCGCTGGACCGCGAGGTCGCGGTCAAGCTGCTGGCCGCAGGCCCTTGGGCGTCGCCCGGTTTCATCGAGCGCTTCCGCCTGGAGGCGCAGAGCGCCGCGCGGATGCAGCATCCCAACATCGTCACCATCCACGAGATCGGCGAGCAGGATGGCCTGCCGTTCTTCTCGATGCGCCTCGTGCGCGGGCAGTCGCTGGCCGAGCAGATGGAGAAGCACGGGCCGCTGGCGGCGCGGCGCGCGGCGGCGCTGCTGCGCACGGTGGCGGAAGCGGTGGATTACGCGCACCGCCTGGGCGTACTGCACCTGGACCTCAAGCCCGGCAATGTGCTGATCGACGAGCACGGCGAGCCGATGGTGGCCGACTTCGGCCTGGCGCGCCGGCTGGAAGGCACGCTCGCGGGGGTGGTCGAGGAAGTCTCCGGTACGCCGAGCTACATGGCGCCGGAGCAGGCCGCCGCGGGCGGGCGCATCGGCATCGGCACCGACGTCTACGCGCTCGGTGCCACGCTCTACGAATCGCTGACCGGGCGACCGCCGTTCCGCGGCGCGACCGCGCGCGAGACCCTGGAGCAGGTGGTCTGCGCGATGGCACCGTCGCCGCGTTCCTTCGAGCGCTCGATCCCGCTCGACCTGCAGGCGATCTGCATGCGCTGTCTGCGCAAGGACCCGGCAGAGCGCTACCCGAGCGCGCGTGCGCTGGCCGACGACCTGGCCGACTTCCTGCGCGGCCGCGAGGTCAAGGCGCGCCCGCTGAACCGTGCGCAGAAGCTGGTGCGCACGGTCCGCCGCGAACCGCGGCTGTCGGCGCTGGTGCTGCTGTTCGTCGGCTCGCTGCTGCTGGGGCTGTTCGCTACCACGGTGCAATGGAACCGCGCCGACGCCAGCGCCAGCAGCGCGCGCCAGAGCCTGTGGCGCGAGCGCGCTCAGGCAGCCGAGACCGCCTTGTCCGCAGGCAACGGCTTCCACGGACTGCAAGCGCTGGTGACCAATCTCGCGGAGATGGAGGCCAGCGGCGACACCGTAGCGGCGACGGTCGAGCGCCAGCGCATCGGCAGCCTGCTGGCCAATGCGCCGCAACTGGTGGACCGCATTCCGCTGGAGTCTGGCCAGGTCGCGACCTCGGTGGAACTGTCGCCGGATGCCAGCCGGGTGGCGGTGGCGACCCATTGGCCGGATGGCCGACGCAGCCTGCGCCAGTACGCCATCGCCAGCGGCAGCCTGGAGTGGAGTACCGCGACCAACGGGCTGACCCACAACCTCAGCATGGCCGATGGCGCTCCGCACGGGCGGATCCGCTACAGCGCCGACGGCGCGCGCATCGTGGCGGGCATGGTCCAGCAACCAGTGTTTGCGGCGCCCGGCACGCCGGACGAAATCGCGCTGGATGCGCGCGACGGCGCCGTGCTGCGCCCGGACCCGCTGCCGGAAGGCTTCAGCGACATCGTATTCGACGAGCAGGCGCGCCGCGCGATCGTGCGCTGGCGCAGCAGGGCTTCGCTACGCTTTCCCGATGGCTTCCGCTTCTACGCGGTGGATGGCTGGCGCCCGGTCGGGCCGGTCCACGCGGATACCTCCAGCATGTGGCTGTTCGCGCCGGATGGCCGCTGGTTGTTGCGCACGCGGGACTTCCAGCAGTTCGAAGCAGTCGAGTTCGGCTCCCTCGCGGTGCGTTGGTCGCTGGGCTTGACCGATGCGCAACTGGTGCGCGCCTGGCGATTCGCGCCGGACGGCAACACGCTGGCGCTCGGTGCGCTCGATGGACAGGTGCTGCTGGTCGACAGTGCCACGGGCGCGGCCACCTCGCTGCCGTCTTCACCGACCGAGACCGTGCGCTGGATCGAGTTTGACCGCAGCGGGAACACTCTTGCGGCGCTGTCCGAGTCCGGCCAGGTGGTGGTCTGGGATGTCCCTACCCGGCGGCCGCGTGCGGCGCCGCTGCTGATCGACGACATGATCCACCTCGGACGCGTCCGCCTGCGGGACGACCGCCTGGCGCTGGTCCACGGCAATGCCATCAGCATCTGGCAGCTTCCGCCGCTCGCGCCCTTCGCCAACGAAACCGTGCCGATGCCCGCGCGCGTGCTCGGCCGCCGGCCGTACTCCGCGCAGGCCTTCGATTTCGAGCCGACCGGCCGCATCCTGGTGTCCGGCGGCAACGATGGTGCGGTGGGGATCTGGCGCTTGCCGCCCGCGCCGCTGCGTGCCGAGGGTGCGGCGCCGCTTGCGCCGATCAGCCAAGGCTTCGATGGCCGGCGCCTGGTGGCGGTTTCCGGTGCGCAGGTGCGGTTGGTGGACATCGAAACCGGGGCGCAGGCGTGGCCTCCGCTGGTACACCCGCAGGCGGTCGACCTGGCCGAACTCAGCCGCGATGGTCGCTGGCTGGTCACCATCTCCGGACGCACGCTCAGGGTGTTCGATGCCGCCAGCGGCCAGTTGCATCGCGAACCGCTGGTGCTGGTGTCCACGCCGCTGCGTGCCGAGCTCGCCGAGGCGGTCCCGGTACTGCTGCTGGTGCACGGTCGTGCCGAGGCCGGAGGTTTCGTCGAGCGCGCGCAGGCGATCGACCTCGCAACCGTGCGCACCCTGGTCGATGACGTCGCGCTGCCGCAACTACCGACGGCGCTGCGGCTGGACCCGCAGGCGCGTTTCCTGGTGGCCTCGGGGTACGCGACGACCCAGGTCGAACTGCGCGACCTCGGCGGCGCGCCGGCGTGTCCGCCACTAGCGCTCGACGGGCCCAATCATGCCGACGCGCTGGCGATCTCCGCGGACGGCGCGACGGTCTGGGCCTACCACGGTGCCGGCCAGCGACGCGCCGCCGCGGTGCGCTGGGACCTCGCCACTTGCCAAGGCGCGCGCGCCCTGGTCGGCAACCACCCGGGCATGAGCGTGGCATTGCAGGCGCGCGGCGATGGCGTGCTCGCCCACCGACACCAGGCCAACGCGCTGGTGTGGATCGGCCCGGAAGGCCTGCGTTCGCATATTCCCAGCTTGCCTTCCGCGCGCACCATGGGCCTGTTGGCGCAGAGCCGCGACGGGCGGCGCGTGGCGCTGGCCACGCGCAATACCGTCCAGGTCTACGATCTGGACCTCGGCGAGGCCCTCAGCTCGCAATTGACCGCGTCGCTGGCCGGCAACGATGCGATCACCCGCCTTGCGTTCTCTCCCGATGGCGCGCGTCTGCTGGCGCGCTCGATCTTCGGCCGCTGGCTGGTGTGGTCGCTGCCGCCGGCGACGATGGACAGCGCCGACCTGGCGCGCCTGGCCTCGGTGCTCGATCCGACCGGCACTGCCCGCCCGCTCGACGACGCCGAATCCGCCCGCCTGCGCGCTCAGTTGCGCGGCACGATCGCCGCAGCTGACGTCGCGCCGCGGCCCGCGGCGCAGGGCCGGTCGCTGGCACCGGCCGAAGGTGCGGGGGTCGACCCACGACTGGTCCCACTTGACCTGCGGGCGGCGCAGAACGTGGTCATGGGGCGTCCCTGGATCCGCATGGCGGCGCAGGGTGGCGACCTGTACTCGCTGGCCGCCGGCATCCACCGGCTGGACGCCATCGACTGGCGCATCGACGGCGCGATCCAGCTCAGTGGCGGTGGCCCAGCGGTGTCGCTGCATCCCACGTTGCCGCGCAGCGCGTGGGTGCCGGTGGAGCACGTCGCTGCGCGGCGCGTGCACGTCCTGATGCTGCTGCATGTGCCGATGCGCCCGCGTGCACCGCCGAACCGCGCCGGCATGGTCGAAGTGCAGCGGGCCGACGGCAGCGTCGAGACTCTGGAGATCCTCGCCCGCCGGGATGTGGTGACGCACTGGCAGCCGGACCTCGCCGAGCCCAGCGCGCGGGTGGCCTGGCGCGGGGTGTCTCCGACCGCCCTGCGCGCGGGCGAGAACTTTCACGACTCGCACATCTACCACGTCGAGCTCGATCTGCCGTCCGGCGCGCCGGTCACGGCTTTGCGCCTGGGTATCGGCGACGGGCCGATGGAGGCGCCGCTGTTTTATGCGGTGACGCTGGAGTTGGCACGCGTTGTGGAGGAGGCGCCATGAGCAGAGCGGGGCAGGGGGCAAGGGGCAGGGCGGCGCGGCCCATGGCGCCTGGGCACGGCGAGGATGGTTCTACTTGCCCGGGTTCCATGTGCTCCGGGAGAGCAGGCGAATCCGGCCACCTGCCCCTTTCCCCTTTCCCCGCTTTGCTCGCTCTGCTCGCCCTCTCCACCACGCTCCAGGCCGAACCGCCGCCTGGGCCTGACGCTGCGCTCGAGCGCATCGAAGTCATCGGCTCGCGGATCAAGCGGGTCGAGGTGGAGACCGCGCGCTGGGCTGGGAACTGGGCGCGTGGAGCGCTGCGGCCAGCGCCCGCTACTACTCCGCGCTCGACGAGCCCTGCGTAACCCCGGTGCTTGTCGATCCTTCGCTGTGCAGCAGCCCCGGCACGGTCAGTCCGGTCGATGGCGTGTCCGCGGAGAACCGCCTGGGATCGCGCACCTATCTCGACCTGCGGGCCGGTTGGCAGAGCCCGTGGAAGGCACGCATCAATGTCGGCGTGCACAACGCCTTCGACCGCGATCCACCGGTGTCCTACTCGGGCACGGCCAACTCCTTCGATCCGGCTTATCCCTTGCCGGGGCGCTTCTGGTACGTCGACCTGAGCTACCAGTTCTGAGCGCCCACGCCCGTGATGCAGGAGAGGGTGCGCCGCGGGCGGCGCAGATTGCCTATGCTCCACGGACCGCCCAGTCACGGTCTGTCATGAATACCCTTTCGCCGATCGGATCGTTGTTGCGCCTCCCGATCCACGCCGAAACCCACGCTGGATTCGGCGAGGTGGGTGGCATGCTGAGTTTCGACGGCCAGGATCTGATCGTCGAATTCCAGACCCGCGACAGCCTGCTCGGGCTGCTCAAGGGACGGCCGCAGACGCTGCGCGTGCCCTTGCACACCATCGATGAAGTGCGCACAGGACGCGGCTGGTTCTGGTTGCTGCCGTGGTTCGAGGTCGCGCTGAACGATTTCCGGCTGCTGACCGAGTTGCCCGGTGCGGAAGCGGGCTGCTGGCGGGCGCGCGTGCGCTTCAAGGACCGCGTGGCGCTGCAGCGCTTCGCAAATGCGGTCAGCTTCGCGCGCGCGCAGGCGCTGCATGCGCGCCTGACCGCCGACCTGCCGGCGCAAACCGTCGGTCCCGCGTTGCCGGAATTGCCGCCCGCGCCGCCGATCAGTGCGCCGCCGCGCCAGCGCGCCAGCGAATGAGGCTCAGCCCGGCGGCTGCGCGATCCGCGCCGCCCAGCGCCGTGCGCGCGGGGCCAGGTAGACGATCACCGGGGTGGCCACGATCCACGCCAGCAGCCAGCTCTGCAGCCACGGCAGCAGGCTGAAGCTGCCGCGCGAAAGCGTCAGCACCAGGGTGACCACGCCGGTCATCGCGGCGCCCATGATCGCGGCGAAGACCCACGGGAACATCTGTTGCGGCAAGCGTTGCGCCATATGCCTCCCGGCGTCAGCGGTGTCGGCCGTGCACGCGCAGAACGCGCGCACGGCCCTGGTGGAAGGGGCCCTCGTCGAGGTCGGCATCGACGAGTTCGATGGTCAGAGGTGCGCACTCGTCGAAGTCCTCGCGCAGCGTCGCCGCATCGAACAGCCACGCCGGATCGCGCGGTCCGCCGCCGGGCAAGCCGGCGTGACTGCGATCGAAGCCCTCCAGGATCAGCAGTCCGCCAGGCCTGAGTGCCTGCAAGAGGCGCCGGTGCACGGCACCCCGGATCTCCGGCGGCAGGTGCACGAACACCAGCACCAGTGCGTCGAAGGTGTCGCGCGGCGGCATCCAGTCGGTCAGGTCGGCCTGCTCGACTTCGATCTGCACACCGGCTCGGGCAGCCAGCCTCGCGGCCTTGCGCAGGCCCTCGGCCGACTGGTCGACCGCCAGCACCCGGTGACCCTCCTGCGCCAGCCACACACCATTGCGCCCCTCGCCTTCGCCCGGCAGCAGCACGCGCGCGCCGCGCGGCAGCAGCGGCTCCAGTGCCATCAAGCCGCGATTGGGCCGGGTGCCATAGGCATAGGCGTCGGGCGCGTAGCGGCTGTCCCAGAATCCGGCAGCGGACATGCGGATCTCAACGAAGATTAGAGAAGGCTAATTAAGCATAGCCCGCATTGACTCACGATGCACCCTGCCCGGACCGCAAGGGCCCGGCAGGGCTGACGCGGCCAATGCGCCGAGGCTTCCGGGCAGGCTGAAGCCGATATCCAGAGGAGCACCAGACCCTCCGTTCCAGGTGCCGCGCAGGCCGACTCAAGAAGTGCAGCGAGGGTTCATCGGCTACTTCTTCCGCCGGGCCGGGGAGCGCCGGGGCGCGGCGCCCTGCGAATGCAGATGATCCGTGGCCCACGCGCGGATCGCCTCGCCGATCTGCCGGTAGGTTTCGGCGTGGGCACTGTTGCGCCGCCAGCACAATCCGATCTGGCGCACGCCGGCGCGATACCCGAGTGGTCGCGTGACCAGCGTGCTGCCTTGCAGGATGCCACCTTCGATCGCAAGCTCGGGTAGCAGGGTGGAGCCCATGCCGACCGACACCATGGCGACCAGGGTCTGCAGGCTGGTGGCCGCGAACGTCGTGTTCGGGTTCCTCGTCGCAGTTTCCAGCACCGGCAGCGCATGACTGTGCAGGCAGTGCTCCGGCTCCAGCAACATCAGTCGTCGCGCGGCGATGTCACGGGAACTGACCACATCCGATTTCGCGAGGGGATCGCCGGCGGGACAGGCGAAGCGATAGGAGTCTGTGAACAGCATCATCGTCTCGCAGTCCGGGGTGTCGTACGGGAACGCAATCAGCAGCAGGTCGAGGCGCCGCTCGGCCAGTTGCGCGAGCAATGCGCGGGTGCGGTCTTCCCGCAGGTGGATGTCGAGTGCCGGGAAGCGTTCCTTGAGGTGCGGCAGCAATCGCGGCAACAGGAAAGGACCGATCGACGGGATGCTGCCGAGCTGGAGGTCGCCCGCCATCGGCGCGGTGGCGCTGGCGCACATCTCCAGCAGGCTTTCCGCTTCGCCGAGGAGTTTGCGCGCATGCGCCGCGATGCGTTGTCCGATCGGCGTGATCAGCACGCCATGCCGGTCGCGCTCGGCGACCTTGACGCCAAGCAGGTCCTCGAGATCGCGGATGCCTGCGCTTAGGGTGGATTGCGAGACATCACAAGCGGCGGCCGCATGCGCGAAGTGCCGCTGCTGCTCGAGCGCAACGACGTAGCGCAGGTGGCGGAGGCTCGGAAGAGGCTTCATGGTGGTGATCGAAAAATACATTCACAGCGATAAGGATGATTCATTTCTATCGATCAAGGCAAGCGCCTACCATGGCTTTCACGACAAACGCTCCCCCCATGAGGTGATCCCATGAGCTGCACCGAATCCGACGTAAAGACGACCGCCGCCGCCGCTGCAACGCCCGCCTCCGCGCCGATCGCCGCCCCCATTCCCGCCACCGTCGCGCCTGCCGCGCCGACGGCTTCCCTGCCGCGCATCAACGAGCCGGCGCCGGCGTTTTCCGCCAAGACCACGCATGGCGATCGCTCGCTCGCCGACTACCGCGGCAAGTGGTTGGTGCTGTTCTCGCACCCGGCCGACTTCACCCCGGTGTGCACCACCGAGTTCACCGCCTTCGCGAAAGCATCCGCGGAATTCGCGGCGATCAACTGCGAACTGCTGGGCCTTTCGATCGACAGCATCTACTCGCACCTGGCGTGGGTCGGCAACATCAAGGAAAAATTCGGCGTCGACATCCCGTTCCCGATCATCGAGGACCTGTCGATGCGGGTCGCCAACGCCTACGGCATGATCCACCCGGGTGCTGCGGATACCGCTGCCGTGCGCGCCACCTTCATCATCGATCCGAACGGCATCCTGCGCGCGATGGTCTATTACCCGATGACCAACGGCCGCAGCGTTGCCGAGATCCTGCGTCTGGTGCGCGGGCTGCAGACCAGCCTCAACAACGGGGTGGCGACGCCGGAAGGCTGGCAGCCGGGCGACAAGGTGCTGGTCGGCGCGCCAGTCACGGTCGCCGGGGTCGAGGCGCGCCTCAACGAAGGCCTCGAGACCACCGACTGGTACTTCTCGAAGAAGTCGCCGGGCTGAGCCCGAACGCAACCGAAACCGCAACCGCGACAGCGGCACCGTCGCGGTTGTTCAGGTCTTGTATATAAGTATATTCTAATTGAGCAATATCTACTTCATCCGACCAGATGGCCGGTCAGCCCTGTGCAATTTGTTGCCGGAGTCTTCATGCACACCCGAACTCGCGGTTTTTCGTGGCGTCGCCACCTCGCTTCCCTTGTCTTGTTGCTGGTGGCAGGAGCGCCGGCCCATGCCGATGAGCGCGTCCGCGCCGAAGCCGCCGTCAAGGATCTTGGCCAGCAGTTGCGCGCGGCGCTGGTTGCGCGAATGCAGGCGGACGGCCCGGTCGCGGCGATCGATTTCTGCCACGACCAGGCGCCAGTCATCGCGGCGTCGGTAGCCGACACGCACGGCGTCCGCATCGGGCGCACGAGTTTGCGTACTCGCAGCGCAGCCAACGCGCCCACCTCCTGGCAGCAGGCCGTGCTGCTGGACTTCCAGGCGCGGAGCACGGCGGGCGAACCGGTGCAGACACTGCGCTACGCCGGCAGTGAGCCGCTGCCCGCCGGCACGGCGTTCCGCTACATGCAGGGGATTCCCATCGAGGCACCCTGCCTGGTGTGCCACGGCACTGCGCTGGCCGAACCGGTCGCGCAGGCAATCCAGGCGCGCTACCCGGGCGACGCGGCCACCGGCTACAGCGAGGGAGAACTGCGGGGCGCCTTCTGGGCTGAAGTGCCCGCTGCGGCAGCGAAGGACAGCCGCGCGGTGATCGAAATGAGCGAATCCCAGCGCGAAGAACTGCGGGCGCAGATGCGCGCCCACCTGGACGCGGTGCAGGCAATCCTCGCCGCCACGGCCGCGTCGGATTGGGATGCGGTTGCCAGGGCGGCAGAAGCCTTCGGGCCGGGCCGGGGGCAGGGCAGGGGCCCGGCGCACGGCTTCCGCAGCGCACTGCCGGATGGATGGTTCAGCTTTGCCCGTCCCATGCACCAGGCGATGCGCGCGATCGCGGACGAGGCGGGCACCGGGAAGCGCAGTGCGCAGGTGGTCGCCGGACTCGCGCAGGCCACCGCACAGTGCACCGCCTGCCACGCGAGCTTCCGCGTCCAATCAAGATGAGCCAAAGCAGAGCGCGCGGCCGGAGGTCGCGATGTCACACAACGAACTGCGTTTCATTCATCGGCTGATCGGCCTGGTCGCCTTGAAGATCATCGCCATCGCGCTGATCGCCTGGGCATTGCTGCCAGCGCCGGCCCGGATCGATCCCGCCAGCGTGGTCGCGCCCACCGTCACGCCTACCGCCCAGGTCCCAGGAGCAGGTCATGATCAGTGAAGAACTGGTTGACATTTCACGGCTGCAGTTTGCCGCCACCGCCATGTACCACTTCCTGTTCGTGCCCCTGACGTTGGGCATGGTCTGGCTGCTGGTGATCATGGAAAGTGTCTACGTGATGACCGGCAAGGTCGTCTGGAAGGACATGACGCGCTTCTGGGGCAAGCTCTTCGGGATCAACTTCGCGCTCGGCGTGACCACCGGCATCACCCTCGAATTCCAGTTCGGCACCAACTGGGCGTACTACTCGCATTACGTCGGCGACATCTTCGGCGCGCCGCTGGCGATCGAGGGCCTGATGGCCTTCTTCCTCGAATCCACCTTCATCGGCCTGTTCTTCTTCGGCTGGGACCGGCTGTCGCGCACCGCAGCACCTGCTGGTCACGCTGCTGATGGCCATCGGCACCAATCTGTCCGCGCTGTGGATCCTGATCGCCAACGGCTGGATGCAGAATCCGGTCGGGGCCGAGTTCAACTACACCACGATGCGGATGGAACTCACCGACTTCTGGGCGGTGGTGTTCAACCCCGACGCGCAGGCCAAGTTCGTGCACACGGTGTCGGCGGGCTACGTCACCGGCGCGATGTTCGTGCTGTCGATCTCGGCCTGGTACCTGCTCAAGGGGCGCGATGTGGAGTTCGCGCGCCGCAGCTTCCGCGTTGCCGCCGCCTTCGGCCTCGCCTCGGCGGCCAGCGTGATCGTGCTCGGCGACGAGAGCGGCTACACCGTCGGCGAGGCGCAGCAGACCAAGATGGCGGCCATCGAGGCGATGTGGGAAACCGATCCGGCACCGGCGCCGTTCAACCTGGTCGCCTGGCCCAACGAGGCGGAGCAGAAGAACGACTGGGCGGTGCAGATCCCTTGGGTGATGGGCCTGATCGGGACGCGCTCGATCAGCCGGGAGATTCCCGGCATCCACGAGATCAAGCAGAAGAACCGTGCGCGCATCCTCGCCGGCGTCGAGGCGGTGGTGGCATTGGACCGGCTGCGCAAGGACGCGGGCGATGCCGAGGCGAAGGCGGTCTTCGAGCAGCACAAGGCGGATCTGGGCTTCGGTCTGCTGCTACGCCGTCATGTGGCCGATGTGCGCCAGGCCACGCCGGAGCACATCCAGCTGGCGGTGGACTCGACCGTGCCCCGGGTGACGCCGATGTTCTGGTCCTTCCGCATCATGGTCGGCCTCGGTTTCCTGATGTTGCTGCTGTTCGGGCTGGCCTTCGCCAGTACGCTCAAGGCCGATTGTCCGCGCCGCCCTTGGCTGCTGCGCTTTGCGCTGCTGATGCTGCCCGCGCCTTGGATCGCCTCGGAGCTCGGCTGGTTCGTCGCCGAGTACGGGCGCCAGCCGTGGACCATTTACGGCGTGCTGCCAACCCATCTCTCGGTGTCGACCCTGAGCGTGGAAAGCCTGTACGGCTCGCTGGCCGGTTTCATCGGCTTCTACACCGTGCTGCTGGTGGTCGAAATGTTCCTGATGGTCAAGTACGCGCGCCTCGGGCCCGGCAGCCTGGGTACCGGGCGCTACCACGGCGAACCGATTCACGCCTGAGGAGAATCCCGATGATCGATTACCCCACCCTGAAAATCATTTGGTGGCTGCTGGTCGGCGTGCTGCTGGTTGGCTTCGCGATCATGGACGGCCATGACATGGGGGTCGGCACTCTGTTGCCTTTCCTGGGCAAGGACGACGTCGAACGCCGCGTGATCATCAATACGGTCGGCCCGCACTGGGACGGCAACCAGGTGTGGTTCATCACTGGCGGTGGCGCCATCTTCGCCGCCTGGCCGCTGGTCTACGCCACCGCCTTCTCCGGGTTCTACTGGGCCATGCTTGCGGTGTTGTGGGCGCTGTTCTTCCGCCCGGTGGGCTTCGACTACCGCAGCAAACTGAAGAGCGCGCGCTGGCGCAGCACCTGGGACTGGGGGCTGTTCGTCGGGGGCGCGGTACCGCCGCTGATCTTCGGCGTCGCCTTCGGCAACCTGCTGCAGGGCGTGCCCTTTCACTTCGACAACTACCTGGTCTCCACCTACACCGGCAGCTTCTGGCAGTTGCTGAATCCCTTCGCGCTGCTCGCGGGGGTGGTGTCCTCGGCGATGATCACCGCCCACGGCGCGGTCTACCTGGCGCACCGTACCGAGGGCGCGATCCAGGCGCGCGCCGTGCGTGCCGCGCAGTGGGCGCTGGCCCTGCTGCTGCTGGCGTTCAGTGCGGCAGGTGCGTGGCTCACCTGGGGTATCGAGGGCTATGCCATTGTGTCGGCGATCGATCCCGCCGCGCTCCCGGACCCGCTGGCGAAGACGGTTGTGCGTGCCAGCGGAGCCTGGCTGGCGAACTACCAGTCGCTGCCGCTGACGATGCTGCTGCCAGTGCTCGTGTATGCGGCAGCGGCGGCCACCGTGACCGCGCTCGCGCGGGCCCGCACGGGCTTGGCCTTCATCGCCTCGTCGCTGGTGCTGGTGGGCGTGATCGGCACCGCGGGTGCGGCGATGTTCCCCTTCGTGATGCCCTCGTCCAGTCATCCGGCTTCCAGCCTGACGGTGTGGGACAGCGTCTCCAGCCACCTGACGCTCGGCATCATGTTCTGGGCCACCCTGATCTTCATGCCGCTGATCGTGGCCTATACCGCCTGGGCCTATCGCGTCATGGGTGGGAAGGTCACCGCCGCCTACGTGCGCGAGCACGAACACTCGGCCTACTGAGGAGGATTCGCGATGTGGTACTTCGCATGGGTACTGGGCGTGGGGTTCGCCGTGCTGCTGGCGATCCTCAACGCAATGTGGGGCGAAACGGAGGATGCCCGCGCCGCGAGCCTGCGGCGCCCGGACGGCGAGCAGTCATGAGCGCGCCGCAACCTGCGCCTGCGGCGGTGGCCTGGCTGCCGCTCGGCATTGCCTGCAGCATCGCAGCGATCGTCAGCGTCTACCCGCAGGCGGCGATGGTCGGCGGGCGCGCGGATCATCTTGCAGCGACCCTGCTGTTCTGGGCGATGAGCGCGGGATTCGTGCGCGGGGTCGGTTTCGTGCCGCTGCACCGGGGGGCGCGGGTGCTGTTGTCCACCGGCGCGTGCCTGGCGTCGCTCGCGTTCGCGGGCTTGCGCATGGCGGTGCTCGGTGCTTCCTGATCGGGCTTGTCCGCGATCATGACCATGCGTGTCCTGGCGGGCTAAGCTGTCCCCCTCTTCCCAGGCATCCAGGAGTATTTCGATGAGCAAGAAGCACAAGTTGGCCGCGGCGCAGATCGACATCGGCATCGCCGCCGGCGACCGCAAGAAGATCGCGCAGGGCTTGTCGGCACTGCTGGCCGACAGCTACACCCTGTACCTGATGACCCACAACTTCCACTGGAACGTGACCGGGCCGCAGTTCAACAGCCTGCACAACATGTTCATGGCCCAGTACACCGAGCAGTGGAATGCGCTCGACCAGATCGCCGAGCGCATCCGCGCGCTCGGGCACCCGGCGCCGGGCACCTACAAGGAGTTCGTGAAGCTGGCTTCGATCAAGGAAGTCGAAGGCGTGCCGAAGGCGAACGATATGGTGCGCCACCTGATCGCCGGCCACGAAACCACCGCACGCACCGCGCGCTCGTTGTTCGACGCGGTCAACGCGGCCAACGACCAGCCGACCGCGGACCTGCTGACGCAGCGGCTGGAGGTGCACGAGAAGACCGCGTGGATGCTGCGCAGCCTGCTGGAGGAATGACCCGGGCAGGCTGACGGCCAACGCCCGTGACCGTGGCCTTCCGCGCACTGCTGCGGCTGGTCTGCCTGGTGTGGCTGGCGCTGGTGCCCGGGTGGGCGACCGCCCAGGCGCCGGCCGAATCCTCGCCCGCGCTGGTGGTCTATGTGCGGGACGGTTGCCCGCACTGCGCCGAGGCCAAGGCCTATTTGCCGCAGTTCGCGGCCGAGCGCCCTTGGTTGCGCATCGAATACCGAGCGGTCGACGGCGATCCCGCAGCGCGCGAGGAACTGGCGCGCATTTCGCGCGCCGCGGGGCTCTGGCCACCGGGTGTGCCCACCTTCGTCTACGGCGATCGCGTGCTGCCGGGGTTCGATGACCCGGCGCACACCGGACCGCTGCTCGATGCCCTGGTGGCTGGCATTGCTCCAGGCGCGCAGTCGGTAGATACCGAATGGTTCGGGACGCTCAGCGTCGAGCGCCTCGGCCTGCCATTGTTCACGCTGGCACTGGGGTTGCTCGACGGCTTCAACCCCTGCGCAATGTGGGTGTTGCTGTTCCTGCTGTCGCTGCTGGTGCACCTGCGCGACCGTCGGCGCATGGCGTTGATCGCGGGTACCTTCGTGCTGGTCAGCGGCGCGGTGTACTACGCCTTCATGGCCGCGTGGCTGAACCTGTTCCTCGCGCTTGGACTGTCGGCTGCGCTGCGCATTGCGCTGGCGCTGCTGGCACTGGCGATCGCGGCGGTCCACATCAAGGACTTCTTCCGCCCGCAGCAGGGCTTCAGCCTGTCGATTCCGGAGGCCGCCAAGCCGGGCCTGTACGCGCGCATGCGGCGGGTCGTCCAGGCGGGCAGCCTGTGGCCGGCGCTGGTCGGGGTCAGCACGCTGGCGCTGGCGGTGAATCTGGTCGAGTTGTTGTGCACCGCAGGCCTGCCGGCGATGTACACCGCAATCCTGACCCAGCAACAACTTCCGCCGGGAACTCATTACGCTTACCTCGGCCTGTACATCCTGGGCTACGTCTTTGACGATTCCCTGATGGTCGGCAGCGCGGTGCTGGCCCTGTCCAGCCGCAAGCTGGGGCAGGGAGCCGGGCGTTGGCTCAAGCTCATCAGCGGCCTGGTCATGCTGGCGCTGGGCGCGATCATGCTGCTCAGGCCGGAATGGTTGTAGCCGTCCCTGCGCCCTGGCGCCCGGACTCCCACGCACAGCCAAGGCGCAATCGATCGCCGCGTGGTTTGACCGCTACCGCAGTTAGGGCCCACGCTCGGGACATCGCTCCTGAGCCGGGTCCGCGTCGATGACGAATCCTCCCGACCGCAAGCCGCTCCACCGCATCCGCCGCGCCTTGCACGGCGGCAGCCTGCTCGCTTTCGACGCGGTGCACGCCACCACCGGGATCGTCGAGGCGATGCACGCGACCATTGCGGCGCGCGCGCTGCCCCTGGGCCGCGGCCGTGAGCGCACCGGCGGCATCACCCGGCTGGTCTACGGCAGCATCCGTGGCATCAACGGGATGTTGCGGCGCGGCGTGGAGCTCTCGCTCGGGCAACTGGCTGGCGATGCGCACGCGCTAGCGGGCGATCCACGCGAGGACGCCGCGCTGGCGGCCCTGAACGGCGTGCTCGGCGACTACCTCGACCGTACGCGAAACCCGCTGGCGATACCGATGCGCCTGCGCCGCGAAGGACATCCGCTGACGCTCGAGCCGGGCGCGCTCGCCGCCGCGCTGCCGCAGGCCGGTCCGCGACCGCTGGTGCTGGTCCACGGCCTGTGCATGAACGATCACCAGTGGCGACGCAACGGCCACGACCACGGCGCCATGCTCGAAGCGGAGCTTGGCTACACCGCGCTGCGACTGCAGTACAACAGCGGCCGGCACATCTCGCAGAACGGGCGCGAACTGGCGCAGCAACTGGAGGCGCTGCTGGCTGCGTGGCCGGTTGCCATCGAGCAACTGGTACTGCTCGGCCACAGCATGGGCGGCCTGGTGGCGCGTTCCGCCGTGCACTACGGGCGGGCGGCGGGGCATCGCTGGTGCGAGCGGTTGGGAGCGCTGGTCTTCCTGGGCACGCCGCATCACGGCGCCCCGGCTGAGCGCATCGGCACTCATGTGCAGCGGGCGATCAGCCTGTCGCCCTACAGTGCACCGATCGGCAGCATCGGCGCGCTGCGCTCAGCCGGCATCACCGATTTGCGCCACGGCAACCTCATCGATGCAGACTGGGATGGGCACGATCGCTTCGATCACTCCGACCGCCGCGCCGCGCACACGCTGCCCGAGGGCATCCGCTGCTACGCCGTGGCCGCGTCGAAAAGCCCGCCCGGTGCCCCGCGCCCAGCCGGCGACGGCCTGGTGCCGGTGGCCAGCGCGCTCGGGCACCATCGTCAGCCCGAACGCACGCTGGCTTTCGCAATGGAGCAGCAATTGCTGATCCATGAGGCCAACCACTGGGATGTGCTTGACCGTGTCGAGGTGCACGAGCAACTGCGCCGCTGGCTCGCCTGATTCCCCAGAGGCTCAGCCGTGCCCTCCGGTTCGATGCGCGAACAAGCGCACATGCAGCGGCGGCCGGGACGCCCTCAGTACAGCACGCCCGCCAGGATGCGCGTGATGAAGTAAGCTGCCAATATCCCGGCCGCGAGCACACCGGCGACCAGGTAGCTCGCGAGTCCTTCCTTGATCCCGGATACCCGGGCGAGCCCGGTAAACACCACAAGCACCGTCAGGCTGAGGCCTACCAGGTTGGGCAACTGGCCGATGACGCCGCCTATGCCGATCACGCCGAGCAGATAGCTCGCCAGTGTGCCGAGGCCCAGAGGCAACAATGTGGCGCCGCCGATGAAGATGTCGAAGGCGAGATTGCCTTCGCCGCGAAACGCCATTCGCGACAACCAGCTGCCGGCACCGATTCCTGCGGCTGCCCCGAGTGTGGCTCCAAGGCCGATCAGGAAGCCCTTGAAGCCCAGCGACAGGGCGCCGCCACCGACCATCGAAAGCACACCGCCGCCACTGATCAGCAGACAGATCACGGCGACCACGGCGAATACCACGCCGACACCGATGGCTTGCGCGGGCCTGAGGGCACCGTAGGCGTCGGACAAGGCGCCGACCGGGTTGTAGATCAACTTCATGAATGTGGCGATGGCATCTTTCGCGGCGGCTCTTGCCGTCTGCACCGCATCCTGGGCGGCACGCTGGTAGTCCGGACGCTGCTGTGGGTCGGGCGGCGGTAGTTGCTGGTCGCTCATGCGCTACTCCTGCGGGATGCCGGCTCGGCAGGCGAATGGTAAACCTCAATGACTGCGCGTGCGCTTCACGTACGCGGCAGCGGCGGTATGCTGGCGCCCATGGGTTTCGACGAGGACGCGAAGATGATCAGGACCGTGGACGCAGGCGCCGGCATCAACTGGCTGCAGGGTGGATGGGCGGCGTTCAAGGGTGGCGGCAGCCTGCTGATCGGCATGGTGTTCGTGTCGCTGCTGATCTGCATCGTGCTGGCATGGATCCCGTGGCTTGGGACCATTCTTGTGCCGATTGCCGGCACTTTCTTCTATGCCGGGATGCTGCGCAGCCTGCGCGGACACGCCACCGGCCGCGCGATGCAGTTCGACGACCTGTGGAGCATAGTCAACGACCAGGATCGCATGGTGCACCTGGCAATCATTGCCCTGGTGCCGCTGCTCGGCTCGATCCTGTGCGCGATACTGCCCGACGGCTTCGTCGGCGGCACCCTCGGCGCGCTGGTCTTGGTGACGGTGATAGCGCTGATCTATTTCGCCGTGCCGCTGGTGCTGTTCCGCAACCAGGAAGCGCCCGCGGCGCTGCACCAGAGCCTGCAGGGCGTGCTCACCAACCTGCCGGCCGTGATTGTGTTCTGGATCGCCTGCATCGTGCTCTTGGTGCTCGCGATCCTGCCTGCGCTGCTCGGCCTGCTGGTGCTGGTGCCGGTGCTGCTGGGCGCCGCCTACGAGGCCTATGCGGAGATCTACGGCGACGTGGAACTGGTGCCCAACCATCCGGCGGATGTGCCGCCGCCACCGCCGGCCGGGTGAGGTTGGATCGCCACGGGGACTAGCTGTCGCTCGTTGGCGACGTGAGGCCGGTTGTTGGTTGTTGGTTGTTGGCAGCAGGAACCGGCGACCGACAGCCAGTGGAAAGAAGACATTTATCCGCAAAGGACGCAAAGGACGCAAAGTAGAGCCAAATCGTTTGCCGGATATGCGGGGGCATGGGGATGCTGCGCAACCCAGTACGCTCTTGCCTTCTTTGTGTCCTTTGCGTCCTTTGCGGACAAAAGAGCGGGCAAGGGTATGCGACAGTTTGATGCGTGAATATGCGCACCGGCAGGGCGACCGGGACTCCCTCAGGTCTGCCGGGATGCGAGCAACGCAACAACCAACAACCCGTCAGCGCAAGCCGTCGATCAGGCCGCTTCGACTGGCCGCCGCCTGACCACCAGCCGCGCTGCGACGATGCCGATCTCGAACAGGATGCACATCGGGATGGCCAGCATCAGCTGGCTGACGATGTCCGGTGGGGTCAGCACCGCGGCGATGATGAAGGCGGCGACGATCACGTACGAGCGTGAGGCCCTGAGCTGCTCCACGCTGACCCAGCCGAGCGCCACCAGGATCACGGTGGCCACGGGCACCTCGAAGGTCACGCCGAAGGCGAGGAAGATCACCAGCACGAAGTCGAGGTAGCGGCTGATGTCGGTCATCACCGCCACGCCATCGGGCGCCACGGCCTGCATGAAGGCGAACACGGTGGGCAGCACCAGGTAGAAGGCAAAGGCGCAACCGGCATAGAAAAGCAGCGTACTCGAGATCAGCAGGGGCACCGCGAGGCGCTGCTCGTGCTTGTACAGGCCGGGCGCGACGAAAGCCCACAGCTGGTACAGGATGTAGGGCACCGCGATGATCAGCGCGACAAAGAAGCTCAGCTTCAGCGGGGTGAAGAAGGGCGAGGCGGGATCGATCGCGATCATCTGCGCGCCTTCCGGCAGCGCGGCGCGGAATGGCGTGGCCAGCAGCGTGTACAGCCGGTTGCCGAACGGGATCAGCGCCAGCGACAGCAGCAGCCAGCCAGCAACCGCATAGAGCAGCCGCGTGCGCAGTTCCACGAGGTGCGACAGGAAGCCCTGCGCGCCGTCATCCTGGTCAGCGGCTGGTGCCATCGTCCACCGACTTGATCGCCTGGGTGATCTCGCCGGCCTGGCGTTCCAGCGGCTCGCTCAGGCTGCGCAGGGTTTCCGACGGCTGCGGCATGCTCTTCAGCACGCGCTTGAGTTCCTCGTCGCGCACTTCGCGCTCGACCTCGGCCTTGACCGATTCGAAGCTCTGGCGCGCCTTGCGCAGCAGCGCGCCCACGGTGCGCGCGGCACCCGGCAGGCGCTCGGGGCCGAGCACCAGCAACGCCACCACGGCGATCAGCACCAGTTCGGAGAAACCGACGTCGAACACGGCGGCCGGTCAGGACTTCTGCGCGGGTTCTTTCTCGGCTTCCGCGGCGGTCGCGGCAGGCTTCGGGTCGGCCTCCAGCTTGGCTGGCTCATTCGCCTCGTTGAGGCCTTGCTTGAAGCCCTTCAGCGCGGCGCCGAGGTCGCTGCCGATGTTGCGCAGGCGCTTGGTGCCGAACAGCAGCAGCACGACGACCAGTACGACGACCCAATGGCCGATGCTCCAGGTACCCATGGACTACTCCAGGTGAATCGAGGCGGCGAGCATAACGCCCGCGCGTGAAACCGGGTTGACGAGCCTCAGCGCGAGGTCTGTTCTTCCAGTTGGTCGCGGAAATCGACGATGAAGCCCGGCGCGCCGCGCACGCGTCCTTCGAACAGCGCGCGCGGCGACACGCCGGCGCCGTAGACGCGTTCGATCGCATCATAGTCCAGCGAGAGCACCGAGCCGTCCAGTGCGATGCCGGCGAACAGCCCGCGGGCGCGCGCATAGGCCAGGATCTCGGCTTTCAGTTCGGCGTCGGTTGCAGCTGCCGCCTGGCGCCCGACCGGACCCGCGGCGACCGAGGCATCGGCGCCCAGGGTGAACTTGCCGGAGACCAGGTTGTCGACCCCGCGCGGGGTGCGGAACACCAGGATGATGTCGGCTGACTGCACGCCGGCCTGGAATCCGAAGCTGCCGCCGGTGACCGCGATGTAGGCGGGGTTAGACCAGGTGCCGTCCGCCTGGCGCACCGAGATCAAGCCCTTGCCGCGGCGTCCGCCGACCACCAGGCCGACCTTGACCACATCCGGGATCACCGCAATCGCATAGGCCTTGGACAGCAGCGACTCGGGGATTTCGCTGTCGGGTGTCGATTGCACCGTGCGCAGGACACCGAGGGCATCCTCGGCGCGTTTCTGTTCCTTGCGCCCCGCGAATGCGGGCGAACTCGCCAGCAGCAAGGCGGCGAGCATGATCAGCGCGAGTGCTGGCAGTCGGGTCAGTGCGTGTCGCATGGTGGCTGCTCCTGGCGCAAACGGGACGAAGGGTCCGCGTGGAAGGGCACGAGAGCGCGAAACAGGTCGCGCTGGCGCGGCGTGAGCCGGAGCATGCCGAAATCGGACTTAGGCCGCCATGAATGGCGGCGCAGTCTCAGCGTTGGCGCAGCGCCACCATCGCGAGCATCGAAAGCAGCGCCGCCAGCAGAGCCAGACCATCTGCGCCAAGCGCCGGGATGGCCGGGGGCGACGGATTGCCCTCGGGAGCGGTGCACATCGGCGGCGCAATCGCGAGACTCTCCACGCCGCTCAGGGTGGTGGCGAGGCGCGCGGCAGCGCCGGTCACGGGGTCGATGCGGAACAGTACGCTCGGCTCGGCATTGACCGAGTTGCCCGACATGTCGGCCACCCCCCACAACTGGCCGGCGGCGTCGAAATCCAGCCCGCCGTCGGTGAATTGCAGGTTGGCGCCAAGCGGCCCGACCACAGTCGCCCGGCCGCTGGTCGTGTCGATACGATAGAGGTTCTCGTCGCCGGACGATCCGATGCCGTAGACGCCGTCATAGCGCGCCGCCAGGCCCGTGACTTGCGCGCCGAGCGCGCCTTCGCTACCCACCAGGGTCGCCGCGCCGGTCGTCAGGTCGATGCGATACAGGCTGCGGCGGCTGTCGGAACTGGCAAACAATGCGCCACTGCAATCGAAGGTCAGGCCGAAGTCGAAACTGGATGTGCGCGCCAGGCCGGTGTTGCCCTCACGCCCGTCCACGGCCACCGCGCGACCCGTTGCCGTATCCAGTCGCAACAGCGTCTTGCTCGCGTCGTCGATGCCGTACAGCACGCCATCAGGGCTCATCGCCAGCCCTTCGATGTCCGCGAAAGGTGCGGTGCCGTCGCCGCCGCGGACGGTGCCGACGATCGACGCCTGGCCGTTGGCAAGATCAACCTGATGCAATGCGTCGAAGTCGCGCACGCTGATGTCGTCAGAATTGACGACATAGCCAGTGGCAGCCACCGCCGCACCAGCCGTGAAGCCAGCAGCGACCACCCCCGCAAACAAAGCGCGTTTCATCGGCATTCTTATGGTTATGTGAATCGTCACTGCCACTTTCCCCGTCGAGTCTAACAGCGATATGGCGTGCCGAGAAGGCCGGAAACGCTGTCGTGACGCGCTTTCTGTCACGATTTTCGGGCTGGGGACCCCTGCCGCCATGGCCTGTGCGTGCTATCAAGCGCGACGGCGTGGCCGCGGTCGCGCGGCACGATCGATGGAAGGACGATGACGATGTATCTGGGTAGCAACGAGCGCGACGCGCACCGGCAGACGGGCGGCACGGCGGTGGTCCTGGTCAACCTCGGGACGCCCGACGCCCCGACCGCCGCCGCGCTGCGGCGTTACCTCGCGGAGTTCTTGTGGGACCCGCGCGTGGTGGAGACGCCACGCTGGCTGTGGTGGCTGATCCTGCACGGCGTGATCCTGCGGATCCGCCCGGCGCGCTCGGCGCGTGCCTACGCCCGGGTGTGGACGCCCGCGGGATCGCCGCTGCTGACCGGCAGCCGCGCGCTGACCGATGCCGTCGCCGACGAGTTGGCGCGACGACTGGGCCCGGCGTCACCCAGGGTCGTGTTGGCGATGAGCTACGGTGCGCCGAACCTGCGCGAGGTGCTCGAAGACCTGCGCACCCAGGGGGTCCGGCGCCTGCTGGTGCTGCCACTGTATCCGCAGTATTCGGGCAGCACCACGGCATCGGTGTTCGATGCGGTCAGTGGCATCCTGCGGCGCTGGCGCTGGCTGCCGGAACTGCGTTTCATCGCCGACTACTATCGTGAACCCGGATATGTGCAGGCGCTGGCGGAGAGCGTACGCCAGCACTGGGCGGCGAACGGCCGCGGCGAGCGCCTGCTGCTCAGTTTCCACGGCATCCCGGCGCGCTACCTGACCTCGGGCGATCCCTACTACTGCCAGTGCCAGGTCACCGCGCGCCAGTTGCGTGAGGCGCTCGGGCTGGACGAGACCGCCTTGCAGCTCAGCTTCCAGTCGCGCGTCGGCCGCGAGCCCTGGCTGCAGCCGTACACCGACCAGTTGCTGCTGCGCTGGGCAGGCGAGGGTGTGCGCCGCGTCGATGTGCTGTGCCCCGGGTTCTCGATCGACTGCCTGGAAACCATCGACGAGATCGCCGGCGAGAACGCCGAGGCCTTCGTGCACGCGGGCGGCGAGCGCCTCAGCTACATTCCCGCGCTGAACGCGAGTCCGGCGCATGCTGCGATGCTGGCCGGCCTGGTGGAGCGTCACATCGCTGGCTGGACGCCGCCGGCGGACGCCGGCAGCGAGGCGCGCCTCGCGCGCGTCGCGGCGATCCGCGCAGCGCAGCCGTGGACCGGGGACGCGCCGCGATGAGCCTGTTTGCGGATGCCGAGGAATGGCAGCTCAGCGTGGGTGCGCAGACCTGGGCGGGTCTCGCCTGGGGCGAGTGCGACGCGCCGCCGGCGCTGCTGCTGCACGGCTGGCTCGACAACGCCGGCAGTTTCGCACCGCTGGCGCGCCTGCTGCCCGGGCGGCGGCTGTGGGTGCCGGACCTGCCGGGCCATGGGCGCAGTGGCCACCGGCCACCCGGCACCTGGTACCACTTCGTCGACTACGTCAGCGACGTCATGGCGCTGACCCAGGCGCTGGGCCTCGCGCGCTTCGATTTGATCGGCCATTCGATGGGCGGGGCGATCGCCACGCTGGTGGCCGCGAGTTTCCCCGAGCGCATCCGCAGGCTGTCGCTGATCGAAGCCCTGGGACCGCTGGCGCGGCCGGCCGCCAGCGTGGTGGGCGATCTGCGCCGTGCGATCGACGCGCGCCTGGCGCTGCACGACAAGCAGCTCAAGGTACACCCCGATCGCAGCCATGCGCGACGCGCGCGGATGCAGGCGAACGGATTGACCGAGGCCGCCGCCGACGCGCTGGTCGAGCGCGCGTTGATGCCCGCACCCGGCGGCTACGTGTGGCGCTCCGACCCACGCCAGACCCTGCCGACCCCGATCCGCGGCACCGAGGAGCAGTACCTTGCGCTGCTGGGTGCGATCAAAGCGCCGACGCAAGTCATCTTCGCCGATCCGGCCACGCCCTACCTCAGCGGCCGCGACGCCGAAAACCGCCTCGAAGCCCTGCGTCCGCAGCAGGTGCTGCGGCTGCCCGGCGGACACCACCTGCACCTGGAGAACCCGGAGCCGGTAGCGGGGGCGGTGGCGGGGTTCCTGGCCGACTGACCCATCGGGTGTTGGTGTTGGTTGTTGGTGTTGGTCAGAGCGGCTTGCGCCTTCCTGGCCATCGCCTTTGCCAACAACTCACCAACAACCTGGGGTGTTGGTGTTGGTTGCAGGTGTTGGTCAGAGCGGCTTGCGGCTACCGGGTGACGGTTTCGCCAACACCAACAACCAACACCAACACTCGCTACTCCGCCGCCGGCACCGCATACAACCGCCGCAGCAGCGCTTGCAGATACCGGTGCTCGCGATTGAGTTCCTGGCGGCGCTGGGCGTAGTCGGGATAGAGCTGGGCGACGACGGCCCAGAAGCGCGGGCTGTGGTCGCGTTCGACGAAGTGCGCCATCTCGTGCACCAGGACGTACTCGGCGAGCGATTCGTCGGCGAAGGCCAGCGCCAGGTTCAGGGCGATCGCGCCATTGGGCGAAAGGCTGCCCCACAGACTGCGCATCGGGCGGATGCGCAGGGCCTGGCAGCGCTCTCCGACCAGCGGCTCGTACTCGCGCAGCCAGACGCGCGAGCGCAGCGCCAGGGCGTCGGCGAGGCCGGTAATCACCATGCGCTGGGCGGCGCGCGGCGCCGCCGTGGTGCCGCGCGGGACGCGGCAGCGCAGTTCGTCGGCATCCACATGCAGGCGCGCCGGGCCGGTCTCGAAATGGATCGGCAACAGGCGGCCGAACCACGGTACCCGGCCTGGCCAGCGCGGATCCAGCACCAGGTCTGCGCTGGCGCGATCCTCCGCCTGGCGGTGCACCCGGATGGTCTGCTCCAGCCAGCGCCGGTGCTCCTCGAAAAAGGCCACCGCAGCCGCGGCGGTGACCCGCTGCGGCCAGATCAGCCGCGCATAGCCGGCGTCCACCGAGATCTTCAGGCGGTTCCCGCTCGGCGGACGCTCGATGCGCAGCGGCCAGCCCGAGACCACCTCGGGCAGCTCGGGCAGCGACAAGGCGCTGCGCTCGCGACGGATCAGCAGTCGGCCACTCATGCGTCCGCGCCCCGGTCAGTCGACAAATCGCAGCACTTCATCGAGACGCGCGTACAGCCGGCGCAATTCCAGGCTCATCAGGGCGAACTCGGCGTCGAGGACCTGATCAGCGTCGGCGCCATCCTGCGCATCCAGTTTGTCGGCGATGACATCGAGGAAACGCAGCTTGCGCAGCTTGAGCTTGGCATCCAGCACGAAGCCGATGCGGCCGTCGTAGATCAGTCCGAGTTGGGTGACCTGCTTGCCGCAGCGCGCGTGCTCGCGGATCTCGTCGACCGTGAGGTCGTGGTGGCGGCAGCGCACCACCATCGCCTGGTCGCTCGGGTCCTTCAGCTCGCACTCGTCGCCGAACTCGAAGCCTTCGGGCAACTGGCCCGAGATCAGCCACTCACTCATCAGCAGAGTGACCGAGGCCTCGCTGGCCAGCGGGCGCGCGGGAAAACTGCCGAGTGCATCGCGCACCGCGGTGGCGACCGCCTCGGCCGTGCCATCGCTGCTGCTGTCCACCGCCAGCATGCGCGAGGGCGCATCGAAGTAGGCGCCGGTGCGCGAGCGCTTGATGAAGGCGCGTGGCAGCAGTTCGCCGAGCGCAGCTTCGCGGAATTCGTTACGCAGCCGCTTGCCCGGCTTGCGTCCGGTCTTGGCCTCGTGCTCGGCGATGCGGTCGGAGATCGCGTCGTTCAGCACCGACGACGGCAGCAGGCGCGATTCCTCGCCGAGGCAGAACAGTAGCGCGTCCTGGCCGCCGTGCGACAGCGCGGCGTCGTCGCGCGCGAACGGCGACAGGAATCCGCGCGTCTCCATTTCCAGCGGGCCGGGACTGCGCAGCGGGTGCTCTGCCAGCGCGTGCTCGAAGGGTTCTGCCGCCAGCGTGAAATCGGCCGGGAGGCGCAGCAGCGAGAGATTCTTAAACCACATGCGCAGCGTCGCTCCCTTCACTGGTTTCGAGGTTGCCGGCGAGCCAGGCATGCGCGTCGGCGCGGGTGGGCGCATGCGCGCCGAGCGAGGCGAAATCGAACAGCTCGCGATCGGCGAGCTGGGACGGACGGATGTTCATCAGACTCCTGAAAATGTTCTCGATGCGGCCCGGATGGGCGCGCTCCCACCCCGCCAGCATCTCCTTGATGACCTTGCGCTGCAGCGTCTCCTGGGAGCCGCACAGGTTGCAGGGAATGATCGGGAAACCCTTGAGCCCGGCATAGGCGATGAGGTCTTCCTCCGCCACGTAGGCGAGCGGCCGGATCACTACGTGCCGGCCATCGTCACTCAGCAGCTTCGGCGGCATCGCCGAGATCTTGCTGCCATGGAACATGTTGAGGAACAGGGTTTCGACGATGTCGTCGCGATGATGCCCGAGGGCGATCTTGGTGTAGCCGTTCTCCTCGGCGTAGCGGTACAGCGCACCGCGCCGCAGCCGCGAGCACAGCCCGCACATGGTCTTGCCGACCGGCACCACGCGCTTGACCACGCTGTAGGTGTCCTGTTCCAGGATCACGTACGGGATGTCGAGCTTGGCGAGATAGTTCGGCAGGACCTCCGGCGGATAGTCCGGTTGCTTTTGATCCAGGTGGAAGGCGGTCAGCTCGAAGCGCACCGGCGCCTTGCGCCGCAGCTCGATCAGCATGTCGAGCATCGCATAGGAATCCTTGCCGCCCGACAGGCACACCATCACCCGGTCGCCGTCCTCGATCATGTTGAAGTCGGCGATCGCCTGGCCCACCTGGTGGCGCAGGCGCTTGACCAGCTTCTGTTGGTTGACGGACATGGCGGATGCGCCGCGGGTTCGAGGGGGCGTGGATTCTAGTCGGGTTTGGCTGGGTTGGGGCCGGTTGTCGGTAGTGAAGGTTGTGGGTTCCGGGGTGTGGGTTGAGGGCAGCATGAGCCGGCAAGCCCGGTGGCTGAGCCGAGTCGATGCTGCGAGAGCAGAGCAACAGCTGCGCAGCTGTTGCTTTGCTGCCCACAACCCACAACCCACAACCCGGGCGCTAGACTTCCCGCCGCCTGCCCGCCCAAGAGCCCGCCGCATGCCCACCGATCCTGCCGAAACCGCGCGCCAACTGGCCGATCTGCGCCTGCAGCACCGCGATCTCGATGTGGTGATCGCGGGCCTGCAGGAGCGGCCACCCGAGGATGAATTGGTGCTCAAGCGGATGAAGAAACGTAAGCTCAAGCTGAAGGACATGATCGCGCAGCTCGAAAGTCGGCTGATTCCCGACATCGATGCGTAAATCGGCACTTGACCCGCCTTGGCGACAGACTGATCGCAGGCCATAATCCGCGCCCCTTCGCCGACCCCGGTGTGCTGGCTCGATGTCGCGACTGCTCGAATTCGTCGGCAACCATCCGCTCTTGTGGACGCTGTTCGGCGTGCTGCTGGTCGCCTTCGTCGCGGTCGAGTTGCGGGCGCGGGCGCGCGGTACGCTGAATCTGTCGATCTTCGATTTCACGCGCGAACTTAACAACGGCAACGCGTTGCTGATCGACCTGCGCCCGAGCGCGGACTTCGACAAGGGTCATATTCGCGGCGCGCGCCACTTCACGCCCTCGCAGGTGGATCCGGGTGCCAAGGACATCGCCAAGCACAAGGACGGCACGGTGCTGCTCTATTGCCAGAGCGGCATTACCAGTGGTGAAGTGGCAGACCGTTTGCTGAAGGCGGGCTTCGCGAAGGTCTACAGTCTGAAGGGTGGTATCGCGGCCTGGGTGCAGGATCAGCTCCCGGTGGAGCGCGGCAAGGGGCGTTGAAAGGTTTAACCGCGGGCGCGGCGCGCTGGTGCACACGTGGGGGCGTCGCGAGCGTTGCTGGATTGGACACGGGAGGATCACATGGTCAAGTTTCGCCTGATGGCGGCCTTGTTGCTGGGAAGTGCACTGGCCGTCTGCATAGCGCCGGCCGATGCCGCGCGCGAACGCAAGAAGGAAGAGAAGGCGACGGTCAGCAAGACCGGGCGCGAGGATCCCAAGCCCCAGGTCAGCCAGAAGTTCCAGCGGGCGTACAACAAGATCTCGGAACAGTACGACGAAGAGCTCTACGAGGAGGCGCTGGATGGCCTGGCCGAGATCGACACGCCCAGGGCCACTCCCTTCGAGCGCGCGAAAATTGCGCAGATGCGCGGCTACGTCTACTACAACCAGGACCAGTTGCCGGAGGCGATCCAGCAGTTCAAGGCAGCGGTCGCGACCGACGCGCTCCCCAATGCAGAGCACTTCCAGCTCAAGTTGACGATCGCTGAGCTGTACCACATGAACGATCAGCTCGACGAGTCGATCGCGGCGTTCGACGACTGGACCAAGGATGCGGATCCCATTGCGGGCCGCAACTGGGCGCTGCAGGCGAAGAATTACTTCGATCAGGAAAACTACGAGCAGGCGCTGACCTTCATCGACAAGGCTTTTGCAACCGGCGAGAAGCCCGAGCGCTCCTGGCAGCAGGTGAAGGCCAACTCCTTGCTCTCGCTCGAGCGCACGGACGACGCGGTGGCCTTCGGCCGCGAGGTCCTGGCAGCGGCGCCGGACGACGTGGAGTTCGTGAACTTCCTGACTGCGGTCCTGCTCGATTCCGAGAAGCCCCAGGAAGCGCTGCAGCTCCTCGAGGATTGCGCCAGCAGGGGCAAGCTCAGCACAGAAAGCCTGTACGTCAATCTCTATGTGGCTTACCGCGACCTCGAACGGGCCAAAGAGGGTGCGGCGGCGATGCTCGAGGGCCTGAACAGCGGCGTCGTTGCGAAGACCAAGGACAGATACCTGCAAATCGGCGAGGCCTTCTACGACGCCGAAGATCTGCCGGCCGCGCTCGACGCATTTCGCAAGGGCGCCGAGTTGGCGACCAGCGACGGGACCGCGGATCTCTATGCCGGGCAGGTACTGCTCGACCAGGAGAAGCCCGGTGAGGCCCGCGCGGCTTTCTCGGCCGCAATTCAGAAGGGCAGTTTGCGTCAGTTGGGCAACGCCTATTACCAGTTGGGCATCGCCGAACTCGACAGCGGCAACGAGGCAGCGGCCATCGCGGCGTTCCAGAAGGCTCAGGGCTATCCCGAGTCGGCGAAGAACGCCACGCAGGCCTTGAAGTCTTTGGGGCGTTGAGGCCGCGTTTCCGGCAGCACCTGCCTTGTGGCAGGGAGACCCATGGTGTAGCTTCGCCCGACTTTGGGGAGGCTTCCGCCGAAGGTCTTGGCAGATGGCAGCCGGGGACAGCGGATTCCAGCGAATGACAATCATGAATCCATTCTTGACAGCACGCTGATGGCTGCTAACGATCACTCCCAGGGACGCTCGGGTCTCAATTACAGGCGCGTGACGGCGGTTGCCGTGACGCTTGTCGTCCACTCCGTGCTCTTCGGCATGCTGCTGCTCCCGGCCAGTGCGCCGGAGGGCATCGTCAAGCCGCAGGAGAACATCATCGAGGTGGTGTTCCTCGAACCGCCACCACCGCCGCCGCCGCCGCCGCCGCCGCCACCGCCGCCGCCGCCGGAACCTCCCAAGATCATCAAGCTCGAGATCAAGAAGGAGGAGCCGAGGCCGGAGAATCCGCCGCCCGAGCCACCACCTGAAGTGGCCGACGTGATCACGGATAGCCCGGAAGGCATCGCAATCCAGCCGCCGGCGCCGCCCGCTCCGCCGAGTGACGGTCCGCGCGAGGTTGCGCCGTCGGTCGACATGTCGATGATGCGTGCGCGTCCCCCGCGTTACCCGCCGCAGATGCTCCGCCGTGGTATCCAGGGTGAAGTCATGCTGCGCATCCTGGTGGCGTCTGACGGTCGCCCGGAGAAGATCGAGATCGAGAAGTCCAGCGGACATCGCGAGTTCGATCGGTCGGCGATGCAGGCAGCGCGCAACTGGCGCTTCAATGCGGGTGTGCGCGATGGCGCCGCCTACGCGGGCTGGGCACTCGTGCCCGTCCGGTTCACGCTTGCGGATTGAGGTCAGCGGTCATGCAGGATCAAGTTGCAGCTACTCCAGAAACTCCGGTGGACCCGACGGCGGCTGCTGCGCCGGCCGATCCGACTGCCGCGATGGTCGATCCGAATGCGGTCGCGCTCGATCCAAGCCAGGCCAGCCTCGACGTTTCGTCGGCGCTGCCCCCCGGCATGGACCGTCTCGACCTGTTGATGGGTAACACCGACTCGCTCGCTCTCAGCAAGATGGGCTTCGCGCATCTGCTCGACAACGCGGACTTCGTCGGCCTCGTCACCTTCAGCGTGCTCGCGGTGATGTCGGTACTCGTGTGGTACTACATCCTTTATAACTTCCTGCGCCTGTGGTCGATCCGTTCGCGCTACCAGAGGGTGATGGATGCCTTCTGGGATGCCAAGACGCCGCGCGATGCGATCGAAGATCTGAAAGACCAGCCGATGCACGAGCCATTCAGCAAGATCGCGCTGGATGCCGCGTTCGCCGCTGAACATCATTCGGACGCGCTGGGTGGACGCATGGCCGAGGCGCTGAGTCGCCACGAGTTCATCGATCGCGCACTGCGCAGTGGTGTGCAGCGCGAAGCCGGCAAGATGGAGTCCGGCCTCACGATGCTGGCGTCGGTGGGTTCCACCGCTCCGTTCGTGGGGCTGTTCGGCACCGTGTGGGGCATCTACCACGCGCTCATCAGCATCGGCGCACAGGGTGAGGCCACCCTCGATGTGGTTGCCGGTCCGGTGGGCGAAGCGCTGATCATGACCTGTATCGGCCTTGGCGTGGCCATCCCGAGTGTGCTGGCGTACAACTACTTCGTGCGCAGCAACAAGGAACTGTACGCCCGCTTTGCCACCTTCGCGCACGATCTGCTCGACTACTTCGCCACCGGCAATCGCGTGCGCGGGCAGAAGTACGGCACCAAGCAGCACCTGCCGAGCACTGGTTGATCGTCATAGTCTGAATGCGGCCGCCGTGTGCGGCCGCCCGGTGAGGAATACACGATGGGCATGAGTACCGGCGGTGGCGGCCAGCAGAACGCCAACCCGATGACCGACATCAACACGACGCCGCTGGTCGACGTCATGCTGGTGTTGCTGATCATCTTCATGATCACGGCGCCCCTGATGCAGAACAAGGTGCCGATCTCGATCCCCGAGGCAGCCAACGAGCCCGATTCGACCGAAGAACGCGCGGTCACCCTGAACATTCAGGACAAGGGCAACGGCATGGTGCAGTACTACTGGGTCGATGACCCGATCGGCATCGATGGCCTGGAAGCACGCCTTGCGCTGGAAGCGGCCAAGAAGCCGCAGCCGGAAATCAAGATCCGTGGCGATCGCAGCGTGCAGTACAAGCACGTCCGCGCCGCGCTCGATCTGGCCAAGCGCAAGGGCATCAGCAAGATTGGTTTTGTCACCGCGCCCGGCGAATAAGCACGGCGAGCAGGAGATCTCAACATGGGTATGAGTGCGGGTCCAAGCAGTGGCGGCGCCGGCAGTTCGCCGATGGTCGACATCAACACCACGCCGCTGGTCGACGTGATGCTGGTGCTGCTCATCATTTTCATGATCACGGCGCCCTTGCTGGCGCATAAAGTGCGGATCAACCTGCCGCAGCAGTCGACCGATCCGGCCGACAAGAGCAAGATCGAGCAGAAGCGCCTCGAACTACGTGATCTCGGCGGCGCGGTCGAGATTCGCCTGAACAACGATCCGATCAGCCAGGAAGTGCTGTTCGCCGAGTTCCGCGAAGTCGGCAAGAAGATCAAGGACGACCAGCCCGAGTACAAGCTGGAAGCCGATGAGACCGTGCCTTACCAGGCGCTGGCCAACATCCTCGCGGCGGCCAAGCGTTCGCGCGTGGAGCCTATCGGTTTCGACAATCTCGCCACGCCCTCCGGCGGTGGTGGTCCGGCGCCGCCCGCGCCGAACTGAGTTCGAGGCTTTCGGTTGCGCGAAGACGCCGGGCACTGCCCGGCGTTGTCGTTTGTGTGTCCGGGAAAAAGAAACCGGAAAAGGGAAAACGGAAAAAGAAGAGCGGGCGCTGCGCGGGTTGGAGCCGAGGCGCCAGCTTTCAGGCCGTGCCCGACTGCTCAGGCTGGTTTTCCCTGCTGGCACCTGAATGACCTGACTCCGGCGGCTTGGTGCCGTTCAGCCCAGGAGTACGCTGGTGACGACGCAAGCTTGCGTCGAGACCGGAGCCGGACATGGTGCAAGAGCATGCTGCTGTCCCGATGGTGGACCTCAATACCACCCCGCTGATCGATGTGATGCTGGTGCTGCTGATCATCTTCATGATCGCCGCGCCGATGTTGTCCCACCGCCTGCCTTTGCCGAACCAGCAGCAGGGCCCGGATCCGGCGACGATCTCCGCCCGCCACGAGATCGGTGTCGAGGCAATCGGAAGCCAGGTACGGCTCACGCTCGACGGCGAACTGATGTCCGAAGCGATGCTCGCCGCGCGCATGCAGGTGGCGGGACGCCTGCCAGCGAAGGAGCAGCCTGAATTCCGCATTGCGGCCGGCGAAGACGTGCGTTTCGAGACGGTCGCCAGCCTCATGGCGCTCGGCAAGCGCGCTGGCGTCGCCAGGGTAGGCCTCGACTGATCAGACTGATCCGACCGAGCCCTGTTCGGCCGAGTGGGGCGGACAGGGCTTCGTCGCGGCACTGGTGTCCCTCAGTTCGCTGCGATCACCCCGAGGTAGCGGCGCACCGTGAGTTCCAGCCCGTCGTAGAGTGCCTCGCCGATCAGCGCGTGGCCAATCGAAACCTCGCGGACGGATGGCACATGACGCAGCAGTGGGCCGAGGTTGCGTTGGTCGAGGTCATGCCCGGCGTTCAGCTCAAGACCTGCCGCAGCGGCGCGTTCAGCGGCGCGTGCGCAGGCGTCGAGATGCATGCTGGCATTGCCGGTGAGCGCTGCATGCGCATACGGGCCGGTGTACAACTCGATGCGCTGTGCGCCGATCTCGGCGGCGCGTTCGATGTCGGGCGAATCGACGTCCAGGAACAGGCTCACACGGATCCCGGCATCGCGCAGCCGCGCAATCAGCGGGCGCAGGCGCGGGCCCTCGGCGCGCAAATCCCAGCCATGGTCCGAGGTCAGTTGAGCGTCGCCATCCGGCACCAGCGTCGCCTGTTCCGGGCGGCATGCCTCCAGCAGTTGCATGAAACCCGGGTAGCGCCCATCGGGCCCCGCGTAGGGATTGCCCTCAAGGTTCAACTCAACCGAGGTGCACAGCGCGCGCATCGCGTGCGAATCGTCGGGGCGCGCATGACGCAGGTCCGGTCGCGGGTGCAGGGTGATCCCCTGGCATCCGGCCGCAATCGCGGTGCGCGCGGCTGCCATCGGATCGGGCAGCGTGCCGCCGCGGGAGTTGCGCAATAGCGCGACCTTGTTGAGGTTGACGCTGAGCGCCGTTCGCGGGTGCGTACAAACAGGATGAATCATCGAATTTCCGTCGGTCGGACCACTGGAAGCGCGGCCGTCATCCTGTGTAGGATAGCGCGCTCCGCGAAGCGCCCTGTTTCGCGGCTCGAATCAGATCTGACGAGGCTTGGTCATGGAACAAATGGGTTTGATGCACCTCTGGCAGGCTTCCGACTTTGTCGCGAAGTTCGTGTTCGCAGTCGTGGCTATCATGTTCATCGGAACGGTTTGGTACATCGCCACGGCTACGATGCGCAACTTCGGCATCCGCTCGCGCGCCCACAAGGTGATCGAGACCTTCTGGCAGACCACCAATCCGCAGGAAGCGATCCGCGCGATGGAAGCGCAGCCGGCAAATGAGCCGTTCTCGAAGATTGCGCTGGAATGCGCCAACGCCGCCGCGCATCACGCCAAGAACGAAGGCAGCCGCCTTGTCGAAGCGCTGAACCGCAGCGAATTCATTGACCGCGCGCTGCGTCAGGTCGTCAGCCGCGAGAGCGCCAAGCTCGAGAACGGCCTGACCTGGCTGGCCTCGGTGGGTTCCACCGCGCCCTTCGTCGGTCTGTTCGGCACCGTGTGGGGCATCTATAACGCGCTGATCAAGATCGGTGCGTCCGGCCAGGCCTCCCTGGACGTGGTTGCCGGCCCGGTGGGCGAGGCGCTGATCATGACCTGTATCGGTCTGGGCGTCGCCATTCCGTCCGTACTCGCCTACAACTTCTTCGTCCGCGCCAATCGCGTGACGCTGGGTCAGTTCGACGAGTTCGCGCACGACCTGCACGACTACTTCGCAACCGGCGCCCGCGTTGGCGGTGGTCCGCAGCCGACCATGCGCGTGCAGGCCCCGGCGGCCAAGCCGGCAGCCGGCAAAGCCTGATCCAGGCAGCCAGCCGCAATGCTACGACGGCCCCGTTTGGGGCCGTCGTCGTTTCCAGGGTCTTCGTATCGGGGCAGTTGCTCTCGGGGAGTCCCTCAGTTGCCGTAGCGCATCACCTGGTGCGGTTGGATCACGCCGGTGTAAATGCCGAGCGCAATCAGGCCGAACAGCAGGATCGACAGGCCGATGCGCCAGGACAGCGCTCGCACCACGCGATCGGATTTACCCTGATCGGTGAGCATGTAGTAGCAACCCGCTCCCAGGTTGTAGACGATGAATCCCAGGAACAGCACGATTCCCAGCTTGACCATGGCAATGCGCCTCGACGGGCGTTTGACGACGAAGCGATGAGTCTACGCCGCCCTCCGCTGGCGCACGGTGAACGAGCATGAACCCGGCCGCTGATCCCCGCTCGCCCCTGACTCGCAGGCTGCTTGGGTTCGCGCTGCTCGCGCTGCTGGTGGCCGGCGGTCTCGCTCAGCTCGGACACTGGCAGCTGCAGCGGGCGCGGGAGAAGGAGGCGCTGCTGGCCGGCATCGAGCGCGGCCAGGCCTCGGAGCTGGTCGAGCTGAAGCGCCTGCCGCCGGGGAGTGGATGGCGCTTCCGCGCGGTCGAGGTGAGCGGACGGTTCCTGCCCGAGCACCAGGTGCTGCTCGACAACCAGCTGCAGCAGGGCCGCCCCGGCGTGCGCGCATATGTCCCGTTCCTGCTGGCGACCGAACAGCGGCTGTTGCTGGTCGATCGCGGCTGGCTGGCGCGCCCGGATCGCACCCAGGCATTGCCCCAGGCCGATGCTCCCGCGGGCGATATCGTGCTGAAGGGCGTTTTGCTCGACCCGCCCGGGGCCGGGATGGCACTCGGCGCTGCGCAGGAAACCGGCTGGCCACTGCTGGTCACGCGCATCGACCTCGCAGAGCTGCAGTCCCGCCTCGGCCTGCCGCTGCTAGACTTCGTGCTCGAGGATCTGGACACGCCGCGCGCCGCAAGCATCCGCGCCGGCATGTTGCCGCCCGAGCGCCACCGCGGCTATGCGGTGCAGTGGTTCGGCCTCTCCCTGACCATCCTGATCATCTATGCCGTGCTTGCGCTGCGCGCCTGGCGCGGCCGGACCCGCAAGCCACAGCCATGAACAAACGCCGCCTGCAACTTGTATTGATCATCGTCGCTTTCGCGCTGCCGGCGCTGCTGGCCACGTTGATGCAGACCCGCTGGTTCCACTGGGAGCCGGAAAGCACGCGCAATCGCGGTGATTTGATCAAACCCGTCATCGCGTTGCCGGCGCTGGGCGATGCCAGCGCCGTGGCCGACGGCCATCGCTGGACGGTGCTGGTGCGGGTGCCCGCGCAGTGCGATGCTGGATGCACCCGGCGCATCCAGTTGATCGGCCGCATCCGCGAGGCCCAGGGCAAGGAGATGGATCGCGTGCAGATGCTGGCCTGGCCCGCGCCGGGCGGCGCAGTGGAAGCGCCGTACGCACCGTGGCAACCCGCCGATGCGATCGCCGCCGCGCTGTCGCTGCCGGAGGGCGCGGTGGCGCTGATCGATCCGCTCGGCAACGCGATGATGCGCTATCGCATGGACGCCGATCCGACCGACGTGCGCAAAGACGTCGCCCACCTGCTGCGCTGGAGCAAGGTCGGTACATGAACGCACTGGCCGAATCCCTGGCGGATTTCTGGGCGCTGACCAAGCCGCGCGTGGTCATGCTGATCGTGTTCACTGCGGTGGTCGGGATGTTCCTGGCGACGCCGGAGCTGCCCGGTTGGCGCGTGCTGCTGATCGGCAGTATCGGCATCTGGCTGGCGGCCGCCGGTGCCGCCGCCATCAACCAGATCCTGGATGCGCGCATCGATGCGCAGATGGCGCGCACGATGTACCGCCCGCTGCCGCGCGGGCGCCTGACGGAGAAGCAGGCGCTGGCCTTTGCGCTGGTGCTCGCGGGGATCAGCATGGCGATGCTGTCGCTGTGGGTGAATGTGCTGACCGCGGTGCTGACCTTCGCCTCGCTGATCGGCTACGCGGTGGTCTACACCCTGTTCCTCAAGCGCGCCACGCCACAGAACATCGTGATCGGCGGTGCGGCGGGCGCGGCGCCGCCGGTGCTTGGTTGGACCGCGGTCACCGGCACGCTCGATCCGCACGCCCTGCTGCTGTTCCTGATCATCTTCATCTGGACCCCACCGCACTTCTGGGCGCTCGCGATTTTTCGCCGAGCCGACTACGAGAAAGTGTCGATTCCGATGCTGCCGATCACCCACGGCGTCACGGTCACGCGCTGGCACATCCTTGCCTACACCGTGATCCTGGTGATCGTCACCCTGCTTCCCTACCTCACTGGGATGGCCAGCTTCTTCTACCTCGGCGGCGCGCTGGTGCTGGGTGCGGGCTTCCTCTACTACGCGATCCGCCTGATGGACCCCCCGGACGAGTTGTTCGCGCTGAAGACCTTCAACTACTCGATCCTCTACCTCGCGGCGCTATTTGCCTTCCTGCTGATCGACCACTACCTGCCGCAGCCGCGCTTCGGACCGGTGCCGATGGTGCTGGAGAAGCAGTGAGTAGTGAGTAAGCAGTGGTGAGTAGCACCCGTTTTTTCTGGTCGGCTCCCCGCAAGCACCGCGGGAAACTCCGGGTTTTACTCACCACTCACTACTCACCGCTTCCAAGGCTTCCAGGTGAACACCAGCGGCACGGGATCGTTGCCGCCCTCGCAGCCGGGATGGCAGCGCCCGACGCGACATATCGTCATGTAGCTGCCGCGCAGCGCGCCATGGCGGGCGATGGCTTCTGCGGCGTAGTGCGAGCAACTCGGGTAGAAGCGGCAGCGTTGTCCGAGCAGCGGGCTGATGAACCGCTGGTAGAAGCGCAACAGCAGCAGCAACAGCGTACGCATCGGCGGCTCCGGGAATTCGAGGCGCGCAATCTACGGCATGCACGGCGAGCGAGGTATCGAATGGAGCCGCGCCGGGCCGACTTGGGTGTAGCGTAGCGGGATCGGAAGAGGAACATCACGCCCATGACACCGCTGCCCTGGTACTTCGATGTGATCTCGCCTTTCGCCTACCTGCAGCTAGAGGCGCTGCGGCGCGACCACCCGGAGATTGCGCTGCAGCCGCGGCCGGTGGTGCTCGGCGCGGTGCTCGCGCACCGCGGGCAACTGGGCCCCGCCGAGATTCCCGGGAAGCGCGAGTTCACCTACCGCTACGTGCTCTGGCGCGCGCAGGAACTGGGCGTGCCGCTGCGATTCCCGCCACGGCACCCCTTCAACCCGCTCGCGGCGCTGCGGCTGATCGTGGCGGCGGGATCGGGCGTGGACGCGGTGCAGGCGGTGTTTCGCCACATCTGGCGCGACGGACACGCGGCCGAGGCGATCGAGGATCTGGCGCCCCTGTTGGCGGAACTCGGTGTCGACGCGTCCCGCCTGGGAGAACCAGCGGTCAAGGATGCGCTGCGAGCGAGCACCGAGGCAGCGCTGGCTGCCGGTGTGTTCGGGGTGCCTACGCTGATGGTTGCCGGCGAGCCCTTCTTCGGCCAGGACGCGACGCCCCTCGCCCTCGCGGTGTTGGCCCGGCCGCAAATGTTGCTCGAAGGCGAGTACGCACGGGTTGCCGCCATACCCGTCGGGGTCCAGCGGCGTTGACACACCACCGCTTTGCGCGCTGACGGGCCCGTGGCAGTCTGCAAGGATTCGAGCAAGCGAGTGCTGCCATGAGCTACCCCTGGATCAAGACTTTCCACATCCTGTTCGTGATCGCCTGGATGGCCTCGGTGTTCTACCTGCCGCGCATCCTGGTCAACATCGCCGAGGTCGGGGACAACGCGCTGCTGCGCGAGCGCCTGGTGCTGATGGGCCGCCGCCTGTACGGCTTCGGCCACATGATGTTCGGCATCATGGTGCTGTTCGGCGCCACCCTTTGGCTGCACTTCAAGATCGGCGGCTCGTGGATGCACGTGAAGCTGAGCCTGGTCGCAATCCTGCTGTTTTACTACATCGCGACCGGCCGCTACCTCAAGCGCGCGGCGGCGGGCGGCAAGCTGCCCTCGTCGGTGTTCTTTCGCTGGTACAACGAGATCCCGCTGCTGCTGGCGATCCCGGCGATATACCTCGCGGTGGCGAAAACCCTGGGATGAAGCCGCGGACCCACGCCGATCCTGCTCCCTGGCTGGGCCGCGCGCTCAACCTGGACAGTGAGAGCGTGGATGCCCTGTACGGTCTGGAGCCGGTGTTCGAGCCAGGGCGCGATCCGCGCCAGCGGCCCTTGGATGCGGCTATCGAATTCGAGTGCCCGCACTGCTGGCAGGTGCACCGGAGTCAGGTCGACCTGACCCTGGGCGACCAGCAGTGGATCGAAGACTGCCAGCACTGCTGCAGTGCGATCCTGGTGAGCGCCGCGGTCATCGACGACGGCCGCGGCGTGCAGGTGGAAGCGGGCAGGGCAGACGGCTGAGCGCGGGTCCGGACTTACCCGGACCCGCGCGTCGCGCCCTATTCGAAGCCGTTGGCGAAGATCCCTTCGCTCGGTGTGACGGTCCCCGAAGGCGCCGATGCCGGGCTGTTGCCGATGCCATTGGTCGCGATGACCGTGCAGGTGACCGGCACGCCGTTGGTCAATCCGGAGACCACGATGGGCGAACCCGCGCCCGATTGGCTCTGCGCGCCGCAGGTGGCGGTGTAGCCGGTGATCGCGCTGCCGCCATTGCTGGCCGGTGGCGAGAACGCCACGGTGACCTGGCCGCTGCCCGCGCTCGCGACCACGGCCGTCGGCGCGCCCGGCACGGTGGCCGGGGTCACCGTGTTGGACGGCGCCGATGCTGTGCCGTTGCCGACGCCATTGGTGGCGAACACGGTGCAGGTCACTGGCGTGCCGTTGGCCAGGCCGGTGACCACGATGGGCGAACTCGGGCCGGTGAAGGTGGCGCTGCCGGTGCACTGGGCGGTGTAGCTCGTGATCGGGCTGCCGTTGGCGTTCGGGAAGCTGAAGGCAACACTGACCTGCGCATTGCCGGCGGTGGCGATCACATTGGTCGGTGCCCCGGGAGCGCCGGCCGGCGTGACCGTGTTGGAAGCGGTCGACGGCAAGCTGGGGCCGAAGCCGTTGGTGGCGACCACCGTGCAGCTGACCGGCACCCCGTTGGTCAGGCCGAGGACTACCACCGGCGAAGTGACGCCCATGCCGCTCTGCGCGCCGCAGGTCGCGGTGTAGTTGAGGATCGCGCTGCCCCCGTCATTCTGCGGCGCTGCGAATGCGACGACCACCTGGCCATCGCCACGCGTCGCGACCACGGCAGTGGGCGCATCCGGCACCGTCGGTGCCGGCGTCACCGGGTTCGATGCGGTCGACGGCACGCTGTTGCCAACCGCGTTGGTCGCGATCACCGTGCAGCTCACCTGCACGCCATTGGTCAGGCCGGTCACCGTGATCGGCGAAGCCGGGCCGCTCTGGCTCTGGCCGCCGCAGGTGGCGGTGTAGCTGGTGATCGTGCTGCCACCGTTGTTGACCGGCGGCGTGAAGCTCACGGTCACACGCTGGTGGCCGGCAACCGCCACCGGGCCGGTCGGCGCGTCGGGAACGGTCGCCGGGGCGCAGTTGTTCTGCCACAGGCAGGCCGCCCATTCGGGGTGGTCGATGAAGGGGTTACGGTTGCCCTGGAAGTTCTGCACCAGCGAATTGCGCAGGATTTCGCCTTCGTCTGGCGGATCGGCAAAATGCCACTGCAGCAGGGTGTCGAGGATGCCCATGTAGCCCTGCGCCGCCACCAAGCCGCTCGCGGTGATTTGGATTTGCGAACGATTGTTCGTGACGATCAGGTCGGGCTCTGGCTGGCCATTTGCATGACTGCCGCCCTCGTAGCGAACATCCATATAGAGAATTGCTCGGGCCATATCGCCTTTCCGATGGCCCCACACCTCGTAGGTGCCAGTGTTGCCATCCGGCGACTGGACCCAATTGGAGTTGCCGGGGTAGACGCCTGTGCCGCCGCCGAAGCCGTTGTTGTCGTCCGTGGGGTTTTCGCCACAACCGGCGTTGCAATTGTCAAAGGGCTTGTTACCGCGGTTCTGGTTGTAGTCGGAGGCCGAGGCATAGAGCATGTGGCCGTCCACATAGGGAGAGTACGGATTATTGTTGCCATCGACGCCCTGCAAGTCATTGAAACCGAGCGAGTTTGGCCAAGTGTGTTCGCGGTTGTAGGTCGTTGCTCCAGTATTACCGGAACGGTCGGTGATTTTGGCGTAGCTGCGATTGCGATAAACGTCGAGGATGCGTGCTGAGTTGTTTGGATCCTGCTCCGCGGCTTCGAGGATGTCCCAGACATCGCATTCGGCGGTGCTCGGGCTCGAGAGGTTGCAGTTGTTCGTGCCTATCGAGTAGCGATACGCCACGTGGTCATCTATCAGCGCATGCAGCGTGGTGCGCAGCGTGGCCGCCGTGCTGGCGTCGATGCTGGCGTAGTAGTCGCCCGCGCCTTCAGCAGTGGTGAAGGTCCACACGTAGTTCGAGGTCAGCGGATCGGGCGTGCCGTCCTGATCCAGGACCAGCGCGGCCGTCAGCGTCACGCTGCAGGACTCGAGCGCGTCGAAGTCCGGGGCCGGGTTGATGGTGTAGGTGGTCGGGCCGCCGCTGACCACGCCGGTGTGCGCGCAGGAGACCGCGCAATTGATCGAGTACCAGCTGCCACTGACGCTGACCGGTTCGCTGAAGTTGACGATCAGGTTGGCACCGATCGGCACGCTCGCGGCGCTGTTCGCCGGCGAGGTGCTGGCCACCGTGGGCGGGTTGTCGACTGCCACGGTGAAGGTCCATTGGTAATTGACCGCCATGGGCGTCGGCGTGCCGTCCAGGTCGACCACGCTCGCGGCAGTGATGCTCGCGGTGCACAGTTCTCCCGATGCAAGATTGTCATCCGGATTCAGAGTGCGGCTCGCGCCGCTGCCAGACTCGGTCACGGTGACGCTGCCGCTGGTCGCGCAGTTCAGTGCGAACCAGCCGCCGCCCGTGGTGACCGGCTCGCTGAAGTCGACCGAAAGGTTGCTGGTCGGACTCACGCCGCTGGCGCCGTTCGCCGGTGAATTGCCGGTGACCGTCGGCGCGACATCCGGTGCCACGGTGAAGGTCCATTGGTAGTTGGCCGCCATCGCATCCGGCGTGCCGTCCTCGTCGAGGACCTGGGTGCCGGTGATCGTCGCCGTGCACAGCTCACTCGGCGTCAGCAGGGGCGCGGGATCCAGCGTGCGCGCATTGCCGCTGCCGGACTCGGACACGCTCACCGTGCCGCTGGTGGCGCAGTTGAGCGTGAACCAGCTGGCGTTGGTGGTCACCGCCTCGCTGAACTGCACGCTCAAGTTGGCGCCGGCAGCGATGCCGGTGGCGCCATTCGTGGGGACGGTGGACGCGACGGTGGGCGGGTTGTCCGCGCAGTTTCCGGTGACCTGGATGTCGTCGATGCCGATCATGGCGTCGGAGCCGGTCGCATCGGTCGTGATCCACCGCAACTGCACCTGGGCTTCGTTTTCGAGACCTGCAGCGAGGGTCGCGGAGCCTGCGGTCGTCGCCCCATTATTGGCGTTCGCGACGAACGTGCCGACCACCACTGCGAAATTGCCGCTCTCGCCGACGCGCGACTGGAGGACAACAGGCTGGATGGCGGTGGAAACCGTGTCGATATCGCGAAGCGTGTAACTGACGCCGATGTTGCTGCACCCGGAGGTGTTCACTCGCAACAGCAGGAAGGGAGCATCTGCGGTTCCGCTTCCTTGAAATGCGACGGTGGGATTCCCGGCGATCACCGCGCCCCCGTCCACCTCATATACGCCGCCAGAAGAGGCATTGGATGGATCGCTGTTGTTTGCGTTGACATCCAGAGTGCCAGTCCCAAACGCCAGAACAGTGCTGGGGTCGGTTCCGACGGGACGCGAGAAGCCGTCGCCAAGATGGCCTTCGAGACTGGTGACGCCGCTCCAGTCGTCATTGGTAACGATCAGGCCCGTGTTCGTCCAGTTCTGCTGGAAACTGCCGTTGGCGAGCGGGTGATAGGTTGCATCGGCGCGCACGCCGGACGCGGCCAGCGCCAGTGCGGCGGCCAGGATCAATCGGGAAACGGTCATTTGGGACGCCATCGGCCACGCAACGGGGGCGGGGATTCTAGGTGTTTTCATGTTTCATTCATCTCCGCCAACTGTGACGGAATGATTTGCCCGCCGCCGGACCCAGCACTCGAGGGATCAAGCACATCCCCCGTCCGTGGAGAGAAGGATTCGGTGGCGACAGAGCCACCGTCCAACGCGGAGACGCGCAGGCCGCGGAGAAACACATCGCTTCTCTCTGCGTTCCTTTGCGCCCTTTGCGTCTTTGCGTTGAACGGATCTTTCGGCGCCCGGACGTCAATGCCGCGCGCGCAGGCGGAAGCGTTCGCGGTAGTCGGCCGGGGTCAGAGTGGTGGCGCGCTTGAACAGTTTGCGGAAGCTCGACACATCCGAATAGCCGCAGCGTTCGACCACCTCGTCGAAACTGAGGTGGGTGGTTTCCAGCAGCGCCTTGGCCCGCTCCACGCGCAGGCGCTGGATGTGTTCCAGCGGGCTGACGCCGTAGTGTTCCTTGAAGTGGCGCAGCAGGCTGCGCTCGCTGGTGCCGCAGTGCTCGGCCAGCGCGGCCACGCTGACCTCGCTGTCGATGGCGGTGCGCAGGTATTTCTCGGCCTTCTCGGCGAGCGAGGTGCGTGGTCGTTCCATCAGTGCCAGGCTGATGTAGGGCGCCTGGCTCTGGCGCTCGGCGTCGAAGGCGAGCATGTGGCCGACCTGCTGCGCGAGGTCCTCGCCGGCGACTTCCGCGACCAGCCGCATCACCAGGTTGAGCACCGCGGTGGCGGCGCCAGTGGTGATCACGCCGCCGTCGTCTACGATCATCTGGTCGGTGTCGAGTTGCACCCGCGGAAAGGCTTTGCGGAAGGTCGCGCCGAGCCACCAGCTGGTGGTCGCGCGGCGCCCATCGAGCAAGCCGCTCTTGGCCAGCAACAAGGTGCCGCTGCACGAGCCCGCCACGCGCACGCCGGCCGCATGCAGCCGGCGCAGGTATTCCGCCTCGACATCGAACTCGCCCGCTCGCGCACAGAGCCCGGAAGCATCGTCGGCGAGGATGCCGGGCGCCAGCACCACGTCGAAGTTCATCGACGCCGGCCGGATCCCGTCCAGGACCAGCCCGGTGCTGGTGCGGATCTGGGTCTGCCCGCGCGCGCTGACCACCTCGGTGACGAAACGCGGCGACAGGCTGGGCTTGCGCAGCTGCGCCACCTTCTCGGCGACGCGCAGCGCATCGATCGGGCTGGCAACGCTCGACAGCATGCAGCCGTCGAGCGCCAGGATGCCGAGGCGGAGCAGGGGGGATTCGGTGGCGGGCATTTGGGGCTCCCGATGTCGGAACAGCAAAAGCGGGGCAGGGGTCAGGGGGCAGGGGGACTTGCTTGGGGCGCAGGCGTTGCCTGAGGCGGGGCGGGGCGGGGCTCTGGAACAACAAACCCGGCGCACTGTCCGACTGTGCCCCAGGGCAGGTCCCCCGCCCCCTGCCCCTTCCCCCGCTCTCAAGCCCTCAGCGATCCACCATCACCGCGCCAGTATGCTCTGCCAGCCAGTCGACCAGCTGGGACGGTGCGCGCAGTGCATTGGGCTGGGCGCCGGCGGCTTCGCAGGCGACGAGCTGCACGCGGCCCTTGTGGCCAGGGGGCAGCGCGGTGCCGGACGGCGCCTGCAGCTCCAGGTTGCCGTGGCGGTCGCGGTTGAGCAGCCACACACCCTGCGGCAGGTAGACCTGCTGGCGGCAGCGGCTCAGCACCTCGCTGTCGGCAGCGTCGAGCGGCGACAGTTGCCAGCGCCCGGCGGTCTGGTTCAGCTTGGCCGAGTACTGGCTGCCAGCGATGAACTGCGGGCCGGCATCCTCAATGTCCTGGGCGATCGCCTGCGAGCCAAAGGCGATCAGCGTGGCGGCAATGATCGTACGGACGTTCATGGTGTTGCTCCTTTGCTGTGCAACCGGACGATTGCCCGGGGTGGGTGCAGATTGCACCGCTGACCGATCGGTCGGGAGTGGCGGAAACGAAGCATTTGGGGCGAAATCAGACAGGCTATTGGTGAGTAGTGAGTGGTGAGTGGTGAGTAAGGGCCGCAGGAAGGTGACTCCAACGCAACTCCGGCTTCTACTCACCACTCACCACTCACCACTCACCACTCACCACTCACCACTCACCCCGCCATGCTGACCATCCTTCGCCTCGGCACCCCGCGCCTTCCGTGCGAAGGCCTGCGCATCGGCACCGTGCGGCGACCGCCGCGGGGCGTGCCCAAGAGCGAATTCGCCAGGCAGGACTGGTACGACGTCTGGTACCCGAACCTCGCGCCGAGCGTCGAGACCATGAAGCTGGGACAGGAGGCCGAAACGCCAGCCAAGTGGGCGGCCTTCGAGCGCGCCTTCCGCCGCGAGATGGCGCAGCCGGACGCGGCGCGCACGCTGGACTTGCTTGCGGCGCTGTCCCACCAGGCCAGCTTCTCGCTCGGGTGCTATTGCGAGGACGAAGCGCGCTGCCATCGCTCGCTGCTGCGCGCGCTACTGGCAGAGCGCGGTGCGTTGATCGCCGGCACGTCCTGAATCGGCGTAGCCCGGAGTGCCGCGCAGCGGTTCTCCGGGTACTTGCGGCAAGCACCCGGTGAGCCCGTGGTTCGCGCACACCTGGCTACGCGGCGCGCCTCAGCCCCCCAGCTTGCGCTGCTGCTCGCGCAGTCCGCCCAGTGTCGTCGAAAATTCGGCGATGCGCTGCTTCTCCTGCTCGACCACCGCTGCCGGCGCATTGGCGACGAAGCTGGCGTTGCCGAGCTTGGCCTCGCACTTCCTGATCTCACCCTCCAGCCGGGCGATTTCCTTGGCCAGGCGCTTGAGCTCGGCTTCGACATCGATCAGGCCGAGCAGCGGGATCAGCAGCTTCAGCTCGCCGACGACCGCCGCGGCCGCGGCCGGCGCGTCCTCGCCGGGCGCCAACCAGCGCATGGCTGCCGGATCGATGCGCGCGAGGAAGGCGATCTGCGAGGCGAAGCGTGCGTGGCGCTCACGGTCCTGCGCGTCGCCGCCTTCCAGCACCAGCGGCACCAGCCTTGCCGGGTTGATGTTCATCTCGCTGCGGATGCGGCGGATGCCGGAGAGCACCGCCTTCAGCCACTCGATGTCCGCCGCCGCGGCCTCGTCGCAGGCGAAATCCGTCGCCTGCGGCAGGGCCTGCGTCGCGATCGATCCGCGCTTGCCGAGCATCGGCGCCAGCTGCTGCCAGATCTCCTCGGTGATGAACGGGATGATCGGGTGCAGCAGGCGCAGCACCGCGTCCAGCACCGTCAGCAGGGTGCGCTGGGTCGCGGCCTTCGCGGCCACGTCATCGCCCAGCATCGCCGGCTTGGACAGCTCCAGGTACCAGTCGCAGTACTCGTTCCAGACGAAATCGTAAAGCGCCTGCGCGGCCAGGTCGAATCGGTAGGCCGCGATCTGCGCGTGGTACTCCGCGGTCGCCCGCGAGAGCGCAGTCAGGATCCAGCGGTCGGCGGCCGAGGCCGGCAGCGCGGCCGCACCGACCGCAGGGCCGATGAGCCCGGCGTCCGCTGCACGCTGTTCGATCGCCTGGATATGGGACTCCAGTTTCGCAAGTGGTTCTTCGATCGCCGGGATCGCGTTCTCCGTTTCAACTTTTGCTTTTTCCTGCTGCTGGAGCAGCACGAATCGCGCCGCGTTCCACAGCTTGTTGCAGAAGTTCTTGTAGCCCTCGCAGCGCTTCAGGTCGAAGTTGATGGTGCGCCCGTGGGTGGCCAGCGCCGCGAAAGTGAAGCGCAGCGCGTCGGCGCCCACCGCGGTGATCCCGGCCGGGTACTCCTTGCGGATGCGCTTCTCGACCTTCTCGCGGACCTGTGGGATCAGCAGGCTCGCGGTCGACTTCTTCACCAGGTCTTCCAGTTCGATGCCGTCGATCAGGTCCAGCGGGTCGATGGTGTTGCCCTTGGACTTGCTCATCTTCTGGCCTTCGGCATCGCGCACGATGGCATTGATGTAGACCGTGCGGAAGGGCACCCGATCCTTCAGTTCCACGAAGCGCGGCTCATAGCTGCCATCCGCGCGGCGGCCGACGAAATAGGTCGTCGCCATCACCATCCGCGCGACCCAGAAGAAGATGATGTCGAAGCCGGTGACGAGGACGGAGGAGGGGAGGAAGCGTTGGTCGGTGGGCCAGGAGGCCTGGGGAACAGCAGCGGGGCATGGGGCAGGGGGCAGGGGGCCAGCCCTGTCGCACGAGTTGACCGCAACGTCGTTCGTCACTCCGCGAAGAGGCTCCGGTTGGGCGGCAGGGCAGTCCCCCTGCCCCTTGCCCCCTTCCCCCGCCTCTCCCGGCCACCCCAGCGTCGAAAACGGCCACAGCGCCGACGAGAACCACGTATCCAGCACGTCCTCGTCCTGCCGCAGGGCGCCGACCGGCGGCGTGCTGGCGTGCGCGCGCGCGTCGGCTTCGTCTTCGCCGACGAAGATGTTGCCGGCCTCGTCGAACCAGGCCGGGATGCGGTGGCCCCACCACAGCTGGCGCGAGACGCACCAGTCCTGGATGTTGGTCAGCCATTGCACATAGGTGGTCTTCCAGTTTTCGGGGACGAACTGGATGTGGCCCTCGGTCACCGCGGCCAGCGCCGGGTCGGTGATCGCGCGCTTGCCGCCGGGGCGGCCGTCGGGCAGTTCGTCGCGGGTCAGGTCGAGGAACCACTGGTCGGTCAGCATCGGCTCGATCACCGCCTCGGAGCGCTGGCTGATCGGCAGCGACAGCTTGTGCGGCTTGGTGTCGACCAGCAGGCCCTGTGCTTCCAGGTCGGCCAGCACCTGCTTGCGCGCGGCGAAGCGGTCCATGCCCTGGTAGGCGGCCGGCGCGTTGTCGTTGACCTTGGCGTCCAGGGTGAAGATGTTGATTGGCGCCAGGCCATGCCGCTGGCCCATCTGCCAGTCGTTGAAATCGTGCGCCGGGGTGATCTTGACGCAGCCGGTGCCGAACTCGCGGTCGACGTATTCGTCGGCGATCACCGGGATCAGCCGGTCGGTCAGCGGGAGTTTCAGCGCCTGGCCGATCAGCGCCTGGTACCGCTCATCTTCCGGATGCACCGCGACGGCGACGTCGCCGAGCAGGGTCTCCGGGCGCGTGGTGGCCACCACCACGCCTTCGCCACCATCGGCCGCCGGATAGCGGATCGACCACAGGTGGCCGTCCTTGTCGACGTTCTCCACTTCCAGGTCCGACACCGCGGTGCCGAGCACCGGATCCCAGTGCACCAGGCGCTTGCCGCGGTACAACAGGCCGTCGCGATACCACTGCACGAACACCCGGCGCACCGCGGCGGACAGGCCTTCGTCCATCGTGAAGCGCTCGCGGGTCCAGTCGCAGGAGGCGCCGAGGCGGCGCATCTGGCGCGTGATCGTGGAGCCGGATTCCTCCTTCCACGCCCACACTTTCTCGATGAAGCCCTCGCGCCCGAGGTCGTGCTTGCTCTTGCCCTGCGCCGCGAGCTGGTTCTCGACGATCTTCTGGGTGGCGATGCCGGCGTGGTCGGTGCCGCACTGCCACAGCGTGTCCTTGCCACCCATGCGCTGGTAGCGGATCAAGAGGTCCATGATGGTCTGCTGGAAGGCATGGCCCATGTGCAGCGTGCCGGTGACATTCGGCGGCGGCAGCTGGATGCAGTAGGGCTCGCCCTGGCCGGATGGCGCGAAGTAACCGGAGGCTTCCCACTGCGGATACCAGCGGGCCTCGATGGCCTTGGGGTCGAAGCTCTTGTCCATGACAGTCACACGCGATCGAAAGTGAACGCGGGAGGATACGGCGCCCGACTCGAGCTAGACAGTCGCCTTCAGCACGCGCGCCTGGCCGGCGCTGGCTGCGTCCGCTTTTCCCGCCCGGAAGCGTTGTATCCGCGGCACGACCCAGGAACGACCCGATGATCCCCGCCAGCCGACGATTGCTCGCCTCCCTGATGGGGTCCAGCATTTACCTCACAACCAGCGCCCTGTGCCTTGCCTGCGTGTTCGATGGCGACGTGCTCGACCGCGATGCCTCGCTGGGGGTGATCGGCCTGACCGTGGCACAGCTGCCGATCGCCGTCCTCCAGTACTTCTACGCCCAGAGCCTGCGCGCGGGCCGCACCCCGCGCGAGCGGGTGCGCCACTTCGGCCGCCAGGGCGCCCTGATCCTGATCCTCGTGGCCATGACCGGTGGGCCGTACCTGACCATCCCGGACGCCGCACTCGGGGTGCTGTGGGCGCTTTTCGGTGTGGTGACCAGCCTGTTCGCAGCGGGCGGCGACGTCGAACTGGAAGCGCACAGGGCGTCCGCGCTGGCGGAGGATGCTTTCACCCTGTTCTGGATGGTGGCGCGCCTGGGCGTGGGCATCGGCATCGCTATCGTGTTCGTTGCGGCATACAACAAGGTGCAGGAGATGCCGCCGCTACGCCTGTTCGCGCTGGCGCCGGCGGTCTACTTCGGCCTGCTGGCGGCCAGCGTCTTCAACGCCCACAGCGAGCGCTTCGCGCAGCAGCCCCTGCCCTTGTGCCAGCGGCCGGGAATGCGCTGGCTGGTGAACCTGGGGACCCGCAAGCCGCGCGAACCCGGCCGGCGAAAGCGCGGCCGGATCCGGTTCTGAGCCCTCAGGCCGCCCGCTCGGGCTTGGCCGGGATCAGCAGCGAGGCGACCATGGAGCCCGCCACCAGCACGAACACCGCGCCCAGCGAGACCACGATCGGGATCTTGTAGAAGTCCATGATCAGCATCTTGATGCCGATGAAAGACAGCACGGCGGCCAGGCCATAGTTGAGGAAATGGAAGCGGTCGGCCATGTCGGCGAGCATGAAGTACATCGCGCGCAGGCCGAGGATCGCGAACACATTGCTGGTCAGCACGATGAACGGGTCGCTGGTGATCGCGAAGATCGCCGGGATCGAATCGACCGCGAAGATCACGTCGGTGACGCCGATCATCAGGATCACCAGCAGCAGCGGGGTGGCGTAGCGTACGCCGTCGCGCAGAGTCAGCAGCTTCTCGCCATCGAACTCGGTGGTGATCTTCATGTGCTTGCGCACCCAGCGGATCACCGGGTTCTGTTCCAGGTCCGGCTTCTCGTCCGCGACCAGCGCCATCTTGACGCCGGTGATCAGCAGGAAGGCGCCGAAGACGTAGAAGATCCAGTGGAACTTGGCGATCAGGAAGGCGCCGAGCAGGATCATCAGCGCGCGCAGCACGATGGCGCAGATCACGCCGAAGATCAGCGCGCGCTTCTGGTACTCGAGCGGCACCGCGAAGAAGTTGAAGATCATCAGGAACACGAAGATGTTGTCGACCGCCAGCGATTTCTCGACCAGATAACCGGTCAGGAATTCCAGGCCCTTCGTGTTGGCCAACTCACGCCCGCCGACCGAATCGACATACCACCAGAGCGCCGCATTGAAGGCCAGCGCCAGGCCGATCCAGACCAGCGACCACTGCAGCGCCTCGCGGAAAGAGACCTTGTGCGCGCCCTGCTGGCGCATGACCAGCAGGTCGATGATGAGTGCGACGATCACCAGGACGGTGAAGCCCGCCCACATCCACCAGGTACCGATCGTTTCCATGCAGCCCCGCCCGTGCATTGATGCATCCGCACCCGGACGAGGACCCCCCTCGACCTGCAACGGCGAATGGGCCGGTCAGCAGCCGGCCCATGCGCACGCGGTGCGGTCGAGGTCTTGCTTGCGCATCTGGCGATGCGCCGAGTGGCCGGCGTGCGGTTGCACGCGTGATGACGACCAGTTCGCGAAAAGCTACTCCCCTCTACATCACGAAGTGTGGCGGTCGGGCCGCGCGGATGCAAGCGGGCGTATGTCAAGGGCATGTCGTCATCGCGGCTGCCATTGTGCCTTGTGGCCAAACGAAACGACGAATGCGGGACGCGGCTGCGCTGCTCAGCCGCCAGGCGGCCCAACGATCATATGCCAGATCCACATCATGGCAGCGAAGCTCGCGACCACCAGCACCGCCAGCAGCGGGAACAGCACCACGGTCAGGAACAGGAAGGAGCGCAGTTCGCGCCGCTGGCGGCTCTGCTCGGTGTCGCTGGCGTCGGACATGGGCAACTCCGCGGACCGGGCGATGCGTCGCGGCCGGACGAATCGTGTGGCCGGGATGGTAGACGGCGCGCAATGCACCAGCAACGCACGCTTGCGGCGCCGATGGACGGCGCGGGCACCCGGGGAACTCAGGCGGAGCCGCGCACCTGCGCGATCGCCGCGACGCGCTCCTGCCGCAGCGCCTCACCGAGCGCGGGACCGCTGAGCCCGCGCTCGACCAACGCCGCGGCATTGACCGAACGAGCGGCGGCGAGCGCAGCGAGCAAGGCCTGACCCTGCGGATACGGGCGATCCGACAGCCCCAGGCGGCCGCGGTGGTCGGCCTCGCAGGCGAGCGCGAAGCGGCGCACGCGCTCGGGTTTGCGCAAGCCGTCGAGGCGCTCGATCAGCTTCATCAGGGTGGTCGGCCGCAGTTCGTCCAATCGGTGCATCGCCAGGTGGTGTTCGCACACCAGCAGGCCCAGGTCGCGGTGCTCGGCGGGCACCTTCAGGCGTGTCGCCAGTTCCTGCGCAGGCGCCAGGCCGCGGTGTTCGTGGGCAACATGTCGCGGCCATTCCTCGCGCGGCGTCAGCGCCTTGCCGAGGTCGTGCACCAAGGCTGCCCAGGCGACAAGGTCGTCGCCCGGCGCCACCCGTGGGCACTGGTCGAGGACCATTTCGAGGTGGATCCCGGTGTCGATCTCCGGGTGGAACTCGGCGCGCTGCGGCACGCCGTACAGCGCATCGATCTCCGGGAACAGCCGTGCGAGCGCGCCGCACTCGCGCAGCGTGGCCAGGAAGGCGCTCGGCTGCGCCTCGGTGAGCCCGTGGCGCAGTTCCTGCCAGACGCGCTCGGGCACCAGGTGGTCGATCTCGCCATTGACCACCATCGCGCGCATCAGTTCGCGGGTCTCCGGCGCCAGGCGGAATCCGAGCGGGGTTAAGCGCGCGAGAAAGCGCGCCGCGCGCAGCACCCGCACCGGGTCCTCGACGAAGGCGTCCGAGACATGCCGCAGCAGCCGCCGCTCCAGGTCGCCGCGACCGTCGAAAGGATCAACCAGGCGTCCGTCGGCGTCCTGCGCGATCGCATTGATCGTGAAGTCGCGCCGGCGCAGGTCGTCTTCCAGCGTCACCTCGGCGCCGGTGTGGAAGGTGAAGCCCGCATAGCCGCGCCCGCTCTTGCGCTCGGTGCGTGCCAGCGCGTACTCCTCCTGCGTGACCGGGTGCAGGAACACCGGGAAATCCGCGCCGACCGGGCGGAAACCGGCTGCGACCATGGCCTCCGGCGTGCTGCCGACGACCACATGGTCGCGATCGCCCGCGGCGCGCCCGAGCAGGCGGTCGCGCACCGCGCCGCCGACCAGGTACACCTGCATGCCGTGGGTATGGGGGTCGCTCAAGGCCTTCGTCCGCCGGCTACAATCCAGCCGGGACTCTACGCGAGTGGATGACGGATGCGACTTCGCTGGTGCTGCGCATGCCTGCTGCTGGCGCTGGATGCCAGCGCCGCCGATGGCCGCTTGCGCGGCAGCGGCGGCCTCGTGTCGCTGGAGGGCGCGGCGGGCGGCGGTCTGGTGCCGTGGGCGACGATCGCCGGCCACAGCGAGGGGCGCGAGTGGGACCTGTCGGCCGCCGGCAGCGTCATCGATACCGGCGATTTCGACGTGCGCGCGGCCGCGGTTGCACTCGGCTGGCGCAACCGGCTGGAGCTGTCGTTCGCGCGGATGTCGCTGGGCCTCGATGGCCTGGTCGAACGTGGGCTGTGGCCGGATGCGCGGCTGGATACCGATGTGATCGGCGCGAAGCTCCGTCTCGCGGGCGACCTGGTCTACGGGAATGCGCCGCAGCTGGCTCTGGGCGTGCAATGGAAGCGCTCGCGGGACGCCGACCTGGTCGATCTCGCCTCGGCCGAGGACGACCGCGGGCTGGATGTGTACCTTGCGGCGAGCAAGTTGTGGATCGATGGCATCGGCAGCCGGCGCACGCTTGCCAGCCTGACGCTGCGCTCGACCGAAGCGCACCAGCTGGGCCTGGCCGGCTTCAGCGATGAGCGGAGTTGGACGCTCGAGGGCAGCCTTGCGGTGTTCCTGAGCGCCGATTGGCTGGTCGGCGCCGAGTACCGCGCCAAGCCCGATCGCCTGGAGTTCGCGCGCGAGGACGACTGGCGCGATGTGTTCGTCGCCTGGATTCCGTCGAAACACTTCCAGTTGGCGCTCGCGCACGTCGACCTGGGCTCGGTCGGCGGCCTGCCCGGGCAGCGCGGCTACTACCTCAGCCTGCAGGGATCCGCGCCATGAGGCGCTGGCTGGCGGGTCTGCTCGCATTGCTGCTGGCCGCCTGCGCGAGCATGCCGAAGACTTCGCTCTACGACGCCCTCGGTGGCCAGGACGGCGTCACCACGCTGGTCGACGCGATCATCGTCGAGGTCAAGGCCGATCCGCGCATCGGCGAGCTGTTCGCGCAGACCGAGACCGAGTACTTCCGCGAGCGCCTGATCGAGCAGGTCTGCATGGTCGCCGACGGACCCTGCGAGTACACCGGATTGCCGATGGAAGATGCGCACAGCGGGATGGACATCAGCGAGCGCGAGTTCAACTGGTTCGTCGAGGACGTGGAGCGCGCGATGCAGCGCGCCGGGATCGCGCTGCCGGTGCAGAACCGGCTGCTTGCGCGGCTGGCGCAGATGCGCGCCGAGGTCATCCGCCAGTAGCTAGCCCCAGCCAACGAGACATCGCGTCCAGTGCGGCGTCCAGGCCGTTGGCCAGCCCGAGCGCGCTGGCGCGCCGGCGCAGCCGCGCCCGCTCCGCCGCATCCCGCCACAGCCGCGATGCAGCGTCGGCGAGCGCGGTCACGGTCGCATCGCTGGCAACGACGGCTTCGCGCGCCGCCAGCAGTCGCAGTCGCTTGCCCTGGTCGCCCGCGAGCGGCACGGCGATGCACGGTGCGCCGCAGGACAGCGCCTGGAGCAGCAGGCTGCCGGCCGCGAGCACGGCCATCTCGCAGCCCTGGAGCAAGGCCATCAGCGCGGCATTGTCCAGCGGGCCTAGCGTCAGGGTCGATCCGTCGATCTCTGCCGAACCGGGCGCGTGATCGGCGCGCACGCAGACCGCGCGCAAGCCGCTGCGTATGGCTGCCTGGGTGTAGGCCGCCGGCGATGCCAGGCCATCGACCTGGCCGCCGCCACCGCCCGGGCAGAACACGGCGTATGGACCCGTAGTGACGAAATCGCGCACGGCCGGTGGCAGTCGCGTGGCATCCGCGGTCTCGTGCAGGCTGCCGAAGGCGCGCCAACGCAGTGCCGGGCGCAGTCGCAGCATCAGCTGCTGCAGCAGGTTCGGCAGGCGCCCGTCCGGATCGAATTCGACCGACCAGTGCTCGTCGATGCGCGCGAACGCGCCCGGCCGGAATCCGCGCCGGCGTGCCGACGGCCGCGAACTGAGGTAAACCACACCGGCGCCGACCGCGGTTGCGGCGGCCAGCTGTGCCGGCCGTGCGGTGCTGTCGAACAGCGTCAGTGCCGGGCGCCGGGCGGCGATCAGCGCGGCGACCTCGCGTGTGCATCGAGTGGGCGAAGCGGGCAGCGGCAGGTATTCGATGTCGTGGTCGCGGCAGCCCGCCAGCGAACTGGCAGCCGCAGCGATGGCAATCGGCATGCGCGGCCAGCGGATGCGCGCGCTGCGTGCCAGCAGTCGCGCGCGTTGCAACTCGCCGCTGCCGTCGCCGCCGGACACCGGAACCAGCAGGAGTCCGCCGCTCGCCGGTTCAGCCGGCCTCATCGGCCAGGCGCAGGAAGACGTCGATCACGTCCTGACCCGTGAGTCCCGGCGCCGGTCCGCCGGGGAAGCGTTCGCGCATGCGCTCGCTCTGCCAGCGTACTTTCGGTGCATTGTTGCTCTTGCCGCTGCCGAACACTTCCAGGCCCAGCGGCGAAACGAAGCGGTGCAACTCGAAGAAATAGCGTTCCTGGCCGGAGGTCAGGAAATCGAACACCGGCAGCGCCGACTCGGTGGCGTCCAGCGCACGCCCGGCGCGCTTCTCGCGCTCCTGAACCAGGCGCACGGCGCTGCCGGCGAAGGAGGCGAAAGGCTCGCCGACATTCGCGGTGTCGAGATCCGCCGCGATCAGCATCAGGCGTGCGCGCCTGGCGGTCTGTGCGTCGAATGCCTCCGCGGAGCGTCCCTCGGCCAGCTCGGTCACCAGTTTGGGCGCAAGCGAGCCGCCCGAGGAGGCGACCTCCGCGGTATTGAAAGGATTCGGCGCCGCCGGGCGCGCATCGAAGGTGGACCCGGCGATCATCAGGCCGAGCCGCAGGTAGAACTCGGCGTCGCGATCGCGCGAGAAACCCACCTGGTCGAGCAGGCGAAAGGTCTCCGCGATGCTGGCGCGCTCATTGGCGCCGATGTCGTGCCAGAAATCCGCGGCTTCGCGCTGGCGTAGGTCATGGCAGGTAGAGAACAGCGCCAGCAGCAGCCAGTCGTCGTATTCGAGCGCGTGCCAGCCCAATTGCAGGCGGACTCGCGCAAGCCGTCCGTTGAGCAGCTCGAGCGAGTGCATCTCGTTGTGGTACTCGTGGAGATCGTTGCCCCAGCTGCCGTGGCGCGTCGCCATCCGCGCAAAGCTCACCGCCAGCGCATCCTGCACGCGCTGCAGCAGCGGCTGGTGTTCCGCGCCGAAGGCATCGAGGTAGCCCTGGCCGATCTCGGACATGATCGCGAACAGGTCCGGCCGGCGTACGCGCAGCAAGGATGCCGCGTGCGAAACCGTGCGCACGCGCGACTCGCTGGCGTCCGCCGGAAACTTCCGGTCCAGATCGAGCAGGGCGGTGACCAGTTCCACGGGCATGCGGCAGCGGTCGGCATCGGTGGTGGCGACGTGGTGAGTATACGGGTGCTGGCACGAGGGCACGAGGGCACGAGGGAACGTCAGGACACGAAGCAGCATCAGACTGCGCTTCTGATCGATGGAACAAGGTTGAAGATCGACACGATAACTTGCGTTGCATCGCCGGAATGCGAGCCTTCTCGTGCCCTCCTGCCCTCCTGCCCTCCTGCCCTCCTGCCCTCCTGCCCTCCTGCCCTCCTGCCCTCCTGCCCTCCTGCCCTCCTGCCCTCCTGCCCTCGTTCCCTCGTGCCCTCGTCACAACCACCCACGCTCCGCAAACGACAAGCTGTCCGCATCGCCGACGATCACATGGTCGAGCAGGCGGATCTCCACCAGGGCCAGCGCCTGACGCAAACGCTCGGTGAGTTCGCGGTCGGCGTGGCTGGGCTCGGCGATTCCCGACGGATGATTGTGCGCGACCACCAGGGCCGCGGCGCCCAGTTTGAGCGCGCGCTTGACCACCACGCCGACGTAGACCGCCGCGCCGGTCAGGCTGCCGTGGAACAGGTCCTCGACGCCGATCACCTGGTGGCGCGCATCGAGGAACATCGCGCAGAAGACCTCGTGCTCGGCGTCGCGCAGGCGGGCGCGGAAGGCACGCTGCACGTCCGCGGGTTCGGCGATGGCGGCCCCGCGGCGCAGGGTGGCAGCCTGTGCGCGTCGCCCGAGCTCCGCGCTGGCCTGCAGCACGGCCCAGCGCGCCGCGCCGATGCCAAGCCCCTGCGGCAGGTCGTCGCGGTTGCGATCGAGCACGCCGCGCAAGTCGCCGCAGGCAACCAGCAGCAGCCGTGCCACCTCCACCGCGCTGCGGCCGCGGGTGCCGCTGCCGATCAGCAGGGCCAGCAGCTCAGCGTCGCTCAGGCGCGCCGCGCCGTGCTCCAGCAGCCGCTCGCGCGGGCGCTCCGCCTCCGGCCACTGATGGATCGGGTGGTGCTCGCTCATGCTTCAGGCGCTCCGGGATGGATGCGCCGCAGCATCCGGCCGACCCCGGTCCCGGCCCAATCGGATGGAGCGGATTTTCCGGTAGTCTTTTGACGTCAGTTGCGTGCGAATTTTCCTACCGTGTCCGATCTTTCCTCGATGCGCCTGCTGCTCGGCGTCGGTGCCGGCATCGCCGCCTACAAGTCGGCCGAACTGGTCCGGCGCGCGCGCGAACGCGGGGCCGACGTGCAGGTGGTGATGACCGAGTCAGCGCAGCATTTCGTCGGCGCCGCCACCTTCCAGGCGCTGTCCGGCCGCCCGGTCAGAACCACCTTGTGGGATCCGGCCGCGGAAGCAGCGATGGGCCATATCGAACTGGCGCGCTGGGCGACCCAGATCCTGATCGCGCCGGCCACCGCCGACCTGATCGCAAGGCTGCGAGGCGGTGTTGCGGACGACCTGCTGACCACGCTTTGCCTGGCCAGCGCGGCGCCGCTGGCGCTGGCCCCGGCGATGAATGCGCAAATGTGGGCGCATCCGGCGCTGCAGGAGAATGTGTCCGTGCTCGCGGCCCGCGGTGTGCGCATGCTGGGGCCGGCCAGCGGTAGTCAGGCCTGCGGCGAGGTCGGTGCGGGGCGCATGTGGGAACCCGGCGACATCCTCGACGCGCTGGCACTGCCGGCGAGCCGGTTGCTGGCCGGGCGTCGCGTGGTGGTCAGCGCCGGGCCGACCTTTGAGGACCTCGATCCGGTGCGATTCATCGGCAACCGCAGCTCCGGCAAGATGGGATTTGCCATTGCCGCGGCCGCCGCCGCAGCGGGGGCGGCGGTGCAGCTGATCGCCGGGCCGGTCCAGCTCGGCACCCCGCCGGGCTGCCAGCGCACCGATGTGCGCAGCGCACTGCAGATGCGCGAGGCCGTGCTGGCCCAGGCGGCGGGCGCCGACGCCTACATCGGCGCCGCCGCGGTGGCCGACTACCGCCCGGCGCAGGCCGCAGAGCACAAGATCAAGAAGGGCGCTGACACCGTGTGCCTGGAACTGGTGCGCAATCCGGACATCATCGCCGAGCTGGCCGCCGGGCCGCGCCCGCGCCTGGTGGTCGGTTTCGCCGCCGAGACCCGCGATGTACTGGCCTATGCGCAGGCAAAACTGAAGGCCAAGGGGCTCGACCTGATTGTCGCCAACCGGGTCGGCCCGGATGCCGCCTTCGACCGCGACGACAATGCCCTGACGCTGATCTCGGCGGACGGCGCCAGCGAGCTGGGCCGCGGCAGCAAGCGGGCGCTCGCTGCGCGTCTGGTGGAACTGATCGCCGCGCGCCTGGCAGGTGCGGCGTGAGCCGCCCGCACGTGCTCGATCTGGACGTGCGCATCCTGGATGCGCGCATCGGCTCGGTGTGGCCGCTGCCCGAGTACGCCACGCCGGGTTCCGCCGGTCTCGATTTGCGCGCTTGCATCGATGCGCCGCTCGAGCTTTCGCCGGGCCAGGAGCAGCTGATCTCCAGCGGCCTTGCGATTCACATCGCGGATCCGAACGTCGCCGCGCTGGTGCTGCCGCGCTCGGGCCTGGGTGCGCGTCACGGCATCGTCCTCGGCAACCTGGTCGGGTTGATCGACTCCGACTACCAGGGCCCGTTGATGGTCAGTTGCTGGAACCGCTCGGCCAAGGCATACACGATCCAGCCGGGCGACCGTATTGCGCAGCTGATCCTGGTGCCTGTGCTGCATGCGCGCCTGCAAGTGGTGGACAGCTTCGAAGCGAGCGAGCGTGGCAGCGGCGGCTTTGGACATAGCGGCCGTGCCTAGGCGAGACTAGACGCCTCGCCGCCGACGGCCTTGGGCCAGCGGAGGCTGGATGCCCGTCCGGTGATCTCCGGTCGGGGCCGGTGGAATGATCCGACTGCAGACGGGTACAGGCGTGCAATCTTTACGTGATCTGTTGTCCAGGGGAAAGCCGGGTGCCGGGCAGGGCAAGCGCGGCGGTCCGGGGGCTGGCCCGGGCAAGGGCGGCAATTCGGGAGCCGAGCGCGCAATGGGCGCGGTTCTGTTTGCGTTGCTTCTGGCAGCATCGGCCTTGTTTGCCTTCCAGGCATGGGAGGCGGGGCGCGCCGAGTCGATCCGCGAGAATGCCGCGCGTACGGCAGCCCAGGCGCGCCAGGGTCTGGCCGGCTTCATCAGCGAAGTCCAGCGGGAGCTCGGTGAAGCCCTGCTGCATCCGGAAGTGGCGTTGTACTTCAGGGCCGGTGGGCAGGGCGACTCCCAACGTGCGCTGGCGGCCATTCGCGAGCGCATGCCCGAGGTCCTCGATGGCCGCTTCCTGGTCGGTGATGCGTTGACCGCCATCGGCTCCGACGTAGCCAGCTTCGGGTATGCCAACGCGGAAATGCTCCTTGCTGCCGCGCGCTCCGGTGCGCCGGCGCCCGCGCAGGTCCATGGTTCGGCCGGTGGCAAGCAGGAGCTCGTGCTGGTCAATCCGGTGACCACCGATGGGCAGATCGTCGGCTTCGTGCTGGCCAAGATCGCATACGAGGCGCTGCGCGTCGCATTCAGTGAACTCGCTGCCGGGGGAGTCGAGCTGGCGCTCATTCAAGGTGCGACGGGCAGTGGTCAGGCGCTCGAGGGCTCGCAGGTTGACGTGGTCAGCATGCTGCCGATTCCAGGAGCCATGTTGCGCATTGGTTATCGCGTCCCCGAGCCATTCATTCTCGTCGGGCCGGGGTCGTCGTTTGCGAACGGTCTGGTTGCATTGTTGACGTTTGCGGCCGCATTGGCGCTGCTCTTCGTGCGTCTGAAGCCGGAACTCTCGCAGCGGATGCGCCTAACGTTGCGCAAGCCGCCGCCCGCAGAACCTACGCTTGCCGAACAGGCAGCTGCCAGCCCGCGCGAAGCGGCTTCGCCACCCGCCGCAGCCGAGCCCGCATCGCCGGTGGAAGCGCCGCCCGTTGCCGCCCAGGCCGTGAGTCCTCCTGCCGCGCCGGTGCCGAAGCCTGCGGCCATCGACCGCAGCATATTCCGCGCCTACGACATCCGTGGGGTCGTCGGGCAGACCCTGACGGTCCAAGTGGCGCAGTTGATCGGCCAGGCGGTTGGATCCGAGGTTCGCGCGAAGGGGCTGCAGACGGTCCTTGTCGGTCGCGACGGGCGTCGGAGCGGTCCGGAACTGGCCGAAGCCGTGATCAAGGGGCTGTTGGCAGCCGGCTGCGACGTGATCGACATCGGCGCGGTGCCGACGCCGCTGCTGTATTTCGCCACGCACGATCTGAATGCCGGCTCCGGTGTGATGGTTACCGGCAGCCACAATCCGCCCGAGTACAACGGGTTCAAGATCATGGTCGGCGGAGACACCTTCGCCGAGCAGGACATCCAGCGCTTGTACGCGCGCATCGTCGAGGACCGGATGGAGCGCGGCCGCGGCGCGCTGACCCAGATGGACCTGATCGAAAACTACATCGAGCGGATCTCGGGCGACATCCAGCTGGAGCAGCCGCTGAAAGTAGTCATCGATTGCGGCAATGGCATCGCCGGGGCGATCGCACCGCGCCTGTTCGAAGCGATCGGCTGTGAAGTGGTGCCCTTGTACTGCGATGTGGACGGGAGTTTCCCGAACCACCACCCAGATCCCAGCGACCCGCGAAACCTGCAGGACCTGATCGTCACGGTCAAGCAGATGAAGGCGGATCTCGGTCTGGCTTTTGACGGCGACGGCGATCGTCTCGGCGTGGTCACGCGGAGCGGGCAGGTGATTTACCCGGATCGTCTGCTGATGCTGTTCGCGCGCGACGTCCTGGTGCGTGCGCCGGGCGCGACGATCATCTACGACGTCAAGTGCACTGGCCATCTGTCCGGCGTGATCCTTGGTCACGGTGGCAGTCCGATCATGTGGAAGACCGGGCACTCCCTGATCAAGCGCAAGATGAAGGAGACCGGGGCGGAACTCGCCGGCGAAATGAGCGGTCACTTCTTCTTCCAGGAGCGCTGGTATGGATTCGACGACGGTTTGTACGCAGGCTGCCGCCTGCTCGAGATCGTCGCCGCCGACGGCCGCGATCCGGATGAGATCTTCGAGGAACTGCCGCAAGGCGTCGGCACGCCGGAATTGAAGGTGACGATGGCCGAGGGTGAACACTATCGCTTCATCGAGAAGTTCCGCGACCGCGCTCGGTTCGATGGCGCACGCATCACCACCATCGACGGTGTCCGTGCCGATTGGTCGGACGGCTGGGGGCTGGTGCGCTGTTCCAACACCACGCCCAGCCTGGTCTTGCGATTCGACGCGGCCGACGGCGATTCCCTTGCGCGAATCCAGGGGGTGTTCCGGGCCCAGTTGCTGGCGGTCGACAGCAAACTGTCGTTGCCCTTCTGATTCCCGGTCCCATTGCGCTCGGTTACGGTCTCTCTGCGGAGCGAGCCCTATTTAAATCAGCAACTTGCCGCATTTTTCTGGTTCGACGAGCGCCTTGCGGGCGGCTTGCGGCGTTCAGTCATGGTTGATCATTGGTTCAGAATGCAGTAGCTTTCGTGTGCTGTTACGAGTGTCGGGGCCGTAGAGCCCCTCATGCGCCTTGTGGGCTGGACGGCGGAACGCCGAGGGAAAAAGAATCATGAAACTGGGAATTGCGAAGGTCTCATGCATCGCGCTCGCGATGATGACGGCCGGTCTGGCCCACGCGGCCAAGGGGAATCCTTCAGTCCTGCTGAGCCAGGGTGACCGTCAGGTGCGCTCACTGTCGGGCGTGCCTGTGGCGCCGAAAGGCTCGGTGGCTGGCGTGTCCGTCGCCGGAATCCGGAGCGTCGATGGACTCGACGAAGCGACCAACGATGTGCTCGAGTTCAACATCGGCGCGGGCAACGCGGTGACCGGCATCAGCTGGGACGTAGGCGTCGCGTCGGTAGGCCTGAGCTGGCTCTCGGAAGCCGTCGTACAGTTCTCCAGTTCCACTGGTAGTGCCGATCCGAACGCGATCAACCTGACCGTCGGAATCGGCCAGAATGCCCCCGGCGACATGGAATTCAGCAGCGGTGGCGTGATTGCGTTGTCCAGCATCCCGTTGAACGACATCACCGTCGGCGCGGACGGCATCCTGCGCCTGCAGTTCTTCGAATCTTACGATGACGGCGCGGGCGTGGACGCCAACTGGCGCGACGCCGTCATGCCGGCCGTCATCGCCGGCATTGGCCTCACCTGCACCAATCAGGCTGCCTGCGACGCCGCCGTCGGTGGCACCCCGGTGCTCGACATCGGCACGGTCACCGGCACCGATGCGTGCTTGTCCGTCCCGGCCAACAACAACGGCATTCCGGAGCCGGGCGAGACGCTGACCTTCAACATCCCGTTGAATGCGGCCGGCGGTGCCTTCACCAACGTGGTCGGCACGCTGTCGACTGCGAGTGCGGGTGTCATGATCGTCAACGGCGTGGGCAACTACGGCGCCATCGCCGACGGCGGTTCCGGGACCGCGGCCTATACCGTGCGCCTCGATCAGAGCGTTGCCTGCTTCTCCGCGCTGGACTTCACTCTCAACGTGGCCAGCACCGAAGGCAATTTCAGCTTCCCGGTGACCGATACCGTCGGCTCGGCCGCGATCACTTACGCCGGGCTGCCCGGGACCATTCCGGACAACAACCCGGCCGGCGTGTCCAGCACTGCAACCGTCGCCAACATGGCCGGCCCGATCACCTCGGCGCAGGTGCGCGTGAACGCCACCCACACCTGGGTGGGCGACATCGTCATCACGCTGACCAGCCCGGGCGGCACCACGCTGACCCTGCTTGATCGTCCGGGCGTGCCGGCGGGCACCTTCGGCTGCGCCAATGACAACATCAACGTCACCTTCCAGGACGGCGCGGCTGATCCGGAAGCGGTCTGCGCCGCGTCCGGCGCATGGCCGGTGACCACGGCTGCTCCGGTGAATGCGCTGTCCGGGCTGAACGGCCAGTCCGGCAACGGCAACTGGACGTTGACGATCAGCGACAATGCCGGCGGCGACACCGGCAGCCTGGTCGATTGGGAACTGATCCTGACGCCGGCGCCGACCGGCACCTGCACCGTGTGCCCGCTCGCAGCCGACCTGTCGGTCACGCTGGCCGATGCTCCGGATCCGGTTACCGCAGGCACCAACCTGACCTACACCGCGGTTGTCAGCAACGCGGGTCCGGACGCTGCGCAGAATGTCACCGTGACGCTGCCGGTCCCGGCCAGCACCACCTTCGTCTCCGGCACGGTCTCCTCCGGTGGCAGCTGCGCCGGCAGCCCGGTTGTCTGCACCCTGAGCGGCCCGCTGGCCAATGGTGGTTCGAGCACGATCACGGCGACCTTCGCGGTCTCCGCCTCGGCGGTCAGTGGCAGCACGATCAATGGTTCTGCGACGGTGGCGACGACCACGGTCGACCTGAACCCGGGCAACAACACGGCGTCCGCGACGACTGCGGTCTCCACGCAGGCGGATCTGTCGGTGGCGATCACCGCCTCCGCCACGCAGGTCTTGGTGAACGAGCCGGTCACCTTCACGGCAACGGCCACCAACCTCGGTCCGAGTGACGCGCAGAACGTGGCGGTGTCGATCACGCTCTCGCCTGATTTCCGTTACACCGGCCACACCGCTGCGGGCGCGAGCTGCACCGTGCCGCAGGTGGGCAACTCCGGCGTGATCACCTGCACCTGGGCGGGCGCCACGGCCCCGGCCGCGCAGCGTGTGATGTCGGTGGTCGCTTACAGCAACAACGTCAACCTGAACTCGGTCCGCGCTTCGGTCGCAGCGGGTACGGCCGATCCGGTCGATCCGAACAACTCGGCGGGCGTGACGGTGCAGGTGGGTGAACTCATCGAGGAAATCCCGACGATGGGCCGCACCGCGCTGCTGCTGCTCGGTCTGATGCTGGCGCTGGGCGGCATCGTCGCCATCCGTCGTCAAAGCTGATACCTGAGTCACTGTTGTAGATGAAGGAGGGGCGGCCGCGAGGCCGCCCCTTCTGCTTTATGCGACCACGCTCGGAATCCGCAAAGCGAGCGATCTCCTCCGCGTCGTCGCGCGCTGCCACCAGCCGCTATGATCTGCCCCATGAGCGAACAAACTCCCCCCCTGCCGCTGGTGCGGCTGAAGACCGAGCGCCGATCCAACCATCCCTGGATCTTTCAGAAGATGGTCGAGAAGCCGGATCCGAAACCGCGTCCTGGCAGCGTGGTCGACATTGAAGACCGTACCGGCGAATGGGTGGGCCGCGGCTTTTACAACGGACACTCACGCATTGCCCTGCGGGTCCTCACCGAGCGCCATGACGAAGCCGTCGACGCCGACTTCTTTCGTGCCCGCATCGCGCGAGCGCTGGAATTGCGTCGCGACATTCTGAAGCTCGACGAGGTCACCGATGCCTATCGCGTGGTGCATTCCGAAGGCGACGACCTGAGCGGGCTGATCGTTGATCGCTTCGCGGATACTCTGGTGATCGAGTACTTCTCGGCCGGCATGTGGAAGCAGCGCGACGTGATCCGTCGCGCGCTGGCGGAGCATTTCCCGCAGCATCAGTTCTACTGGTTCGCCGAGGAGCATGTCGCGAAGCAAGAGAGCTTCGACTGCTCGGTGCCGGCGCCGCCGCCACCCACCACGATCCGCGAGCATGGCCTGAGCTTCAAGGTAGCGCCCGGGCTGAAGCACAAGACCGGCTTCTTTGCCGATCAGCGCGACAACCGCAAACGCCTCGGCGAGTTCTCGTCCGGCAAGCGCGTGCTCGACCTGTGCTGCAATTCCGGCGGCTTCGCCGTCTACGCGCGTGCGGCGGGCGCTAGCGAAGTGGTGGCAGTCGACCTCGACGAGGAAGTGCTGGAGATCGCCAAGCAGAACGCGCGCTTGAACAAGGCACCGGTGCGCTTCGTGCACGCCGACATCTTTCCCTGGCTGCGCGATGCGGCGAACAACGGCGAGCGCTTCGACACCGTAATCCTCGATCCGGCCAAGATGACGCGCGATCGCGAGCAGGTGATTCCGGCGTTGAAGAAGTACCTGGACATGAACAAGCTGGCGCTCGGTGTGGTCAAGCCGGGCGGCATCCTGCTGACCTGTTCCTGCACTGGCCTGGTCAGCGAGGAGCAGTTCCTTGACATGATCCGTCGCGCGGCCTTCTACGCGAACCGCACGGTGCAGATCCTCGAAGTGCGTGGCGCCGGCGCCGACCATCCCTGGCTGGCGCATGTGCCGGAATCGCGCTACCTGAAGTCGGTGTTCTGTCGCGTGTACTGAGGGCCAGTCGCTGCGGAATGGCTCAATCAAACGTGGAGACTCCGAGAGCGCGGAACAGCCACGGGGACCCCGGTCGTGATACGGCGTCAGACGCAGTTTGCCAGCCTGTCCGACGTCAGTCCCACAGCAATCTTGCGGCGCGCCAGAGCAGCCCGAACAGCGGCAGGGTCGACAGCAGGAACAGCGCGAAGCGCACCTTGATCACGTTGCTCATCGCCTGCCACAGGCTGTGGACCACACGCAGAAAGACGTAGGCCCATGCCAGGAGCAGGCTGGTCTGCGACGTATCCCCAGCCAGCACCAGCGCCAGCACGAGCGGATAGAAAAGCGTCGGCTGCTCCATCAGGTGGTTGTAGTTGTCGGCCTTCCAGCGCACCCGCGGGGGCAGAGTGGCCATCTGCTCGCCACGTGGCGCGTTGGGGTCCAGGCGCATGCGCGCCTTGAGGATCGCCGGGATTCGCGTGGCGTACATCCACAGCCACATCACCAGGGTCCAGGCGACCAGCGCAACCACGGGGCCGAGCAGCGGATTCGGGGTCATGGTCATCGCTCCTGTTGGTTCATTCGATACTGCGAAAACCGCGGTGCGCCCGGTAGAGCCAGAACCGCCATCAGCGGGCGTCCGTCGCCCGCAGCACATGCACCTCAAGGCTGCTCGGCTGCTGCGGTCCACGGTGCAGTCGGTGGGTGGCGCGCACATAGTCTTCGGCCTTGGCCGCATGGATGCTGGGCACGTAGCGCTGCGGATTGCGATCGATGAACGGGAACCAGCTCGACTGCAGTTGCACCATCACGCGGTGGCCGCGCTTGAAGGTGTGGAACACGTCGTTGATTGCGAAGGAGACCTCCGTGGGCTGGTCCGGCGTGAACGGCAGCGGGGTCTCCCAGGATTCGCGATACCGCCCGCGCATCGGCTCGCCGCGCACCAGCGTCTGCTGCCCGCCGCGGTTGCGGCGACCCGATTCGTGGTCGCTATCGTCCCAGCCCTGCGGCTCGCCGGGCGCCACGTCGATCAGCTTGACCACGACGTCGGCGTCGGTCTGGCTGGTGCTGAACCACAAGTCCGCGTGTAGCGGCCCGGCGAAGCTCAGGTCTTCGGCCAGTGGCTCGGTCTGGTAGACCAGCACATCGGGACGGCGCGCGGCAAAGCGGAGCCACCAAGGCCGCCGATCTGACCGGCTTCCCCAACTTGTCGACTGAATGGTTGGCGTTCACTAGCTACTTCGGCACACGCACCCTGCTCGCGTTCACCCACGGCCGCGGGGTCTTCCGTGTCGCTCTGGCGCTGTCCGCCCCGCCGAAGATCTTCGCCGGCTACTTCGAACCGTGAGTGTGACTCAATACTCCCTGCGTTTCAGGGTGAGAGGTTTGGCGCTCCCGCGAGACTACTGCTAACTTCCTCACTCTCCCTTGGCTCCCGATCTTGATGGACTGCGTTCGTTCCGTGACTGTGCGCCGCCTGGCGCAGTGCATTCCTCTTGTGTGGTTGCTGGCCAGTGGAGTGGCGTCTGCAGACGCGTGGTTCGAGGCGCAGTTTCCGCCGCCGCAGGTGGCCGCAGTCGTGCCGATTCCTGCGGAAATTCTTGCCGATCAATCTCTGATTTTCGTCAGCGAGGAGCACGCCAAGCTGATCGATCAACGCCGGAACCTGGCGGCGCTGGGTCCGGATCTGATGGGGGAGCAGGTCAACCTGCAAACCGGCGCCTTGTCGTTTGTGCATACGGATATCGATCTGCCGGGCAACAGTGGATTGCCGGTGCGTTTGCTTCGGCGTTTCACGGTCGAGCCGAAACGCGGGAATGACAATCTCCGTTTGGCGGCGTTTGCGGATTGGGAGATGGATGTGCCCTATTTGTCGGGCACGTTCGCTGCGTCCACAGGTTGGGTCGTGTCGGCTCCCGGTGGGCACACGATGCAGCGCTGTGCAGTGCCGCTGGCGATACAAGCGGTGCCGCCGCAGGTTCCCCCGAGCGATTATCACGGCGATCCGACCGCCAGTTTTCAGGCGCATGAGTACTGGCATGGCTTTCAATTGCATGCACCGGACGACGGTGGCGAGTTGCTGTGGGTCGATCCGGCGAGCACGCAGCCCAAGCCGAGCACTGGCGGTCCGTATTACTGGGCGACAAACGGCCGCTGGTTCTTCAGTTGCGCGGGGAATGGCGAGCAGTTTGTTGGCCACGCGCCGGATGGCCTGCGTTATTACTTTACGCACTTGGTATCGCGGCCCACCACGCCGGTGATCGCGGATCGCTCACCCGCCGAGCTGGCTCGGGTTGAGGTACGGTTGATGCTCACCCGTGTCGAGGACCGCTTCGACAATGCAGTGACCTATACTTGGGTCGGCGACCGGTTACAGAGCATCAGCGCCACCGATGGCCGCGCCATCACGCTGAGTTACAACAACAATGGCCATGTACAAAGTGCGAGCGACGGCGTTTCGAGCTGGATCTACGACTACACTGGCAGCGGCAGCGGGCCGACCTCAAACCACTCGCTTGGCAGTGTCGCACTGCCGGATGGCAGTCGTTGGGACCTGCAATTGGCGGCTCTCGCCAGTGCGCGCCTGTTGTATGAACGCGGCGATGAGAGCCCGGCCAATTGCTACGGGCGTGGCGAGCCCATCAGCGGCAGCTACAGCGGCAGTTTGACGCACCCCAGCGGGGCCACCGCGAGTTTTACCGTGGCCCCGCAGATGCATGGGCGTACGCAGGTGCCGCGAGTCTGTATCAACGAGGGGCCGGCCGGGCCGACCTCCGATGACTACTCGTGGTACACGCTCAGCTACGATGTCCTGAGCTTGCAGCAGAAGACCCTTACGGGCGCGGGCCTGGGCAGCCTGCAATGGACCTATCGCTACCACCCGAGCTTCTGTTTCGTGGTGGATTGCGGAGCCGCGCCGGACTATTCGCAAACGACAATCCAGGGCCCCGACGGCGAGGTGCTGCGCTATCGCTTCGGCACCCGCTTTCAAGGCAACGAGGGCAAGTTGCTGCAGGTCGAGCAGGCCAGCGGCCTGTTGGGAGACACGCTGCAGGGCGTGCTCCGGACAGAGACATCCAGCTATCGGCTGAGCGAGGGCGGACAGGCGTATCCCACACCGATCGGACTATCGCCGCAATATCGCGGCGATGCCTTTCCTGCCGAGCGCTATCTGCCGCTGGAGAGCAAGGTGATCGCCCAGGATGGCGCGACCTTCAGCTGGCAGGCCACGACCTTCGATGCCTACGCGTTTCCACTGAGCGTGATTCGCAGTTCCAGTCTCGGCCACGGCAAGACCGAACTGACCAGCTATGCGCACCACACCGGGCACTGGCTGCTGGGGCAAGTTCTGCAGATCGACGTCAACGGCAGCGAAGTCGCCCGTGCGGTCTACGACCCGGTGACCGCGCAAATGCGCGAGGTTTATCACTTTGGTCAACGGCAGCAGACCCTCACCTACCATCCCGAGGGCATGGCGCATACCCTCACCGATGCTGTCGATCAGACCCTGATCCTCAGCAACTGGCAGCGCGGTATTCCGCAGCAGATCGATTATCCCGATGGCAGCACGGCGACCGCCGTCGTCGACAGTCGCGGCCGGATCACCTCACGCACCGACGAGGAGGGACACGTGCATGTTTACGGCTACGATCCGCTGGGTCGACTCACTTCGATCAGCTACCCGAGCGCCGACACAGTAGCGTGGTCGCCCACAGAAATCGCCTACACGCGCCATACCAGCGCCGACTACGGCCTAAGCGGATTGCACTGGCGACGCACCGAAAGCACCGGCAGCCGTGTGCATACCACGTACTACGACGCTCGCTGGCATCCCCTGCTCGAGCGCCGGGTGACGCTGACTGCCTACCCGGTTGGGTCGGTCAGCGACTACCTGCTCGTACTGCAAGGTGTGCGAACGCTCTATGACGTGCTGGGCCGCGTCACCGAAACCCACACCGATTCGGAGCTGGGAGAGCTGACCACCCAAACGGACTACCTCAGCCCGTTCCGGATGCGCTTCACCGATGCGGACCACTATGTCACCACGACCACCTATCAGGCCTTCGACCGCCCTGAGACCGATGCCCCGCTGCAGATCGACAGCCCCGAGGGGGTGACCACCACCTGGGCGAGAAACCTCTACGGCAACCCAATCAGCCTAACCCGTAGCGGCACCTGGCTGAACCCCGACATCCAGCAGAACGAAAGCCTCAGTCAAACGCGCCGATTCGTGTACGACGCCCAGCAACGCCTGTGCAAAATCATCGAGCCGGATGCAGGCGTCAGCATTTTCCAGTACGACGCCAAAGGCCGTCTGAACTGGCACGCGCTGGGACAGAACAGCCTGGACTCGACCAGCGACTGCCAGCAGGGGAATGTCCCGGTCGGTGAGCGTACCACCCAGCACTATGACGCGCGGGATCGCACGTTAGCGATCGACTACCCAAGCCCGACCGACGATGTGGGCTTCACTTGGGCCGCAGACGGAACTCAACTCACCGCCACCGTCGGACAACTATCCGGCACCGCACCGGTGTCTTGGGCAAGTCAGCACAACCAATGGACCTACAGCTACAACCACCGTCATCTGCTGGAGAGCGAAGCCCTCGCGGTCGATGGTAAGAGTTTCGCGATCGACTGGACCTACAACCCGCATGGCGACATCAGCCATCTGCGCTATCCCGGCGGCCTGAGCGTGGCTTACACCCCTAATGCCTACGGCGAAGCCCGCCAAGTAGGCAGTTACGCCAGCAACATCCACTACCACCCGAGCGGCCACCTGGCCGGGTTGAGCTACGGCCACGGCGGCACTCGCAGCGTGCTGCTCAACGCCCGCCAACTGCCCGAGCGCATCACCGACCAGCACAACAGTGGTGTCCACCTCGACCACCAACTGATCTACGACGCCCGTGGCAACCTCAGTCAACAGATCGACGGCGTGGTCGGCGCATCAGAAAGCCGCCAGATGGGATATGACGGTCTGAACCGCCTGACGGCCGTGCATGCCACCCCGAGCAGCGGCAGCAGCACTGAAAGCTATGCCTACGACCCGCTCGATCGCCTGCGGCGCACTGTGCAGCGCGGCGTGGACCGCCGCTACGACATCGAATCCGGCACTGGTCGCCTGAGCCGCATCCGCACCATTGGCAGCCCTCATGACATCAGCTTCGGCTGGAACACCAAAGGCGAGCTGAGCAGTCGCACGCGTTGGCGCACCAGCCCGGGAGATGGCGCACCCGATCGCATATTCAGCAACGGCTTTGAAGAGACCCTGATCTCCAGCACCGAAACCTTTGTATTCGACCACGCGCACCGCCTGAACAGCCCGCTACCCAGCATCCAACACCGCTACGACGCCCACGGCCACCGCGTCAGCACCACCGAGGCGATGTGGGGCACCCGCTGGCAGGTCTACAGCCGCGCCGGACAACTACTGAGCACCGAAGACAGCGGCAACCAGACCCGCATCGACTACTTCCATCTCAACGGCCAACTGATCGCCGAACGCCGACTCCCAATGAGCGGCGGCGGCGAAACCCTCAGCTACCTGCACACTGACCATCGCAGCAGCCCGAGCGTCAAAACAAGCAGCACCGGCATCGTCATCCAGCGCAGCATCGCCGATGCCTACGGTGCCCCGCAGGACGGCATCTACCGCGAAGGCCCCGGCTTCACCGGCCACGATACCGACCCCGACCCCCAACTCATCTACATGCAACAGCGCTATTATGACCCGGTGGCAATGCGCTTCATCAGCCCAGACCCCGTCCCCGCCAATGCGCTGAGCTTTAATCGATACTGGTATGCCAATAACAACCCGATAACGAATGTCGATCCTGACGGACGGGATGCCGGCAGTTTTTATACAAATGCCAGGTACCAGATGGCGCAACCGAAACTGTCTCCGACTGAGGCAAAAGTTGCGATTGCCGTACAAGTTGCAGTCTTTGCCCTTCCGCTCGCGATCGATGCAGCTGTAACGGCGTGGTTGGGGAATGCAGCGACGGCGAACACGATCGCTGCCACCGCATTGGAAGCAGGTGCGGGCGAGGCATTGGGAACCACGTCGCTCGTTGTTGCGACCACGGTTGGTGCAAAGGCAGTTGGGGAAACGTTTGAAATAATTGACGGTGTTCGTCGCGCCAAAGCAGCGGATTTAGTCGGGAACGCTACAATTCCCGGGACGGTCGCGGGAGGGGGCGCGCAGGATATTCCTGTAGCCGCGCTACTCTCTCCTAATAAGTCATCTATCGACGTTTCGACTCCCGTTGCAATGGATCGGTATATGCGAGTTCAGGAGGCTACGCAAAATGGTGTCGTCCTCCCGCCAATTCAAGTTCAACCGGGAAGTCGGGGTACGCCAATCAAAGACGTGGATTTCGATCTTGATCCGCAGTGAAAGGGAGCGTCAGCAGGGGGTTTCTGTGAAAAGTAGTGATATCCTGGTGTTGCACGATCTTATTGTCTGGGCGCGCTGGATGGTGGAATCGAACATGTCAAACAAGGAAATTGGACGCTTCCTAGATTTGGCAGACTATGTTGGCGGTTTGCTCAATGAAGACGTGAGGGATAGAGCGAGGATCGTCGGTGTGCTGGAAGAAATATCGGCGAAGTTCGGATGTTCAGCGCCGATGAATCATTTGTCAGAGTAGGCGCGCGCAAGCCGGGGTGACTAGGACGGGGCGGCCAGCCCTCGTCGGTCAAACTCACGAAGCTCAGGACAACCCGGACTAACACCGAGGCCTGCATCCGCGGGCCTCGCTGCATTTGAGCCGGTGCGGTCTGCTTAGCGCGCTGGCTGAGCGAGCAGCGAGTCGAGCACCTCGCTGACGACGCGTTGGCGCGCCTTGGGAAGTGCGCTGATGCGCTCGAGTTGCAGTTGCAGCTTGGGCACGGGCCCGCGCTTGCCGGTGCCCGTCTTCACCGTGACCGGCGATCCGATGAGTTCTTCCACGCTGACAGCAAGCTGCTCGGCCAGGGTCGGCAGCGCGCCGGCGAGCAGACGCAGCCGCCCGGCCTCGTAGTGCGCGAGGGTCTGCTGGGCGACGCCGAGATGTTCGGCAAGCTGGGTCTGCGTGAGGCCGCGCGCCTTGCGCAGCGCGGCGATGCGCTGGCCCAGTTCGACGTAGAAGCGGCGCTCGGCGGCGGAGACGGCCATGTCGGTGGCACGGAATGGCGATGGAGCCACGATAGGGTTCCTTTGCGGAGTGACGGGGCTTGATACTCTCTTGCAGAATACTCCGTGAGCGAGTTATTTTCTTCGCAAACCCCTTGACAGGTTTTTCGGCCTGGAGCCCCTCGATGCCCACCTCCGCGAAGTCACGCGTGCCATCTTCGGCCCCTGCCGATCCCGCACTTTCCGCGCCGTTGCTGGCTTCCGGGGTCGCCGAGGTGGTGTCCGAAGACGACATCCGCTTCTCCCGTGCCGGCCGCGCGTACCGGGTGCGCGGTCTGGCGCGCAACCTGTCGGCGGAGTCGCTGAAGGTGACGCTGCGGGTGTCTTCTGGTGATCGGCTGTACCTGGACACGCTGGACCTCTATCAGGCCCGTGGCCGGCACAGCTTCGCCAAGGGTGCTGCGGTTGAGCTGGGCGTGGCGGAGGAAGCGATCGCGGGCGACCTGTCGGCGCTGGTGCTGGCGCTGGAGCCCTTGCAGGAGGCGGCGATCCGCGGTGCGCTGGCGCCGGAGGCTGCGCCTGCGCCGACCTTGTCGCCAGCCGATGAAGCGGCCGGGCTTGCGCTGTTGTCCGATCCGGCGCTTTGTTCGCGGATCGTGCGCGATGTGGAAGCCGTCGGCGTGGTCGGCGAAGGCGACAACGCGCTGGTGGCCTACCTTGCGATGGTGTCGCGGCTGCTGGACAAGCCGCTGGCGGTGCTGATCCAGTCGACCTCGGCGGCCGGCAAGTCGACGCTGATGGAGGCGTTGCTGGGTCTGATGCCGGCCTCGCAGCGGGTGCATTACTCGGCGATGACCGGGCAATCGCTGTTCTACCTCGGCGAAGGGGATCTGAAGCACAAGATCCTGGCGATTGCCGAGGAGGAAGGCGTGCGCCAGGCGGCGTATGCGCTGAAGCTGCTGCAGTCGCAAGGCGAACTGACCATCGCGAGCACTAGCAAGGATCCGACCACCGGGCGGCTGGTGACGGCGGAGTACCGGGTGCAGGGGCCGGTGATGCTGTGCCTGACGAGCACGGCGATCGACATCGACGAGGAGTTGTTGAATCGCTGCGTGGTGCTGACCATCGACGAGACGCCGGCGCAGACGGCGGCGATCCAGCAGCGCCAGCGGCAGGCGCGCACGCTGGCGGGGCTGCAGGCGAAGGTGCGCGGCGATGCGGTGATATCGGCGCACCGGGCGGCACAGACGCTGCTCCGACCATTGGCGGTGGTGAACCCGTATGCGGAGCAACTGTCGTTTGCCTCGGACCGGGTGCGGCTGCGACGCGATCACGCGAAGTACCTGGCGTTGATCGATGCGATCGCGCTGCTGCACCAGCACCAGCGGCCGGTGAAGCGCGTGGCCGGCGGCGTCGAGTACATCGAAGTCCAGCCGGCAGATATCGAGCTCGCCAACCGGCTGGCGCATGCGGTGTTGGGGCGCAGCCTCGATGAGTTGCCACCGCAGACGCGGCGGGTGCTGACGGCGCTGGATGGCTGGGTGGCGGCGCAGTCGCAAGCACAGAGCCTCGCGCGCGGAGCGCTGCAGTTCACGCGCCGGCAGGTACGCACGCTGCTGGGGCTGTCGGACACGCAGTTGCGGGTGCACCTGGATCGTCTCGTGACGCTCGATTACGTGCTGCAGCACGGCGGCCGGCCGGGCCAGCGGATGAGCTACAGCCTGCTGTTCGATGGCGATGCGGGCAGCGATGCGCCGCAACTGATGGGCCTGAGCGAGGACTTCGAGCGCGCGGATGCCAAAACCTCGCGGGGTCAAAGCGCAACCTCGCGGGGTGAACTCCCAACCTCGCGGGGTCCGGAGCCCCACCTCGCGGGGGGATCGCGGCCCGTTCGCGGTGGGGTTGCGGGGGGCTTGCGGGGTGGCCAAAAACCGCTGCGAGCCAGCACTGACGCGGCTTTCTGCGGTTCGGCATCGGTTCCACCGCAAAAACCGCATCGCGGGAACGGTGCGGCGCCATGATCGCGGTCCGCCAGCCGGGCCAGAGCACCGCGCGCTCGCGGCTGCTGGACACGCCGCGCACGCCGGACAGCGTGGCGGCCTGGCTGCTGCGGCATCTCGATGCGCTGGAAGTGCGCCAGATCAGCCGCCAGAGCCTGACCGTGCGTCGCTCCCATCTGGCGCACTTCAACGCCTGGTGCGTGGAGCACGGCCTCGAGCGGCCGCGGGACGTCACGCACGCGCACGTGGAAGCCTTCCAGGGCCATCTGTACCGCTATCGTCGGCGGGACGGCCAGCCGCTGGCGGCGAGCGGCCAGGTCAACATCGTGGCGGCGGTGAACGCGTTCTTCAGTTGGCTGGTCAAGCATCGCCACCTGCCCTCGAACCCGGCGGCCGACGTCGAGTTGCCGCGGGTGCCGAAAGGTCTGCGCGATCCGCTGACGCTCGCCGAGGTCGAGGCGGTGCTGGCCTTGCCGGACATCGGTTACGCGCAGGGCCTGCGCGACCGGGCGATGCTGGAACTCTTGTACGGCACCGGCATCCGGCGCATGGAACTGGCGGCCCTGAACGTCAACGACATCGAGCGCGAGCGCGGCACGCTGCATGTGCGCCGCGGCAAGGGCGGCAAGGGCCGGTTCGTGCCGATCGGCGAGCGTGCGCTGGCGTGGGTGACCAAGTACGAGCAGGACGCACGGCCGATGCTCATCGGCGTGGTGCACGATCCGGCGCTGTTCCTGAACATCGACGGCAAACGCCTGTCGATGAACGCGCTGAGCTGGCGGGTGCGCAGTTATCTCGACAAGGCCGGCGTGCACAAGGCCGGCGCCTGCCACCTGTTCCGGCACACCATGGCCACCGCGATGCTGGACAACGGCGCCGACGTACGCCACGTGCAGGAAATGCTCGGCCACGCCGACATCGGCACCACGCAGCACTACACCAAGGTGTCGATCAGCAAGCTGAAAGCGGTGCATGCGGCGACCCACCCGGCGGCGCGGTTGTTGCGGGAAGGCTCGGCGGAGGATGGCGAGTAGACCGGGCCATGCAAGCGAGAACAGAGATCCATCCTGGTTCATTGGGAGGACAACGCGTGTCCGTGATCGGCAGCGACAGCGCACAGAGGTCGGGGGCTGTCCACGCGTTGTCCACGGCCTGCGCGCAGCGCAGCCCGGTGAAGGGGATGCTTCAACACATCCCCGTAACCGGGGTAGCGGTGGGCAACGGGTGGGCAGGCCGGCGCGGCGGCGATCGCAGCGGCTGTGCTTCGACTGCGGCCCCGCGGGCGCGGCTGAACTGCGTTGCAGCCGACGCCGAACAGGCCCTTCGGCCAGCCCGAGGGAAAGCCAAAGCGCGCTCCGACCGCGGCTCGATCGCCGACGGCCGCGCCGACCCCAGCAGCCCCCATCCCCGTGTCGCCGCGGACGTCCGCGCTTCGCAGGAAGCCCACGGCGGCGGCTCACGGGGCTATCGGCGGCCCTCAGACATAGCGCGTTGTTAGCCGCAGGCGTCCTGCCTGTTCGGCGCGGCGCGCGGCATCCATGCCGCGCTCACAGCGCCGCGCCCGTCCAACCCGCGCTATGTCAACGGGCCGCCAGCGCATCCATGCGCTTGCTGATGCGCGCCGCTCCTGCGGCGCAGTTGGCCAGCGTCCTGCGGCAACAGCCTGCGCGCCATCCATGGCTTGCTGCTCGGCTTCGTGCGGGCTCGCCAGTTGCGCGCGGGCGGGCTGCACGGCTTCGGCCAGCGCCGGTGCCGCGCGCCCGGCAATACCGAGGCCGCCGGCAAGACGTACCGCAAAGCTCGCTCACCGGAAGTCCTTCGTAAGTTGCTCGCTGTTGTCGTCGCAGCGTAGCACCGTGCTCGCCGCGTCAATGCCGAGCCCGCTGCGCGGGTCGCTGCGCGAGCATTGACACGACTGCGCGCGGTGCTGGCGAGGGGACGCCAACAGCGATCAAGCCGATCGCCGGGCATGCCTGGAGAATCGCCATGAAACCCACCCCGCGCCGCGTCACGCTACAGTTGCCGCAAGAGTTCATCGATCTGTGCAAGGCCGACGGTGTCGAACCCGAGTTCGTGCTGCGCGGCTTTATCGCTGACCTGTGTGGCCTCGGTAGCCCGGGCACGGAGCCGCGCACGGACGGTTACCAGACCAACGGTTCGGACGAACGCATGTACGCCCGGCAGTACTACCGGCGCGTGGGCTATCCGTGGTGGAACGCGCCACCGGAGTGAACGGCGCACAGCGCCAGGCGCCTGGCGGCGCCTGGCCCCGCGCTGGCCGGCCTGCGCGCACTGCGCGCGGGAGTCGCCCGCGCTCCGCAAGACCACCCCGGCCCGCGCGCCGCCACCGGCCGCACGACGCGGGACGCGCCGCACGACCGGCGGCCCGATCGGAGCGCCGGCCAGAAAGTGCTTGACGAAGGGGCCGCCTGCGAGCGAAAAACCGCCTCAAGGGCAAAACGCGGTTCGAGGGAGGTGCATCAAGGGTCGAAAGCGGCGAAAACCCGCAGCCCATCAAGGGGTTGGCGCATCGGTGAGGCGAGTGCACGTCGGCTCACAATGAATATGCCAATAACAATCCGATGACTAATGTCGACCCAGACGGGCGCATGAGTGAAATGGCGGCCGACCGTTGGGCCGATACGGTTGGGGCAAATCCTGAGGTTTATGCGCCGGCTGCTCCTTATGCAGCGGCGGCTGCGTTATTGATTGGTGGCGGACCGGTTTTGGCGGCGTTGGGATCGGAGGCCTTGGCGGCAATCCGGGTCGGCGCCGGAGTTGCACAGAATGCGAGAAGAGTCGAAGAGATCCATAAACGTCTCGATCCTATTGCACAGCGACAGCGAACGACTGCGCGATTAGAAGTTAAGGAAGGCAAGGCCGTGGTTGCTGGAGGAAAGCGCGACCTTACGCCTGCGCAACGCGATTCCCTCACTAAGAACGAAATCGCAGCTAGGGACCCCAAGCTTCATGCGGAACGAACGGCATTGAAAGAAGCAAAAGAACAGGGGTTATCTCCTTCGCGGATGAACGCGACTCGTGATTTTTGTGCGGAATGCAGGCGGGAGATCGAGAACAGCGGTGGCAAAATCACGGGGTCGCGATCGGCCGAATGGGATTAGTATGCGAAAGTTCGTCGAAGAAGAAGTGCGCACCAGGCTGCAAGGGATGGCGCCGCTTGCGCGAGGCACCGTTGCGCTTTGTGCAGCCTTGCGGCTATTGCCCGCCATCCGGTTCGGTGATCCTGTTCGAGCGGGGAGCATTCCGCGAGTTGTGGCGGAACTTTCATCTCGATTAGTGACGGCGATTACTTCCACCGAGGTTGATACAGGGGAGCTACGAACTGTTTCGGATTTGGCCGGGCGGCTGGTAGGTGAATTGCCTACTGCGGACAGTGCACTATGCGATGAAGATGCCTATCTTGATGACGCTTGCATTTGCTTTATATACGCGGCTCAATCGATGGTGAGTCCAGAATCAGATGATGCGCTCAATGCTCTAACTACTGCCTATAACGCTGTAGATCAGTGGGCGATCCGAGAAATCGGAGGTAACGTGATTGACGAAGGCGCTATTTTATCAAGCCCCGTTGTGCAATCCGAGTTGGATCGCCAATCGCAAGACATCAGCCTGCTTGAAGCAGGTGCCAGTACAGAGCGGCGGCAGCTGGTCATTAGCCGTGCACGGGAACATCTTGCCATTCCGGTGCAAGTGAAGCGCGTTCAATAAATAGAGTGTGTTAGGCGAGGATTCGGACGCTTAGAAAACACCGAGGCCCGGTCTGATTGGCGCAAGAATCAGCGCTCATCCCACGAGGGCTCAACGCAAGGGTGGTCTCCGGCACTCAATGGGCGGAAAATGTATTGTGGCGTCCACGGGAATGTGGGAGTTGAGATCAAGAGCTCATTCAATGGACTTGTCGGACCACATTCACAGTATTCTTTCGCAAATGGGTGATCAGAATACATATCTGCCATCCATCGAGGGCGTTGAGGAAGTGCATCTAGACGTTTACGTAGCCAAAATGGTGTTGGGCGACGGATATAAACGCCTCGACATCGAGCTTTCGGCAGACGATATTCAACGCCTCTTTGTCCTTGGCGCCGGTGTCCGCGTATCGATCGTGGATTGAGAAGAGAGAGGACATGCACAAGAGCGCGCGCACGCTTTTTAATGGCGATGTGGGCATCGCTCTTGACAGGGGCTATTAACGCGGCAATCAAATATATTACTCGTCGAGCATAGTGAACCGACGCATTCGGGCGCAACTTCCCGCGCTACTCCGGCCGATAGTGCTTGCGCGTGAACTCGCGCGCGAAGGCCAGCAGGTCCGGCATGTTGGCGACGGCGGACACCAGCCAGCCCTGTTCCTTGCGCGCACGCTGGATCCAGCGATAGGCGTTGGCGTAGTAGCTGGAGTTTTGCTTCTGGCGGTCCCAGTTGGCCGGGATGTTCAGCGCCAGGGTGCCGCCGCCGCCGGCATGGGCGAGTGCCTGCGAGCACACCTCGATTCCGGGCGTGCCCTTCTCGTCCGCGGTGTCGAACATGGTCGAGGCGCCGTCGTCCGAGACCACCAGGATGTGCGTCGGGCGCTTGAGCTTGACCCGCCCGGCGTGGGTCTCGCGCAGCGTCGGCAGCGGGAACTGGGTGCCGCCGCCGTAGTAGCCGGTGAGGATCTTCAGGCACTCGTCGGCGGAGCGTACGAAGCCCGGGGTGCTCATCACCTGCTGGCGGCTGGCCCACAGGGTCACCTGCACCGCCGCGCCGGCGCGCAGCGCCGACAGGCAGATCACCGCACCGGCGAGTGCCGGCCAGGACAGTAGCGTGGTCGGGTTGGGCATCGAGCCGGAGCTGTCGACATACAGGTCCAGGTCCAGCGGACGACGTTGCGGCTCGCTGCCAGGTTGTACCCCGTAACGACGCTGCACGGTGGTCAGGCCAGGAATCGGCCGCGGACTCAGCGTCAGGCTCTCGCGCCAGTCGATAAGTTCCAGCGGATCGCCCGCTTCCCACGGGTCCAGGCCCTCCGGCAGCGGGTCCGCACTCTGGCTGGCCGGCAGGCTGGGGAAGGGCACCAGGTAAGGCCGCGCGCGCTCCGCGTAGTAGCGCATCGCCGCCTGCTGGCGATCCAGCTTGAGCCCGGCCAGGCGCAGCAACTCTCCATACTGGTAGGGATCGCGTGCCTGACCCTGGCCGCCCTGGCCCTGGGTGGGCTTGCCCGGGGCGGGCGACTTGCCATCTTCCCCGTCCTCGGCTTCGGGCGCCTCGCCCAGGTCGTCGTCCAGCGCGGGATGATGGATCGGACCGCTCTCCTCAGGATCCATCCCGGTCAGGCCCTCGGGCTGGCCGCCCTGACCGGCATCCTTGGTGTCCATCAGCTGCTGCAGTTTCTCGCCGGCCTGCGCGTCTTCGATCAGGTAGGGCAGGACCAGCAAGGCGAAGCGCCCGGCGCCATCCAGCCAGTGCCGCGCATGGTGGCGCACCAGCCGCGCGGCGAGGCGGGCGTCGAGGTCGATCGCCTCGTCGGTGATCGCGGTGTCGGCCTTGTACGCGGCCGGCATCACGACGTCGTCGGTGCCCGATGTGGCATCGGTGGCCGGCTTTGCCTGCGCGCCCTTGCGCGGTTTCGCCTCCATTGGCGCCGGGACTGCGCCGGGCGCGGCCGGCACCAACTCGCGCCCGCACAGGCTGCCGCGCTCCATTCCCCACAGCAGTTCGTAGATCCGCAGGTACAGCGTCCACAGCTTGCTCGCCTTGCCCTGCTGACTGCCGCGCACCACTGCCTGCATCAGTTCAGGCAGGCGCAGCCCGGCGCTGCGTGTCAGGCGGTCGTTGATCAGCAGGTCCGTGTACAGGTTGGCGATCATCGGCGCGTGCTGGGTCATCGACGGCAGCGCCGGGAACATGCGTGCGAGCGAGCGGGTGTGCTCGCTGATCGAGGCCGGCGCGTAGACGTGATGGCCGATCTCGTGCGCCAGCACTTCCACCGCGTAATCCTCGATGCCGAGCTTGCGCACGCCTTCGAGGTCGATCACCACGGTCTGGTCGACCAGCCGGATCATCGCGAAACTGCCGGTCAGGCCCTGCGCCGCGGCTGCCTTGCTGCTGTCCAGCAGCAGCGGCGCCTTGAGCCGGGTGTACGGGCTCCACGCCGCCAGTGCGTCGGGCCAGGCCGCCGCCCAGCGCTCGGCCAGCGTGGGCTGTGCGGCCTGCTTCACGGCGCGGGCAGCGCCAGCAGGGTGGCGGCGTGCGACCAGGCGTGGGTGAGCAACAGCAGGTCGCGAGTGGCCACGGTGCTGGTGATCGCCCCCTGGTCGGCGAAGGACTGGCGCAGGCCGGGGCCGGTCAGTTGCACGCCCTCGATACGCCAGCCGGGCGGCAAAGTGGTCGCCGCCGGCAACGCGCCCTCGCCATGCGGCTGCAGGCTGTGGCCATAGGCATCGGCATACAGCGCGAAGCGTTGGCCGCCCGCGTGCAGGATCACCTCGCCGCCATCGAGCGCCGCCAGCGGCGGTTCGGCGAAGCGTCCGCCGAAGCCGACGAAGGCGCCGACTTTCGCCACCACGCGCGCACCGCGCACCGGCGGCTGGTCCGGGCGATACCAGCGGTCCGCGCGCAACTGGTCGAGCATCGCGTCCTGCCAGTCGCCGATGGGCACGCCGAAGGCGATCGCCAGCAGCTCGCGCTCCAGCTTTCGCGCGCGTTCCAGCGCGCTGTCGCGGTAGTGCGCCAGGCCGTGGCGCCAGGCGGCCACCTGGCCGGCGCGCAGCAGTTCCTCGGGCGAGCGCGCGCGCGGTGCCAGCGCGGCCAGGGTGGCCAGCCAATCTCCGCCGCCACCGTGCGCGCTCCAATGGACGAGGGCATTGGCCACCGCGGTCAGCAGCGCCGCCGGCTGCAGCGCCAGCAGCGCCGGCGCCTGGCGCGCCAGCACGCTCCACGCGTGCACGATGGCGCTGGCGCGTCCGCCGGGTCCGATCCAGCGCTGCCCGAGCAGCGACAGCGTGGCGTCGTAGAGCGCGTCCACCGTGGCCGGCAGCGCCGAGGGCTGCGCCTTCGCCACGGCCGCGCAGATCTGGTCGACCGGCCCGGCGAGCAGCTCGGAAAACGCGGCCGGGTCCAGCCCCGGCCAGCGCTGCTGCGCCAGCACGAAGCGCCGGTTGAACTCGGCGCGACCGCCGCGCAGGACCTCGCCGAGTGCGCTGCCGACGGCCATCATTGCGTCAGCCAGCGCAGGTAGTTGGTGTAGCGCTGGTGCAAGGATTTCAGCAGCAGCAGATCGTCATGCAGCGGCCCGTAAATCTTGCCGCCCTTGCCGATGTGCGCGATCTGCCGCTCGATGCGCGCCAGCCGCTTGCGCACCTCCGCTTCCTCCACCCCGTCCAGACCGCTCTGCAGCTCCGCGGCAAGTTCCGCGGTGACGTCCTTGCTGTCCAGTTCCAGCCGGTCGTACTCCTTGCAGCTGGTGTCGAACAGATGGCGCAGCCAGCCGATGCGGTCGCTGCGGAAGCCGGTGTGCGCCGGCGCCTGGAAGAAGGGCGAGTCCAGGTCCGGCTTGAGCTTGTCGTTGAGCACGAAGGGCAGCACCTGGCGCAAATCCTCCAGCGACACCTCGGCCGAGCCGCGGAACCAGGCCAGCGCCTTGGCGTAACTGATCAGGGTCATCAGGTTGCGCACCGACAGGCCGTTCCTGGTGTGGCAGCCGAGGTCCTTCAATCGGTCGCGACCATCGTCCTGCGCGGTCAGCCAGGTCCAGTCGGTGCCGGCCAGCCGCGCGGTGTCCTTGCTCTTGTACTCGAACTGCTCGCCGGCCACGTCCATGTATTCGAACTGGCTGGCGAAGAACTCCAGGCGCCGGCGTACCGGTGCGGGCATCGGCACGCCGCGCACCTCCTTCGCCATGCGCCGCATCTCCTCCTCGCTGAAGATGATCTCGCGCGGGACGAATTCCTCCGGGCGCGCGTCTTCCTCGATGCGCGTCAAGAGCTCGCCGAGGAAGCGGGGATTGAAGGCGAGCGCCTGGACGATGACGTCGATGCGGTCGCGCAAGGCCTCGATCACCTGGTAGGTGCCGCCGCCCTGGTCGTCGTTGGCGGTCAGGTACCAGGCCGCCGGCGGGCATTCGTAGATCTGGTCGAACTGCTCGGCGTAGTTGTCGCCCATCAGCGTCAGCAGCGCCGACTGGGTGCGCGTCGGGATGCGGTTGTATTCGTCGATGATCTTGACCCGCATCGACAGCCAGGAGCGCCAGGCCACGCGCACCTTGGCCACGCTGTCGGCGTTGATCAAATCCGATGGCAGCGGCTGGCCGAGCAGGTCCGACACGGTCATCTGCGGCTGCCCGCGCTGCATGCCGCGGCGCACCTCGCGCACGGGGTAGCCGGCGATCACGCCCATCAGCACCGCGCTGGCGGTCTTGCCGCGCCCGGGGCCGCCGATGAACAGGCATTTGCGCTGGGTGGCGAAGGTCAGCAGCGGCAGCAGCACGAAACTGGAATAGCTCTGCGCGCTGGGCAGTGTCAGGCGCGCCTTGCGGTCCCCCAGCAGGAACTCCTGCGGCGGGCCGTCCAGGTACTCGATGTCGTAGTGCGGCGAAATGATCGCGGTGTTGACGATCCAGAAGTAGGCCTGGCGCAGTTTCTCGTCCAGCGGCAGCGCCGCGGCGGCCTCGCCGCCCGCCACCACATCCGCCGGCCCGCGGTAGAGGTCCGCCACGTCGAAGCGCTTGGGCGCCTGGGTGGGCTTGGGGTTGGTCGGCGCCGCCGACAGGCGCTGGAACAGCTTGAGCATGGGCGCGTACCCGATGGGACTGCGGAGCAATATGCCACGCAGGGGCGGCCCGCGGCGGGCCGCGTGGTGGCCCTTCCGGCCGCCGCGCCGGTATCTGCAGTCGCGCGTCAGCTGCCTTCGAAACCATCCGCAAAGACCGGATCGAAGGGCTCGCAGCCGACATCTGCGCGGCCTTGCTTCAGCGCGTAGCGCCCGTCGGTCGAGACCGACTGCGAGGCGCGCGCGAGCGTGGCGACAAGGCCGTAGCGCCCGTCTTCGCTTGTGGCCTGGGGGCGGATCTCAGCGTCCAGGCGATAGCGGCCGACCTCGTCAGCATCGGCCGCGGGTGCGCCCGCGATGCAGGCGATGATCGCCAGCGCCCGCATCCAGGGCGCTCGTGCCCGTAGCGCCGCCAACATGCGCTCAGTGGCGGCCATGGCGCAGTGCCTCCAGGTCGGCACGCAACGCACGCAGTTCCTCGCGCAGCGCGTGCGAGTCGCCCTCCAGTCGTTCGATGGCCTGCTGCTGCAGCGAGGCCTGCGCGGCGAGTTGCTGCGCCGCGCCCGCGAGCAATGCGCTCAGGCGTTCGTACTTGACGCCCTCGACTTGTCCCTGCGCGTTGCGTGTCACCAGGCGTTCGTCGATGCGCGCCACCTCTTCGGCGACAAAACCCACATCGGCCATCCCGCCTTCCTTCCACACATAGCTGACCGGGCGCAGGCGCAGCACGGCATCCAGGCCCAGCGGCAGGTCCTGGATGTCGCGTTTGTAGCGAGCGCTGGACGAGCAGGTGGACAACTGGCTGGAAGCGTTGCGGCAGACCGCCGTGGACCCGGCGGCGCCCAGGGTGTTCAGGGTCAGCGTGCCGTCCGCGCCCAGGGTCATGCGCGTGACATTGCCGTTGGTGCGGAACTGCAGGGTGTTGGCCGGCGAGTAGACGATGGCGCCGTCCGACAGCCCGCCGCCCGGTTCGCCGAAAGCGATGCCGCGCTCCTCGGCATCCGGGGTCAGCACGCGGATGAAGGCATCGGTATCGCTCTCGAAGCTGGCCACGGTATTGGCCGACGGCGACGCCGGCTGGGCGATGCCCGAGTCCCCGGCGACCGCGTTGAAATAGCCGCGCGGGCGGCGGGTGTCGGTTTCCCCGGCGATGACATCCTGAAACACCACGCCGCCACGGCTGCGCGCGAGGAACTGGTTGCTGCCGGCCGAAACAATGGTCTCGATGCCGCCAGCGGTGCCGCGGTCAGCCCACAGGAAGGTGCCGCTGTCGCCGAAGGTGCCCACCGCCGGGATCGCCCCACAACTCGCGCCGGAGCCCGAGCCCGCGCGCACGATCGCGCCGGCTCCGGCGGCGAAGCTGAACGCGCCACCGGCGCAGTTGCCGACCCCGCCGGGGACCGTCGCAGCCGAACCGCTGGCGATGTTGTTGGTGCCGCCGCCGACGACCGGCTGGAAGCCACTGGCGATGTTGCTGACGCCGCCCGCCACCGTCGCCTGGTTGCCCTCGGCGGTGTTGCCATTGCCGCCGGCGATGGTGGCGGCATTGCCGCTGGCGAGATTGCCGAATCCACCCCCGATCGTCGCGGCAAAGCCGCTGGCCTGGTTGGTGGAACCGCCGCCGACCGTGGCGAAGTGCGCGAACTCACCCCCGGCGGCGTTGCCGGCGCCGCCGCCGATCGTGGCGTAGCTCCCCGAAGCCACCTGCGGGCCCTCGCCGGGTACATTGGGGTCCGGGTCGCCCATGGGCGTGCCGCCGCCGCTGATGGTGACGCCGCGCCGGCCGGCGACGATGCTGTTGGCGTGCGATCCGCCGAGCACGTTGTGGGTGATCGGCAGGCCGCCGGTGAAGATGTTGGCCGGGTCCAGGCGCAGGCTGCGGGCATTGGCAGCGCGCAGCACCAGCGGCTGCAGGTCGATGGTGCCGAGGAAGTTGAAGTTCGGGTTGGTCAGGGTGTCGCCGGTGGCGGACCAGCACTGGCCGATGGTGGGTGCCGCCACCGCCTTGGTGCGTTGCGCGATGCGGCTGAATCCGGTGCTGCCCGGGCCGCGCACCGACAGTTCCACCCAGGCCTCCGGCGGGCTGCCGTCCGGCAACTCGAACGCAACCTCAAAGCGGCCCTCGCGCACCTCGACGGCGGGAAACTCGAGCGCCTGCGCCAGCGCCGCGCCGGCTTTCTCGGCCGGGAACACGCGCAGCTGCAGGTCGTAGCGACCTTGCGCGGCTTGTGCGCCGTCGGTCAGCCATCCGTCGTAGCGGAAGGTGTCAGCCGCCGCAGCGGCCGGTGCGAGCAGCAGGAGGGTGGCAAGGCGACGCATGGGCGGCTCCGGGATGGATGGTCCCCGGCAATACCCGGTCTGGCGCGAACCTCCGCCAAGGCTCAGGCCCGCAGGATCTTCTCCATCGCGCGGCCCTTGGCCAATTCGTCCACCAGCTTGTCCAGCCAGCGGATCTGCTGCATCAACGGGTCCGCGATAGCCTCGACGCGCACGCCGCAGACCACGCCCTGGATCAGGGACGCGTTCGGATTCATCGCTGGCGCCTGCGCGAAGAAGGTGCGGAAGTCCTTGCCCGCGTCGATCTGCTCGCGCAAAGCCTCGGCGCTGTAGCCGGTGAGCCAGCAGATCACCTGGTCCACCTCAGCCTGGGTACGGCCCTTTTTCACCGCCTTCTGCACGTACAGCGGATAGACGCTGGCGAAGCGCATGGCGTAGATGCGGTGCGATGGCGACAAGGGCGGGCTCGCAGTGGGCGCTGGTGGAGTCTGCCTCAGGCGGGCGGGGACGCCGGCGCTTTCGGGAACAATTTTCGAGACGAAGGACGCAACAGGTGAATCAGCGCCCGCCCGGTGGCTCGCGGAACTCCGGCATCGGCCAGCGCTGGGTGTAGACCGGCGGGCGCCCAGGGTCGAGGTAGGCGGTGGCAACGATCTCGCCGCTCCGGTCATCGGCGCTCAGCACCAGTTGGCGCCCCATGCGCGGGTCGGGTTGCTCGAATACCAACGCGCCGCCGGCGGGGAACATCGGGGTGTTGGTCGCATTCATCTGCTCGCGGGACATCTCGCTGCTGTCGTCGGCGGGCGGCCATTCGGCCACGCCGATATCGGAGAACAGGAAGGAGACCAACTCGCTCGGACGGTCGCTGGTGCGCAGCGCGGGAAAGGCCGAGGCGCGCAGATGGCGCGGCCCGGTGAGGTGGCGCGCCACCCGCTCCAGCTGCAACAGCACCGGGTCTTCCCGCGCTGGATCAGGCGCCGAGCATCCGTCCAGCGCCAGCAGACCCGGCACACAGATCAGGGCAAACAGGAGTCGCCGCAGCGCGCGCATCGGCCAGCTCCGGAGGCGGACAGGCCACTATGCTAACGCCGCAAGCGCAGCGCCTGCACCCCGCGGTGCCCCGAGTGCCCGCGACCAGCGCGCGCCGTCTACCGGTCATGCAACAGCGCGCGCTCCAACCGCGACAGGCGCTCGCGCAGCTCGCGGTTCTCGTGCTCCAGCGTGGCCAGGCGCTCGTCCTGGGTGCCGCTGCGCTGTTCCAGCTTGGTGTTGAGGCCCTGGATCGCGGCGAGCGCCACGCCGTCGGCATCCACCGTGCTGATCGCGCGCTCGCTGCCGCCCAGGCCGAAAGCCGCATGGAAGTCCTCGGCGATCGGGCCCAGGTGGCGGCCCTCGGCGGGCGATGCGGTGTACTCCCAGCGCGAGAGCGGCAAGGCGAGCACGCCAGCCAGGATGGCGCTGCTGTCCACGGCCTCGAAGGCGCGCTTCAGTTGGCGACTGGATGCGTTGGTCCAGGTTCCGCCGGTAGACAGGTAGGCGCCGGTCGAGGTGGCGATGAAGCGGCCGGCGGGTATCGCGGGGACGCCCGACTGGCCAAGCCAGATGCCGCCCCCGGCGCGCACCAGAAACTGGTTCGGGCCGGTCGAGACCAGGTCCTGGTACTGGTTGTCGGCCCAGACGAAGGTGCCGTTGTCGCCCTCGGCGTTCGCGGCGACCGGGACGCCATTGCAGGCGAGTCCGGGAGCGCCGGAATTGGTGCCCGGGCGGACCTTCGCCTGGGTTCCGCCGGCCCAGGAGGCCACTCCTCCGGCGCAGTTGAATGCACCGCCGCCGACCACGGCGGCATAGGCAGTTGCCGAGTTGATGTCCCCGCCCGCGACCACCGCCGCGGAGCTGCTGGACGTGTTCTGGGATCCGGATCCGACGAATGCCCCCGCGCCGGGTGCGCGGTTGTTCGACCCGCCGCCGATCACCGCGCCCGAGCCGGTCGCCTGGTTGCCGAAGCCGCCGCCCACGACCGCCCACTGACCGGTGCTCACCAGGTTGTTCTGGCCGCCGCCGATGAAGCCATGGGCGAACTGGACCTGGTTGCTGTCGCCGCCGACCACTACCCCGGCGGTCGCACTGACCACATTGCTGCCGCCGCCGCCGACGGTGGCGCGTGAGGCGGTGGCGCTGTTGTCGATGCCGCCGGCGATGGTGGATTCCGAGCCGCTGGCGAGGTGCGAGAAGCCACCGCCGACGGCGCTGAAGGCACCACTCGCCACATTCACGTGGCCCCCGGCGACCGTCGCGAAGGCACGGTCTGCAACCGTGCCCCCGCCATCGCCGGCGCGATTGTTCATGCCGCCGCCAACGGTGCCGTAGAGATCGGTCACCAGGTTCGGGGCGTCGTTGTTGACGTCCGGGTCCGAGTTGGGCAGCACGCCGCCACCGGCGATGGTGGCCCCGCGCACGCCCGCTGTCACGCCATTGGCGCTGCTGCCGGCGATCATGTTGGCGGTGTTGGGCACCCCATTCAGGAGGACTGGCGACGGCTCCAGGCGCAGGCTGCGGGCATTGTGGGTGCGCAGGACCAGGGGCTGCGCATCGATGGTGCCGACGAACTGGGTCGCAGCATCAGTGCCGGCGTTGCCCAGCCGCGCCCAGGCATCGGCCGATCCGGGCGCGCCGGCCGGTCCGGCCGGTCCGGTCGGTCCTTGCGGTCCTTGCGGCCCTGCAGCACCGGTGGCGCCTGGCGCGCCCGCCGGTCCTGGCGGGCCGGCCGGTCCGCTGACGCAGGTGGCGCTGCCGTCCGCTGCCACCGCCGCGATGGCCGAGCCGGCAGGGCACGTACCTGCGATGCGTCGTTGCACCGAGCCCGGGTCGATGTCGGCAGCGCCCACGCTGCCATCGGCGATCTTCGCGCTGTCGACACTGTTGTCCGCGATGGTGGCGGCGAAGGCGGCGCTATCGGCCAGCTGCGCGTAGGGGGTGGCGCCGACCTTGGTGCGCGGGCCGAGCAGGGTGTAAGTGCCGCTGGAAGCGCCCGGGCGCACGCGTACTTCCAGGTAGCGATCCGGCCCGGTAAAGGCCAGTGGGCCAAAGTCCAGGGGCGTGGCGAACACCCCGTCCACCACCGGCACATCCTGCGCAGCCTGGATCAGTCCGATCTGCGCGCCGCCCATCAGGCTGTCGTACAGCGCGAACTCGAAGTCGTAGCTGCCCTGCGCCGGCTGGCTGCCGTCCTCAAGCAGACCCTGGTAGGTGAATTCGCTGTCCACTGCCCAGGCGGGCAAGGCCAGTGCAAGGAACAGGGCGGCAGCAAGAGCGCTGGTACGGCCATTCGCGAACATGGGGTCTCCGCTTATTCGAAGCCATCGGCATGCAGGGTGTCGGCCACGGGTGGCCGCGGTGTCTGGAATCCGCCGGTCAAGCGCAACCCGCCGCCAGTCAAGGTGCCGACGCCGGGTTCGCCGAGGGTGGCCGAGATCGCTGATCCGGCACCCAACGCGCGCCCGCCTGGTGCGATGACCTGCTTGCGCATGGCGTAGGGGCCGCCACTGGGCTGCGCCCAGGCCAGGCCGCCAAGGCTCAGTGCCCAGAGGCACAGCAGGACTCGATGGCGTTGCGACATGCGCCTTCCTCGCGGATCTCCAAGCTCGGGGAAACGCCCCCGCGAGAAGAAGTGCACAGAGCCGCGCCGCGCTCGCGCGTTGCCTTGAGCGCGACCGACGACGCTCAGCGGAACAGCTTCGCCGGCAGCCCCAACCGGCCGGCGGTCTCGCGCATGTGGGCGTGGGCGATGGCCACCGCCAGCGCATCGGCGGCGTCGGCCTGCAGTTGGCCCTGCAGGGTCAGCAGGATGCCGACCATGTACTGCACCTGGGTCTTGTCGGCGCCGCCGGCGCCCACCACCGCGTTCTTGATGTGGCGCGGCGCGTATTCGCTGACCGGCAGGCCGGCGTTGACGCAGGCGCAGATCGCCGCGCCGCGCGCCTGGCCGAGCTTCAGCGCGGACTGCGGGTTCTTCGACAGGAACACGGTCTCCACCGCCGCCTCGTCAGGTTTGAACTCCGCGATCACCGCGGTCACGCCGTCGAAGATGTCCTTCAGGCGCAAGGGGAAGTTCTCGTCGAAGGTCTGGACGATGCCGTGGTGGACGTGCTTCAGCTGCCCGCGAGTGCTCGTGATCAAGCCAATGCCCGTGCGGCGTGAGCCGGGATCGATGCCGAGGATTCGGGTGCTCATGCTGCCGCGATCCGGGCGCAGGCTGCAGGCCTGGCGCAGGGCGGCGGGGTCCAACGGCGAAACCAGGTGCGCGCGTTCATGGCGCCCAGTAGGCCACGATTGAGCGCGTCTGGGAATCGCCGCGCACCCTGCGACCGTCGGCGTGGGGTTCGATCAAGCCCAGCGCGCCGGCATCGATTAGGATCAGCGCCGGTCGCCGCCCGCGTTCCTGGCCGCGGCCCGAATTTCGAGGCGTCAACGGATGTCCGACGAGCAGTCTTCCAGTATCGAAAGCCGCGCGATGGCGCGCTTCACCAGCGCCTTCACGCACGCCTTCAGGAGCCGCCTGAATGCCGTCCTCGGCAGTCTGGAACTGCTTAGTCAGACCCAGCTGGATGCCAACCAGGGCCGTTTCGTCGACACCGCCGTGGATGAAGGTCGCGCCCTCCTGCAACTGGTCAATGACACCCTGGACCTGGCCCGTCTGGACGCCGGAGAGTTGCGCCTGACCACAGCACCCATCGACCGGTGGCCATCGCCGAGGGCGCCCTCGGGACCGTGGCGGCGCGATTGCATGCGCGCGGCGTGGCGGTCGCCAGCATCATCGATCCACAGACGCCGGTGGCGCTACGCGGAGACGGTTTCCGCCTGCGCCAGGTCCTGGTCAATTTGCTCGACAACGCCGGCAAGGCCACCGAGCGCGGCAGCGTGGTGCTCAGCGTGCGCCCGGCGCCCGGCGATACGCGCGGCGAGCGCCTGTGGTTCGAAGTGCGGGACAGCGGCCGTGGCGTGCCCGAGTCCATGCGCGATAACCTGTTCGCGCCGATCCTGCCGCAAGCCGCTCCGGGCGACCTGCGCATGTCCAGCCTGGGAATCGGGCTTGCCTTGTGTCGCCGGCTGGTCGAGCGCATGGGCGGGAGCATCCGCTACTCCCCGCGGCGCGGCGGCGGCAGCGTGTTCAGTTTCGACCTGCGCCTGCAGCGCGACAGCGAATTCGAAAGGCTCTGCGACCTGGTGGGCGAGGCGCGCGGGCGGCGGGTTTTGCTGGTGGATGGCAATGCGGCGCGTCGCGCCAGCTTCGGCGAGCAGTTGCAGAGCTGGGGCCTGGGTGTGCGCGTGGTCCCCGACGGTGGTGCAGGGGCGGACTTGCTCCAGCGCGGGGGCGAGTTCGACCTGCTGCTGGTCCACCAGGATGCGCCGATGGCGGCGGCGGTGCTGCGCGAGGCGGCGCGTGCGCGCTCGGCAGCGGTGCTGGTGCCGATCGGCATGCAGCCGCGGCTGGATCTGGCACCCGGCGCCGACGCGCTGCTCTGGCTGTCCTCGCCGATGCGTCGACGGACCATCATCGACGCCACGCTGGGCAAAGTGGTGCCCTCCATCGAGCGCCCGGAGGTGTCACTTGAGCCGGCCGCCGGCGAGCGCGCACGGGTACTCATCCTGGAAGACAGCGACGCCAACCAGATGGTCATGCTCGCGCGCCTGCAGCGCCTGGGATGCCAGTGCGATGCGGTGAGCATGGGGTCGGATGCGGTGCGCCTGGTCAGCCAGCGGCGCTACGGCCTGGTGCTTGCCGATCTCTCGCTGCCCGACATGAGCGGCCTGGAGGTGGCTGCAGCCATCCGCCAGATCGGCGGAGACGCCGGGCGCGTGCCGATCGTGGCGGTCACTGGCGACACGCATCCGCGCGATCGCGAGCGTTGCCTGGCCGCCGGCATGAACGACTACCTCAGCAAGCCGGTGGATCAGCAGGATCTGGTGCGGGTCATCGAACGCTTCGTGCCGCGTTCGCCGGAGGCCGGGCCGGTGTGGCAGCCGCAGGCGATCGAGCGCATGACCGTGGACTTGGGGCCCGAACTCGCCATCGATGTGCTGGCCGCGTTCGAGCGCGAGTTGGGCCAGCGGCTGGCGCGGATGGGTCCGGAGCTGCCGCTGGAAAAGGTCGGCCGGGAAGCGCACGCGATGAAGTCGGCTGCGGCCACCTTCGGCGCAGACCGCCTGTCGGAGGCGGCGCGCGAACTGGAGCAGGTGTGCGGACAGGGGCTTGCGGGCGATGGGCGCGCCCGCGCTGCCGCCGTCGTCGAGATGGGCCGCGCCGTGCAGGCTGCGGTCCAGCGTTGGCTGGAGCAGGCCCGGGGAGTCCGCGCATGAATGACCGTCTGCGATCGCTGCTGTCGCCAGCGACTGTCCTCATCGTCGAGGACAGCGACAGCCTGCGCGCGCTCTACCGGGCGTACCTGCGCGACCAGCCCTGGCAGACCTCGAGCGTGGGCAGCGCCGCCGATGCCATCGCGGCCATTTCCGAAGCGGCGCCTACCCTGGTCCTGCTCGATCTGCAGTTGCCGGACGCCAACGACCTGGAACTGCTCACGGCCTTGAGCGCACAGGCGCCGGACATCGTGGTGGTGGTAGCGACCGGACACGGCAGCGTGGATCTTGCGGTGGAGGCGATCCGCCTGGGGGCGATCGACTTCCTGGAAAAGCCGGTCAGCAAGGACCGACTGACCCAGACGCTGCGCAATGCCCTCGAACGCCTGATGCTGCAGCGGCAGGTCGACACTTTGATGGGCGCGGGCATCCGTGAGCGCTTCCATGGATTCATCGGCAAGAGCCTGGCCATGCAGGCGGTCTACCGCACCATTGCCGCCGCGGCGCCGAGCAAGGCCACGGTTTTCATTACCGGCGAGAGCGGCACCGGCAAGGAGGTGACTGCTCGCGCCATCCACGCGGAAAGTCCCCGCCGGGAGGGGCCCTTCGTCGCCTTGAATTGCGCCGCAATCCCGCGCGACCTCATCGAGAGCGAGCTTTTCGGCCACCAGAAGGGCGCCTTCACCGGTGCGCAGCAAGCGCGCGAGGGCGCAGCCGAGCAGGCGCATGGCGGCACCTTGTTCCTCGACGAAATTGGCGAGATGAATCTGGATTTGCAGAGCAAGCTGTTGCGTTTCCTGCAAACCGGTGTGGTCAAGCGCCTGGGCGCGAACCAGGAACGCCAGGTGGACGTCCGCTTCCTGTGCGCAACCAACCGGGATCCGTGGATGGAGGTCCAGGCCGGGCGTTTCCGCGAGGACCTGTACTTCCGCCTGCATGTGATCCCGCTGCATCTGCCGCCCCTGCGCGAGCGCGAGGATGATGTCCTCCTGCTTGCTGAAGAACTGCTGCAACGATTTGCACGCGAGGAAAGCAAACGCTTCAATGGATTCAGCCAGGACGCTCGCGGCGCGATGCTGCGCCATCCTTGGCTCGGCAATGTGCGCGAACTGGAGAATGTGATCCGGCATGCGGTGGTGCTCAATGCGAGTGGCGAGTTGGGGCCCGCGCAACTGCGCCTGGAAGCGCGCCAGTCGCCACGCCTCCCCCCCGCCGCCCAAGCCGTGCCAGCGCCTGGCAGCCCGGTGGCGCCCGCGGTGGCCCCGCAAGGCACCATCGAGCCGTTGGCCTCGATCGAGCGGCGCACCATCGAGCATGCGATCGCCGTGTGCAAAGGCAACATTCCGGAGGCCGCGCGCCGTCTGGAGGTGGCGCCGTCCACGATCTACCGCAAACTCGCGCAGTGGGGTGCCGGTTGAACTTGCCTACTCTGGCGCCACCACCAGCGTCAGAACGTCCTCGTAAACGCCGGCGGCACGCCTTTCCACATCGCCCAGTCGCACCTCCAGGTCCGCCCGGCCAGCGTCCGAATCGCCGTCGAGCAGCCAACGCCATTCCTTGCCGGACACGATCTGCCCGTCCACCAGCAGCGTGTAAGGAATGGCGTAACCGGGCCGGTCGCGCAGGCGCAGCTCGCCCCAGCGGCGGCTGATGCCGAGTTGTGCCCTGGCGTTGCCGCGGACACGGATTTCCGCGCGGCGCCCGGCACCGGAGCTGACCTCTCCGAAGTCCAGCAGCGCCTGGGCGCCCGCCAGCGGGAGTTGCATGCCGGCGGCCACCAACTCCACCTCCAGCACCGCCGGGACCGTCGCGCTGAGCCGTGTCTCGACTTCGACCAGGGGCTGCGGCAAAAGGTCATCCGCCGGGTAGAGGCGCCAGCGCAGACGCAGGCCGTGTTCGCCCGCGCGCAACGCTTGTCCTTGCGCAGACCATGCCACGACCGGCGCCAGGCGAAGTTCGGTGCGGTCGGTGGCGAGCCGCAGCAGCGGTTGCCCGGCACCTGGGGAAGTGCCGACCTGGGCCCCGTTGGGTGCGCTCAGGATCTCGACGCGCGACCGCGGATCGCTCGCTTCCACATCAACGCCGAGGGCCAGCGTGGGGCAGCCGTCGATCCCGTCCACCCGCAGGTCGATGCTCTCCTGGAGCATCCGGCCCTCGGCCAGGTCGACCGCCAGCCAGGCCGGGATCCGGTGACTGACGGGTACCTGCAGGGTAGCGCTGCATTCGGCCCGGGCAGCGCCGGCACCGGCGAAAATCAGGAGCAGCAGGGTGCGAACGATCATGGCGCAAGGTCTCCGAGTTCGACCAAGCCGCGCGCATCGGCGGGAATGACCAGCGTCTGCCGGCGCGTCGGGCGTGTGTGCAGGATCAAGGTCCAGGTGCCCGGGCGCAGCCCATGCGCGCGCAATTGGCCGCCGCGGCCGGCGAAGACCGGGAGCGCATCGCCGCCGTCCGCCGGAACCAACTCGCCGGCGATCAGTTCGAGCGGCTGCCCGGACGCATCCAGCAGACGGGCACTCAGGCTCAGGGTGGTGGCGCCGCCGGCGGGAATCAGCACGCCGCCTTTGTAGCCCGGCAGCACGACCGGGAACAGCGGGCCAGGGTCATGGCCGGTGGCCAGTTCCGGCAACGACAGTACCAGCGAACGCGCCTCGTACGGCCGCAGGTTCGGCACGACCGCCGGTCCGGGGCCGCGGCTGCTGGCGATGTAATCCTCGTCGACCGGATTGACGTACACCGTGCCCGCGGCTTCGGGGTCGGCCGGCACCACAATGCCGAACGCGCTGACCACGCGCTCGCTGATGCCGAAGTGGCCGTCCGCATAGACCAGGGCGCTGCGGACTGTCAGGCGCGTGTCGCGAACGCTCGGCCCCAGCGCTGGCATCGCCTGGGCCAGCGACAGATCCGCTCCGAAGCGCTCGTGGCGGAAGCTCCCGCTGGCATCGGCGGTGTCCCCGAAGTCGCTGGAGCTGCGCCCTGCGGCGGCACTGTAGCCGCCGCGCAGGCCGCCCCGGTTGAGTTGCCAGCGAGCGGATTGCAGCGAGTCCTGGCTGTCCGCGTCCCATTGCACGGACTGCGCGGCACGATCGAACAACAGCGACAGACTGGCGGTGTAGCGGGTCTCATGCGGCAAGCCAGGCGAACGCAGGTGCTCCGCACCGACGCGAAAGCTGAAATGTCGCCCCAGGCGGCCGCCCAGTTGTGCACTCACCAGGACATCCGTCTGCGCCCGATCGTCGCGGCCGGCGCGCAGGCCGAAGGCCACGCTGTAACGGTCGGAGAGGCTGCGCGCGGCACGCAGAAACCCTTGGGCACGGCGACCGCCCGCGGGTGCGTCGAGCAAGTCCAGGTAACCGGCCTGACGCAGCGTCAGCGCTCCCTCCAGCCGCCAGCCTGGGTGCGCGGCCATCGGGTCGCTGCCACGCCGGAAGCGAAACGCAGCCATGCAGCCGGGCGACAAGCCAGCCGAGCAATCCAGTTGGGTTCCAACCAACCAGCGGCCGAGCGCCTGGGTCACCCCGATCTCGGCGACATGGCGCCGTAACTCGGGCATCCCGGCGTAGGCATAGCTGACCGTCGTGCGCGGACTGAGCCCGCTGGCGTACTCGGCAGCGATGGTCCACGGGCGAGCGCTGTCCTCACCCAGGCCCAGGCCGATCGCCGGCTGGCCGAGCGCAATACCGAAGCGTGTGCGGCCCTGGTCCAGCAGCGACAGGTCGACAAAGGCTTCCAGTTGGCGCGTCTGGACGCGACCGGCGGCGTCCGTGATCCGAAGCTCGGCCGCATTGGCGCCGAAGGCGAGGGGGAAGTCGCGCACCGAGTAACGCCCGGCCGGTAGCTGGAAACGCTGCACGGGGCGCTGGTTCACCAGGACTCCACCGTCGCCGGCGCGTTCAGTTCCAGCGGGGTGTCCAGGTCCGGCGTGTAGCTCTGCGCCGGCGCCAGCTCGAAGGCGGTGGCGACCGACAAACCGCGCAGTCCAGGGATCGGAATGGCGCCGGCTTGAGTGTCCGGCAAGTCCCCCAGGCGCCAGCGACGGATTCCCTGGGTCTGGTCGACCACCAGTGAGCGCAGACCGGGGGCGCAACCGCCGCTGGCACACACACCGTCAAACTCTACGGTGGCTCCGCGCCAGCGCATGGCACCGTCCAGGCCCAGCGCATCGCTGCGCAGGTCTTGCGCGCCGCCGGTCTGCCAGCGTGAGGACGCGCTCAGGTTGAGGAAGCCGGACAGGCGCGCTTCGCCGGCCGTCGGCGGACGGGCCGGCGGCGTCGTGCGCACGGGAAGCGCTTGTTCGCGGCGCAGTTTGGCGGGCACTTCCGCCATCAGCTTGAGCGTAGACGCGTCGTAGCTCAGCCGGAGGCCACACTCGCCTGCGCGCTCGACGGGGTCTTCAGCTGGCGCGCCGAGGCAGGTTGCAGTCGCATCGTCCAGAAGTTCCTGCAGGCGCGATCGAAGCTGCGAGAGGTCCACTCCGATCAGTTGCTCGCCAGCGATCCTGATCGAGACCGTGTCGCGACTGTAGCCATCCACCAGCAGTTCCGCTTCCAGACTGCGCTCGGTCGCTGCCTTGTTGCCGAAGACCTGGCGAAACAGGTCCTCCTTGGACTGCGACCAGGCGCCCGTGGATGCCACGAGGGCCAGCAAACCCGGGATCAGGGGGCTTCGGATGGACATTCGCGAGCGTGCCGCTGCTCAGTCCTCTGCGGCCGGTTGCTTCAGTGCCACCGTGAGCGCGCCCGCGTCCAGCGTGGGCGACCAGGGCATCACCAGTTCCCGCCGCACGCCTGCAAGCACGTTCTTGCCGTGCACGGCCTCGCGCTGCTCTTCGGAATACGCCACCGGCTTGCCCCCCGCGCTCACCTCGATCATCGAAGCCTGCAGCACTGCGTGGGCGTTGCCGCGGTTGTCCACCCGGATGACCGCGACTTTCTGACCGTCGCGGACGTCGCTGGCGATCTCCGCGGTCAGCACAGCCGCCGGATCCGCCGGCCGCACGTAGAGCGCGGCGAGATACTTGACCATCAGCCGCAGGCCGCTGCGCTCGCCCTCATTGCCGAGGGTGATCGGCAACTGCTCGGCCATCAGGCGATAAGCCGTCTCGATGGTTGGCAGTTCGGTGCCGGTCCATTGCACGCGCACGCTCTGGGTCTCCCCGGGCTGCAGCACGATCTGGTCCGGGAACACCGCAAACGCCTCTGCTGCCGGCGTCAGTACATCCTCGCCGGAGGCGGCCATCGAGCGGGCGTGGACGCTGAGTTCAATGGCGACCGGCTGCGCGCCAGGGTTCTCGACCTTGAAGGTCTGCACCGCCAAACGACCGGGGCCGAACTCCGCCTCGATCGGCGTGAGCTTGAACGCGTGCACCGGCGCGATCACGAACATGAACATGGCCATCAACAGCCGCGACCACTTGTACATCTGAGTCTCCTGCAGGCCGGCGCGCCGGCCATTGCCATTTTGCGCTTCTGCCAAGCACCGGGCGCAGTGCGCGCCCGGTGCCGGTAGTCGATCTGATCAGAAAGGCGGCGATCAGGCGCCGGCGATGGTGACGGTGACGGTATCGCGGTATTCGCCGGCCGGCAGTTCGTCCTGCCCTTCGACATTCACGGTCAGCTCGTGCTGCACATTCCACTGCGGGTCCGGACGGGCGATCGAGGCATCGCTGGCCAGGCTGTGATCGCTGATCGAGTCGTAGTTGACGCGGTAGGGACTGGCAGCGCCCAGCGGGCCGACCATCTTGCCGCCTTCGCTGGAGGTGAAGCTGACCGAGTAGCCGTCGGCATCGTTGCAGGTTTCCGGGTCACCTGACCCACCGCGCGGTTGCTTTCGCCGGCGACGAGGTCGAGGTTGGTGCCGTAGTCGACCACGCCGATTTCGCAGATCGAGCCGACGGTGCCGCGGATGATGATCTGGCCGGAGGTGGGGCCGACCGCAGCGTTGGCTGCGCCGGCGGCGAGCAGGGAGGCGGCGAGGGCGGCGAGGGAGAGGTTCTTGAGGTTCATGGCAAAGCTCCTTGGGTTGGGATGGGTGGCACCGGCGAGTGCCGGCGGCGGTTTCCATGCTGCAGGGAGCGTGCCAACCTCACTTTCATGGATAAAGTATTGTTTTATATGGACTAAATGGATTTTGCAGGATTCGATTCCGCCGGCCGTGGCAGGCGACGAATCGCAGAATGCGAATGCAGATTTGCAGAATGCGAATCACGCAGGCTGCCCATGACGGCCCGCCGCTTCGTCTTCGTGGTCGCGGTGGCTGGCGCAAGTCCGGACCGGGCGTCGCGCTGGCGGCGCTGCTGATCCGCGCGCAGCGCCGCGGGGCGCGGACCGATATGATGGCCCGTCCAGACTCTGCGAGACCTTCCATGACCGAAGTCGCCGGCCAGCGTTTCCGCCTCTACACCACGCAAGATCTGGAAGCGGTGATCGCGCGGATGGCGCGACAGACCCTCGCGCTGCTGGATCCGGCCCAGCGCCCGGTGGTCGTCGGCGTGCTGCGCCGCGGCGCGCCGCTGGCGGACCGGCTGGTGGCGGCCATCGCGGCACTGAACCCGGGATTCGCGGTGGACCGGCTGGACCTGCTGGTCAAGCGCTATTCGGACGATCTCAAGCTGCTGCACCCGGAGACCCGGCTGGACAAGCCCACCGACGCGCCGACCATCAAGGACCGCCAGGTACTGGTGATCGACGACGTGCTCTACCAGGGCTATTCCTTCTTCCGTGTGTTCGAGTTCCTGCGCGAGGAGGGCGCGCGCACGATCCGCTCGGCCGCGCTGGCGGACCGCTGCTGCGCCCAGGTGCCGATCAGCGCGGATGTCGTCGGCGTGCGCCTGCAGATCGCGCCCGGCGACGTGGTCGAGTGCAGCGTGCCGCCCTACGAGGGCGAATTCGCCATCGACGTGCTGCGGCCGGATTGAGCGCATGCGCCGCGATTCCCTGACGCGCTGGGCGCTGGTCGCCGCCATCCTCGTCGCCGGCGGCTGTCGCACGCCGGCCGAGGTGCGGCCCTCGGCGGACGACTCCCCCTACCGCCTGCGCATCCTGCACATCAACGATCACCACAGCCGGCTGGACCCCGATCCCGGCCAGCAGCTGCGGCTGGACGGCGCGCCCACCGATGTCAGCCTGGGCGGATTCCCGCGGCAGGTCACCGCCTTCCGCGAACTCGCCGCGGAGGCGCCCAACGTGTTGCGCCTGCATTCGGGCGACGCGATGAGCGGCGATCTCTACCACACCCTGTTCAATGGCGAGGCCGATGCCGATCTGATGAACCAGGTGTGCTTCGATGCCTTCGTCCCCGGCAACCACGAGTTCGACCGCGGCGACGACGGGCTCAAGGCCTTCCTCGACTATCTCAGCAAGCGCCTGTGGACCTGCGACACGCCCGCCGTCGTGGCCAATGTGCTGCCCACGGTGGGCGACTCGCCGCTGCGCCAGTTCGCGGAGGCCGGCTACCTGCGCCCGCAAGTCGTGGTCGAGCGCGGCGGGCGGCGCATCGGCATTGTCGGCCTGGTTGCAGCGAAGGAAACCCGTGCCTCGTCGAACCCGCTCGCCAGCACCGCCTTCGAAGACGAGGCGGCGAGCGCGCAGCGTCAGATCGATGCGCTGCGCGGCGAGGGCGTCGACATCGTGGTGGTGCTGAGCCACATCGGCTACGCGCCGGACCGCGCGCTGGCGGGCCAGTTGTCGGGCGTCGACCTGATCGTCGGCGGGCACTCGCATTCGCCGCTGGGCGAGGGGCTGAAGGCGCTGGGCATCAACAGCGACGGCCCGTATCCCACCGAGGCGCGCAACCGCGACGGCGAGCGCGTGTGCATCGTCCAGGCCTGGCAGTACGGCTGGGCGCTCGGCGCGCTGGACGCCGATTTCGACCGCGACGGGCGCGTGCTGGCCTGTGGCGGGCGGCCCTACCTGATGCTTGGCGATGACTGGCGTCGCGGCGGCCAGCCGGTGGATGCGACCACCCGCGCGCGCATCGAGGCCGAAGTGGAACGCATTCCGGAGCTACGGCGTTTCGCGCCGGATCCGGCGGCCGGCGAGGTGCTGGCCTGGTACGCGCAGCGCAAGCAGGCCCAGTCCAGCCGCGTGATCGCGCAGGCGCCCAAGGGCCTGTGCCTGCGGCGCGCGCCGGCCCCGTTCGACCGCGGCCGCGACGGTCGCCCCGGCTGCGCCGAGGCCACCGATGCGCAGGGCGGCGAGGTGCAGGCGCTGGTCGCCAGCGCGATGCTCGAGGCGGCGAAGGATTACGGCGGCGCCGACATCTCGCTGCAGAACGGCGGCGGCACCCGCAGCAGCATCGCAGCGGGCGACTTCACGGTCGGCGATGCCTTCAACATCCTGCCCTTCCGCAACACCCTGGTGATCCTCGATCTCAGCGGCGCCGAACTGCTGGCCGCGCTGAACGCCGCCGCCGATTTCATGGCCGAGGCGCCCGAGACGCGCACCGGCACTTACCCCTACGCCGCCGGCCTGCGCTGGAAGATCGACCTGTCAGCGTCGGCCGGGCAGCGCGTGCAGGGGCTGGAGCGCTGGCAGGACGGGCAGGCAACGCCACTGCTGCCGGACGCGCGCTACCGCGTCGCCGTCAGCGACTACCTCGCCAGCGGTCGCGATGGTTACGCGCCGCTCGGCCAGGCCCCCGCCGAGCGCCGCGCCGACACCGCGCGCGACATGGCCCAGGCGCTGGTCGATTACGTCAGCGCCCGGGGCACCATCGTGGCCCCGGCGAAGGCCGATCGCAGCACCCAGGGGTTCGTTCGCTGAACCAGCCGGTTAAACGCGGAGACGCGGAGAGCGCGGAGAGAAGCGAAGAGCGTTTCGGGCGTAGGCGGTGGCGCGCAGCGGCGCGCCGGCGGTCGCTGCGCTCCGGACATGCCGGTCAAACGCGGAGACGCGGAGGACGCGGAGAGAAGCAAAGGCGTATCGAGCGTGGGCCGGGGTCGCGCGCAGCGGCTCCCCGGCGCCTCCGACATGCCGGTCGAATGCGGAGGCGCGGAGGGCGCGGAGTAGAGCAAGGAGCAGCAGCTCCCAGGCCCTTCTTCCGCTTCTCTCCGCGTCCTCCGCGTCTCCGCGTTGAACGGGGCTACACCGCCTGCGCCAGCAGCGTGGCGTTGCCGCCCACGGCCGAGGTGTTGATGGTCAGCGTGCGCTCCGTGGTGAAGCGGTGCAGGTAGTGCGGGCCGCCGGCCTTCGGGCCGGTGCCGGACAGGCCTTCGCCGCCGAAGGGCTGCACGCCGACGACCGCGCCGATCATGTTGCGGTTGACGTAGCAGTTGCCGGCGCGGATGCGCTGCTGGATGTGCTCGATGGTGGCGTCGATGCGGCTGTGGATGCCCAGCGTCAGGCCGTAGCCGGTGGCGTTGATCTCGTCGATCACCTTGTCGAGGTCCTTCGACTTGTAGCGGATCACGTGCAGCACCGGGCCGAAGATCTCGCGCGGCAGGCGCTTGAGCGAATCGATCTCGTAGGCGCAGGGCGCGAAGAAGCAGCCGTGGGCGTGCGCGTCGGTGAGCGCCAGCGACTTGATCAGCTTGCCGTCGGTGCGCATGCGCGCGGCGTGGTCGGTGAGGATCTTGCGCGCGTCCTCGTCGATCACCGGGCCGATGTCGGTGGCGTACAGGCCGGGATCGCCCAGCGCGAGTTCGTCCATCGCGCCGGCCAGCAGGTGCACGGTGCGCTCGGCCACGTCCTCCTGCACGAACAGGATGCGGGTGGCGGAGCAGCGCTGGCCGGCGGAGCCGAAGGCGCCGCTCATCGCGTCCTTGACCAGCTGCTCGGGCAGCGCGGAGGAATCGGCGATCAGCGCGTTCTGGCCGCCGGTCTCGGCGATCAGGGTGGCGATCGGCGCATCGCGGCCGGCGAGCGCGCGGTTGATGATGCGCGCGGTCTCGGTGGAGCCGGTGAAGCACACGCCGGCGATGCGCGGATCGGAGGTCAGGCGCGCGCCGACGGTGGCGCCGTCGCCCGGCAGCAGTTGCAGCACATCGGCCGGGATCCCGGCCTCGTGCAACAGCTGGGTCGCGCGGAAAGCCACCAGGTTGGTCTGCTCGGCGGGCTTGGCCAGCACCGTGTTGCCGGTCACCAACGCGGCCGCGACCTGGCCGATGAAGATCGCCAGCGGGAAATTCCACGGGCTTATGCAGGCGAACACGCCGCGCCCATGCAGATGCAACTGGTTGGACTCGCCGGTAGGGCCGGGGAGGGTCTTCGGGGCGAAGTCGCGGCGCGCCTGCTGCGCGTAGTAGCGGCAGAAATCGACCGCCTCGCGCACCTCGGCGATACCGTCGTGGATGGTCTTGCCGGCCTCGCGGGTGCACAGCGCGATCAACTCGCCGCGGTTCGCTTCGAGCAGATCACCCGCGCGTTCGAGCATCTGCGCGCGGCGCTCCACCGGGGTGGCATCCCACGCGGCGCGCGCGGCCACGGCATTCTCCAGCGCCTTCTCGACCAGCGCGGCATCGGCCGGCACCCAGTGGCCGATCAGGCGCCGGCGGTCGGCTGGATCGCGGATCTCGATCGCCGCCGCGGCGCTCGATGAGCCCGGCACCAGCGGGGTGGCGCGCAGCGTGCCGAAGCGCACGCCCTCGGTCTCGGCAATCAGCGCACGCAGCTCGCGCTCCTGCGCCAGGTTGCAGCCGCGCGAGTTCTGGCGGTCCGCGCCGTACAGATTCAGCGGCAGCGGAATGCGCGGGTGCGCCTTGGGTTCGGTTGCGGCGACGATGTCGCCCGGATTGTGGATCAAATCGTCGACCGGGACATTCGCATCGACGATCCGGTTGACGAAAGAGCTGTTCGCGCCGTTCTCGAGCAGCCGGCGCACGAGATAGGGCAGCAGGTCCTCATGGCTGCCCACCGGCGCGTAGATGCGGCAGGCCGCGTTCAGGCGCTCGGCCGGGATCACCTCGCCGTAGAGGTCGCCGCCCATGCCGTGCAGGCGCTGATACTCGAAGGGACGGCCCTGCGCCAGATGGTGGATGGCGGCGATGGTGTGCGCGTTGTGGGTGGCGAACTGCGGGTAGAACACCTCACCGTGCGCCAGGATGCGGCGCGCGCAGGCGAGGTAGGAGAGATCGGTGTTCGGCTTGCGCGTGTACACCGGGTAGCCGCTGTGGCCGTCGATCTGCGCGCGCTTGATCTCGCTGTCCCAGTAGGCGCCCTTGACCAGGCGCACGTTGAGCCGGCGGCCCACCTTGCGCGCCACCTCGGCCAGCCAGTCGATCTGCCCGACCGCGCGCTTCTGGTAGGACTGCAGCGCCAGGCCAAAGCCGTGCCAGCCTTCCAGCGAGGGATCTGCATGCACCTTGGCGATGATCTCCAGCGACAGCTCCAGGCGGTCGGCCTCCTCGGCATCGATGGTCATCGGGATACCCTGCGCCCTGGCCAGCTGCGCCAGTTCCAGCACGCGCGGCGTCAGTTCGGCCAGCACCCGCGCGCGCTTGCCGCGCTCGTAGCGCGGGTGCAGCGCGGAGAGCTTCACCGAGATGCTCGGCGCCGCGACGATGTCCGGGTACGGACCGCCCTTGCCGATGGCCAGGATCGCCGCGCGGTAGCTCGCCATGTAGCGCTCGGCGTCGGCCGCGGTGAGCGCCGATTCGCCGAGCATGTCGAAGGAATGGCGGTAGCCGCGCTGGTCCTTCTCGCGCGAGCGCTCCAGCGCCTCCTCGATGGTGCGGCCCATGACGAACTGGTGGCCCATGATGCGCATGGCCTGGCGCACCGCGAGGCGGATCACCGGCTCGCCGGAGCGCCCGATCAGGCGCTTGAAGGCGCCGAAGAAGTTGCGCTTGGTGTCCTCGGCGATCTTCACCAGCTTGCCGGTCAGCATCAGGCCCCAGGTGCCGGCGTTGACCAGCAGGCTGTCGCTCTTGCCGGCATGCGCGTTCCAGTCGGCATCGCCGAGCTTGTCGGAGATCAGCTTGTCGGCGGTGTCCGCGTCCGGAATGCGCAGCAGCGCTTCGGCCACGCACATCAGCATCACGCCTTCCTCGCTGGAGAGGTCGTACTCGCGCATGAAGGATTCGACCGCGCTCTGCTCCGCCTTGCGCGCACGCACGCGCTTGACCAGGTCGGCCGCGGTGTCGTGGATGCGCGCTTTCAGGTCGGCATCCATCTCGGCGATGCGCAGCAAATCGGCCACCGCCTCGGCCTCTTCGCGCGTGTAGTGCTCGGCCAGGCGCAGAAGGCTCGGATCGGCATCGGACGGGGCATCGCGCAACAGGGCGAGATCGGCGGTCATGGCGGACTGCTCGGCGGAAAGGACGGGGAGCGGCAGTCTACGGCCTTGCCGTGTGTCCCGGCGGGCGTCTGGATCAAGCGGCGCGGCGGTTGTTTACGGCTGGTTGTGGGTTCTGGGTTGTGGGTTGTGGGCGGCAAGAGCGCCGCGAGCCCGTGGGAGCGGCGTCAGCCGCGAGCTTCTGCCTGGGCCGCCGGAATGGATCGCCGAAGGAATAGGCTCCCAATGGTCTGTCGAGGTGCGGGCCTTGCTGCCCACAACCCACAACCCACAACCCAGAACCCAGAACCCGCTCCTCAGGCCAGATACCCCCCATCCACCGGCAGCGCGACGCCGGTCACGTACGCGGAGGCCGGGCTCAGCAGGTAGAGCGCGGCGGGGGCGATCTCGCCGGGCTGGGCCATGCGCTGCTGCGGGATCAGCGACATCATCATCTTCATGATCGCCGGCGAGGTGGTCAGCGCGCTGGCGAACTTGGTGTCGGTGAGGCCCGGGAGCACCGCGTTGACGCGGACCTGGTGCTGCGCGAGTTCCTTGGCCCAGGCCTGGGTCATCGAGATGATCGCGGCCTTGGAGAAGGAGTAGACGCCCTGTCCAAACGCCGGGCGCTCGCCGTTGACGCTGGCGATGTTGACGATTGCGCCGCCGTTCTTCATCCGCCTGGCCGCCTGCTGGGTGGTGTACCAGTAGCCGCGGATGTTGACGTCGACGGTCTTGTGGAAGGCGTCCAGGCCCATGTCCAGCATCGGCCCGAAGTAGGGATTGCCGATGCGGTTTGCGAGGTCGGGCCCGAGTCTGCATGCTTGGCGCCGAGCAATCCACGAGGCGCGGCGATGGCAGGGCGACGGGTACTGATCACCGGAGCGGGCAGCGGGCTGGGACGGGAACTGGCGAAGGTCTACGCCGGGCGCGGGGACCGCGTGGCGTGCGTCGACCTGTACGCCGACCGTGCCGACGAAACCTGCAAGCTGCTGCCGGGCGGCGGGCACCTGGCGCTGGTGGCCGACGTCGGATCGGACGCCGCGATGGCGGCGCTCAAGGCGCAGGTGCAGGGCGCCTGGGGCGGGCTCGACGTGCTGGTCAACAATGCCGGCATCGCCTGCGGCGGCGAGTGCGCGCACGCCAGCGCGGCCGAGTGGCAGCGCACCGTCAACATCAACCTGATGGGCGTGGTCCGCGGCGTGCGCGAGTTCGTGCCGATGATGGAGGCGCAGAAGAGTGGCCGGGTGATCAACGTCGCCTCCTTTGCCGGCCTCGCCGGTGCGCCGGGCCTCGGCGCCTATGGCGTGTCCAAGGCGGCGGTGGTGGCGCTGTCGGAAGGCATGCGCGGCGAGTTGCTCCCAAAGGGCATCTTCGTGAGCGTGCTCTGCCCCAGCTTCTTCAAGACGCGCTTGCTGGAGTCCTTCCAGGGACCGCCGGACACGCCGCTCAAGCACATCGCCAGCAAGCTGATGGAGCAGAGTCCGATCGACGCCGCCGCAGTGGCGCGCTACACCGTCGACGAGAGCGAGCGCGGCCGTTTCCTGCTGCTGCCGCACAAGGACACCCGCATCCGCTGGTGGCTCAAGCGCTGGATGCCCGGGGTGTACTTCCGCCAGGTGATGAAGTACGTGGCGGCGAATGCGCGCCGCAGCCGCGCGGGCGGCTGATCCGGCGGCACTTGCCGCTTGCCGCTGTCGCCTTGCTGCGCTACTTTCCGCGCCCATGGCCGAGACCAAGACCGAACCCGCTGCACCTGGCGCCATCGCCGATTTCGAGAAGTCGCTGGACGAACTCGAATCCCTGGTGTCGCGCATGGAGAAGGGCGACCTGACCCTGGAAGATTCGGTGCGCGCCTTCGAGCGCGGGATGCAGCTCTACCAGAACTGCCAGAAGGCACTCGACGAAGCCGAATTGCGCGTGGACCTGTTGCTCAAGGGCAACGATCCGGCCGGGCGCGTGCGCTTCGATCCCGAAACGCCCTGAACCGGCTGCGGGCCTGATCATGCTGGCGCGTGCTTTCCTGGAACAATCCGCCGCGCGCGCCGAACGGGCGCTCGAGGCCGCGTTGCCGCCAGCCACGCAACTGCCCGACCGGCTTCACCAGGCGATGCGCTACAGCGTGCTCGGCGGCGGAAAGCGCCTGCGCCCGACCCTGGTCTATGCAACCGGACAGGCCCTGAGCGCGGCCACGGAGTTGCTCGATGCACCCGCGGCGGCGGTGGAGATCATCCACGCCTACTCGCTGATCCACGACGATCTGCCGGCGATGGACGACGACGAGTTGCGGCGCGGCAAGCCGACTTGCCACATCGCGTTCGGTGAGGCGGAAGCGATCCTCGCCGGCGACGCGCTGCAGGCGCTCGCCTTCGACGTGCTCGCGCGCGCGAATCGCGCTGGCAGCCGGCGGCGCAGCTGGCGATGGTGCGCCTGCTGGCTTCGGCCTGCGGCTCGCTCGGGATGGCCGGTGGGCAGGCGATCGACCTCGCGGCCGTCGGCCAGCAGCTGACGCTGGAGCAACTCGAGCGCATGCATCGCTACAAGACCGGCGCGCTGATCCGCGCATCGGTGCTGCTGGGCGCGTTGGCCGCCGGCTGCGCCGAGGGCAGCGCGGCCTTCGCGGCGTTGGATCGCTATGGCCAGGAGATCGGTTTTGCCTTCCAGGTGCAGGACGATGTGCTCGATGTGCTCGGCGAGACCGCGGTGATCGGCAAGCCGCAGGGCTCGGACAGCGCCCGCGGCAAGCCCACCTACCCGGCCTTGGTCGGCATCGACGAATCCCGCCGCCTGGCGCGCCTGCACATGCAACTGGCGATCGACGCTCTGGACGGCTTCGATGCGCGCGCCGATCTGCTGCGGGATCTCGCGCGCTACGTGGTCGAACGCGAGAGCTGAGGCTGCCGCGCGCACCCGCGCCCAGCTGAGCTGCAATCCAGCCAGTGCAGGCTGGTCCAGGCGGGTGAGAATCACATGGCCGCGGATGCGTCAATGGGGTGTCCCGAATCCCGTTACGGAGTCGCCATGCCCGATGTCCTGCGATCCGCTCTGCCGCTGCTGGTGGCCCTGGCCGGCTTGCCCGCCAACGCTGCGAGCCTGTTCCAGGATGGCCTGGAGGACGCGACCGAGGCGCCGGTTGCATGGCTCTCCGACGAGTTCGACGAACCGGCCTCGCTGGCGGACTTCAGCCGCGTCTGGCGGCGCGAGCACTGGCCCTTCGACCAGTTGCAGGTCCAGGTCATCGGCCAGGTGCCGGGGCGACTGACGATGCAGCCGCATTCCTCCGGCTGGTACGAGGACTACCGCGGCGAACTCAGCTACAAGGAACTCTCGGGCGACCTGGTCGCGACCACCCTGGTCTACCCGCGCAACCGCGCCGGCACCGGCGCGCCGGGCAGCACGCAGGGTGGCGCTCTTGGCAGCGAGTACTCGCTCGCGGGCCTGATGCTGCGCGCGCCGCGCCGCGAGGTGGAGGCGGCCAATGCCAACTGGGTGCGGGGGCGCGAGGCTTATGTGTTCCTGTCGATGGGCGCGGCGCACGATCCGGGCGTCTACCAGTTCGAGGACAAGAGCACGCGGCCGGCGCCGGCCCCGGGCGGCAACAGCATCTCGACCCTGCTGGTGACGAATGCGCCAGCGGGTGCGAACGCTGCCTACCTGCGGCTGGTGCGCATCGATGCGCATGTGCTGCTGCTGGTCCAGCCGGTCGGCGGCGTGGGCAGCGGCTGGCAGGTGCTGCGCCGCTTCAACCGCAGCGATTTCCCCGAGCGGCTGCAGCTGGGATTCGTCACCTACACCGACTGGGCCACGATGCAGGGCTGCAGCTACGAGTTCCACAACAGCAACATCCTGGCGCAATCCTGCGGCCCCAACCCGCAGCCGGCCGATCCCGACCTCAACGCCAGCTTCGAATTCCTGCGCGTGGACCGGCCACAAGTGCCGGCCCCCTTCGCGGGCGCCGATTTCAGCAACCCGGCGGCGGTCAGCGACGCACAGATCCTCGCGCTGTTCGGCTTCGCCCCGTGACGCGGGGCGCTTTGCCGACCGGTCAAACGCGGAGACGCAGAGGGCGCGGAGAGAAGCGGGAGAATTTGCCTACCTGGAAGCTGGCGCGACCCGACTGGACAGGCGCCAAATCCGGGGCGGCCATTTCCTGACGCAAGAAGACGCAAGGGACGCAAGGGACGCAAGGGACGCAAAGGACGCAAAGGACGCAAAGGACTCAAAGGACTCAAAGGACGCAAAGGACGCAAAGGACGCAAAGGACGCAAAGCAAAGATAAGGGCCCGATGGTTCCCGGCCCGCTCTACTTTGCGTCCTTTCTTCACCCCTTTGCGTCCTTTGCGTCCAAGAATCTTCTGCCCGGGTCGTGCACCCCAATCACCGCAATCGCTCTTCTCTGCGCCCTCCGCGTCTCCGCGTTTGACCGGTCGGAGGGCCCTGCTCACTCGAAGCCGTTGCCGAAGAGTGGGTCGGCGCTGCCCTGCGAGAGGCGCGCCACGGCGGCGTGCAAACGGCCGAAGTACAGCCCGGTGGCCTTGTTCATGGGCTGCGGCAACTGGCCGATGGTCTGCAGCGTGAGGGTGCTCAGGTCCAATGCCATCTGGTGCATCTGCGGGTCGCCGAGGGCATCGGCGGAGCGCGCCAGGGTAGCGGCGAGGCTGGCCTTGCCTGAGTCGTAGAGGCAGCGGTCCTCGCAGTTCTGCGGTGCGGGCGCGGGTGCCCAGCCGGGCTCAAGTTGGGTCAGCGCGCCGCCCACACGGGCGCCGCTGAAAGTGAAGCGCAGTTCGTTCGGCCAGACGCCGCCGGCGCCCCCGTTGCCGCCCGGCGCCACACTGGCGGCGGCCATCAGGGTGCGCGCCCAGGCGTCGATCGCGCCCGATGGACTGATCGCTGGCTGCCCGAGCGGTGCGTCGTTGCTGTCGATGCGCAGCCGCTGCAACTGGTTGAAGTCGTACACCGAGGCCATCCACAACTGTGTGGTGTAGTAGCTTCCGGGACCGGTGATGATGGAAAAATCGCCGCTGCCCGAAGGCTCGGTGAAGCCCAGGCTCTGCCCGCCCGATTGCAGCAGCGCGAAGTTCTGGGTCAGCGCACGCGCGGTGTTGCCGCTCCAGTCACTGAGGTAACTGGCGTCGGCGGTGAGACCGACCAGGCGGAACATCTGGTAGGCCTGCACCGCAACGCGGTCGTTGAGCCCGGCCCAGGGGTCGGCGATCGGCGTGGTGGCGCTGCACATCGGGCCGGGTGGCGTGCTGCCGCGCGCCGGGCACAGGTAGCCGCGTCGCACGCGCGCGCCCTGGACCAGGCGTGCGATCACGCTGTCGTCGCCGGTCAGCCAGTAGTACTGCGCCAGGCCTTCGATGTACTGGTGCGAGCCGTTGTTGTTGGCGCGGTAGCCGCCGTAGCCGGTGGGCACCTGGCCGCAATGGAAGAAGTCGTCGTCCGGGGCGCAGCGCTGCAGCTGGGTATGCAGCATGCGCAGCGCCGCGGGCACCGCGAGGCTGCGCAGCGCGGCCGGGTCGCTGTGGCGCCAGGCGTGCACCCAGGCGCTCATGCTGGTGTTGTGGTAATCGGTCCAGCTGGCGCACCAGTAGGGATCGTCCCAGTCCTGGGCTGGCGTCGGATCGTCGCCGCAATCGATCTCGTCGGCGCCGATCGGATTGCCCCATTCGCGCGGGTACAGGCCGAAGGTCTGCAGCCCTTCGAGGCCGCGATCGCGCCGGAGCGCCTGGGTGCGCGCGACCACGTCGTCCAGCGCCGACTCGTAGCCGGCCAGTTCCGGCGCCAACGGTCCCGCCGGAAACTCCTCGGTCGCCTGCGAGGCGGCGATCCATTCCGGCGCCGCGAGCACCCACAGCGGCTGGTCCAGGTCGCGGCGCAACTGCGCCAGCGCCGCGTCGACGCCGGTGGCCAGCGGCCAGGCGCCGAGCCGGTAGACGGCATAGGTGCCCTGGCGCGCGCCCAGCCAGACGCCATCGTCCGCGAGGTCCGCGGCGAGCGTGCCATCCGCCAGCAGGCGCAGCGCCTGCGGCTCGAAGTCGGCCATCTGCGCCAATGCGATGCCCACCCGCCCCTGGGCGCCGGACACCAGCAGCGCGCCGGCGTCGGCCCGCGTCCCCTGTTGTGCGGCCATTCCCGGCAGCGCGAGCGTGTATTGCTGCGGCAACAGGCGCTGGCCGCGGCGCAACTGGCGCAGCTCGGCCGTGCTGCCGGGCGCGGCGGCGGCCGTCGCCGCTGGCTGGCCTGGCTGCGCCAGCAGCGCCAGCGTGCGTGTGCCGGTCAGGGTGGGCGCGAGGTTGACCCGCCAGCGCTGCAGTTCGCGCGCGTTCGGCGTGCCGTTGCAGGCGAGGGTACCCAGGCCACAGCGATCGCCTTCCCAGTCGATCCACTCGCGCACGCTGACGGCCGACGAGCCCGCGGCAAAGGCCAGCCGCCGGCCGCCGCTGATCAGTCCGCCGGCCACCGCGGGATGCGGGAAACTGCCCTCCACCCGCAGAGTCGCGCCGAGCGCATCCGCGTGCTCGACGACGACGCTGCGGATGCTGGCGAAGCCGGCGCCGGCCTGGCCGTCGATGGTCGCGCCCAGGCTGCTGCCATCGACCAGTAGATTGCCCACCGGCGCCTCGATGCGGTCGAACACCCGCGCCGGGCTGCCGCCGAGGACAAACCGGGCCACGCCGGTATCGATCTGCCATTGGGCGCCGACCTGTGTCAGCGTCAGCGCTTGCGGCGGTGCCGGATTGGCCGCGCTGCCATCGGTGCGCAAGGTGAAGCGCGCGCTGCCGGCCGGCGGCACGTCGGCGAGGAAGCGCACTTGCAGCCACTGGATCGGTGCGCTCGCGTCCTCGCGCGCCGCATGCCAGCGCGCCAGCACGCGGAAACCGGCGGGCACCGGCACGCCCTGCGCGTCCACCACGGCGAGTCCCTGCAGGGTGCGCAGGTCGAGTGAGCGCGGCAGCGGCACCCCGCCGATGGCCAGTTCGTCCACCCGCGCGCCTGCTGCCGGATTGCGCAGTTCCAGCACGATGTCTGCCGGCACTGGTGGCGGCCAGGCGGCGTGTGCGGAGGTCGCGACCAGCAGCAGCGCAGCAAGGCCAGCGCGAAGGGCATTCCCAGGGTGTGCGTTCATGCGCTTGCGTCCGTTCATTCGAAACCGTCCGCGAACAGCGGCGGCGCGGGCAACAGGGCGTCGAACCACTGTTCGAAATCCAGATTGGCGTAGTCCTGCAGGTTGTTGCTGCGCGCCAGTTCGAAGTTCACCGCAGCCGCCAGCTCCGGCGAGCCCGCCGCGGCCCAGCCCTGCCAGACCTCGCGTGCGCTCTCCAGCATTTCGGGCTTCAGGATGTAACCACTGCCGTCGCCATCGGCGAAGGCGGCGAGGCCGGGCAGCAGGTCAGCCAGGGTGCGCAGCCGCGCTTGCAGGCGGGCGCCGTCGGTCACGGTCAGGGCCATGATCTCGGCGCCATGGGTGCGCGCCAAATCGGCGTAGTAGCGGCCGGCCGGCGTGCTGTCAAAGCGTTGCACTGAACGTCGGAGCACATCGCTGCTGTTCGGCGTGTTGCCCGCGCCGCGAAACACCGCTTCGCCTCGGCAGAACGCGGCCAGCTGGTCGCCGCCGGTATTGCACAGGCACCAGCCGAACAGGGCGCCCGCCATCTTGTCGATCCACAGTGGCATGTTCGGGCCTTCGGGCTCGATCGCCGCGCGCCGCCGCGCCACCTGGAGCACGCCGGCATCGGCATAGGCAATGCGCACTTCGCTGCCGGCGCTGAGCACCACCGCCGATTCGGGGTAAAAGCCGAGCGCATGGGTGCGCCAACTGGTGCTGATGTTGCCCTTCTCGGCGAAATAGAGCTGGCTGGTAGCGGTGGTGAGACCGCGCACATAGGCCAGCCGCGGTGCGCGCGACCAGTGGTAGGTGGGCGCCAGCGACACTTTCAGGATCGGCTCGGCGCCGAACTCGGTGGGCTCGCTGCCGAGGCTGCTCCAGGCGCCGTTGAGATAGTTGGCGTAGGCCAGCCGGTGCTGACCATCGACGGTCTCGCTGTAAGCCATGCCGAGCCGGCCGTCGTCGACCACCGCAATGTCATGCGCGCTGGCACCCTGCACCCAGCCAGGCTGTTCCGGTGGCGTGCGGTCGATCACGGAGACCGGCGCCGTGTCGTCGAAGTTGCCGGCCAAGGTCACGACGCGCAGTTTCTGTCCCAGCGTGTCGAACCACGACAGGAACGCAACGTGTGCCGGCGTGGCCGATGCGATCCGCGGGCGCGACTGTTCGGTCACTGGCCCGGCGACTGGCCCGCGCCGCCAGCTGCCGTCGCTGCGCGTGCCGGCCACATAGACGCCTTCGTTCTGCCAGTAGCACACGCGCAGCGTCCCACCGGGGCCGAAGTCGAAGCTCGGGTGGCTGGCCGGGGCCTCGCCATCGGATACCTGTTGCAGTGTCCAACTTGCACTCGCGCCCGCAGCCTTGCGCGCATGCAGGATGTTGCCGCTGATCTGATCGGCGAGCACCAGGTGGTAGGCGCCGTCGTCGGCCACCCGCAGCTGCGACTCCAGCACGCGCAGGCCGGCGGGCAAGGGATGTTCGACGAACCCGCCGGGCGACAGGGTCCACAACGCGCCGCTGCCGTCGGCCGCGTTGCGCCGGCCGTAGGCGACCGGTGCACCGTCGGCGTCCTCCGCGAACGACATCGCCGCAGGAATGCCGGCAAGTTCCACGCCTGCTTGCGTCGGGATCCTGGAGGTGTGCCAGGGTCCGGCCTCGTGCATCAGCGTCAGGTCGCGGTGCGGGCTGAAGTCCGGGCCCACGGCATAGAGCTTGCCGAAGCGGTCGTGCACGGTGTCCTGCAGCTTGGCGAGCGACAGGATCGGAACCCCCTGCCAGGGTACGCCGCGTGGCGGATCGGCGCGGCGCAGTCCGTACTGCAGGTCCAGGTCGCGGAAACTCAGCGCACGGCGGCCGTCCGGACCGAGCGACAGCGCGCGGCCGCTGGTGCCCTGGGGACTGAGCGGCGGCAGGTCGACCACGCAGCCGCCGGCGGGACAAGACCAGGCATTGGCGCCGGCAGGCAGGCGCCGATGCTCCACCGTGTGCACCGCGGGCGCACCGACGATCGTTGGTGGGTTGGCCACCACGACTGCGGCCTCGACGCTGCCATCCGGCGCCGCCGCCAGGTACTGCCACTGCACGCGCCGCCCGCTCGTGGTGTCGAAAACGGCGACATCCAGGGTCTGCACGCCAGGCCCGTTGATCAGCGCGTGGCGGACGCGCTGGTTGGCACCTGCCGATTCGATCCAGATCAGGTGGGCGACGGCACTGGCGAACGGCATGCTCGGCGCCGCAAACACGGGCCGGTCAATCGCGCTGGCGGCAGCGCCGACATCGGTCACAACGAAGCTGCCATCGGGGTTGCGCAGCCGCACTTGAAGCACGCCACCACTGCCCGACTGGTAGTTGCGCAGCCAGGCGATGCGCGGCTCGTCATTGATGCCCAGGGTGAAGGTCGGAAACGCCACGCTGGCGGTGTCCAGCACCGTGCGGGAGGCGCCGCTGGCATCGCGCCGCAGGTAGACCAGCACATTGTCGGCATTGCCCGGCCCATGCGGCTCGATCAGCACCGCGTGCTGCCCCCCCTGGCTATCGACCAGAAAGCGCAACTCGCGCGAACCATCGGTCAGGACATCGCCGGTCATCGGCACGCTGCCGAGCTGCTCGCGGCGCCAGACCCAGCCATCGTAGGCGCGTACCCACAGCGGCGCCGGGCGCGGCTGCAGACTGTCCAGCCCGGAGGTGTCGATGTAGGCCACTTGCGGCTGGTCGTTGGCCGGGTTGATCGCCAGGCTGGCGTAGACGTCGCTGGTACCCAACGCTTCCACCAACTGATAGGTCGGCTGCACCGGCTGGGTGGGTGGACTGACGGCGGCAGCCAGGCCAGGCAGCAGGACCAGGCCGCAGAAGCTGAGTCTCATCGAGTGGCTCCACCTGAAGGGGGTGCCGGTGAGACGCAGGCTGCCTAGGGCGATTCTCGCGTGGCATCGGCGGATGTGCCGACGATCACAAAACCCGCCCAGTGGGCCGGGTGCGCGAGCTCGGCGGCGCCGCGCCAGCGGGCCCACCAGCCTGGACGCTGTTCGATCATCCGGCGCTGCGCCGATTGCAGCGCCAGGTCCGGCGCCTGCGACTGCGCCAGGGCGGAGTAGAAGGCCCGCATCAGTGCCTGGGTGGGGCGATCGGCGACGCGCCAGCGGGTGCCCACCACCGTCGGCACGCCGGCGTACTGGAAGGCGCGCGCCAGGCCGAGCAGGCCCTCGCCGCCGAGCGCAGCGCCCGCGGCGGTCTCACACGCGGACAAGGTGACCAGGCGACTGGCCAGCAGTGGTCCGCGCATCAGGTCGATGGCGCGCAGCCGGCCGTCGTCGCCGGCATCCGGGCTGAGCTGCAGCCAGGCCGCCAGTGGATCGCGCGGATCGAGCACCGCGTGGCTGGCGAAGTGAGTGCGGCGCGACTCGCGCAGCGCGGACAGCGCAACGGCGACGGTGGCGTCGGCGTCGAGGTGCAGGCGCGCGCCGGGCGCGAACAGCGCGCTGACCTCGCGTGCTTCGTCGCGCGCGCCGGGCAGGTCGGCCAGCGCGCTGTCGCGCCGTCCGTCGCCCGCGGCGCCCGCCGGGGCGGCGGCCAGTGCGCTCAACTCCCAGCGGGTGGCGGGCGCGGGCAGGCGCTGCGCCGCCAGCCAGGCGCTCGCCGAGGCGAGCATGGTGGTGGCGAAATCCTGCGCCAGCCAGCGCGCTTGCCCGTCCGGCTCGACGCGGCTGGCCAGCGCGGCGAAGGGCAGGTCCTGCAGTGGACCGTCGGCCACGATCAGCAGCCGCCGGGCGTCGCCGATCAGATCTCCGAGTGGCGCGAGCAGGCGCGCATGCAGGTCGCGCGCCCGCCGCAGCAAGGCCGCCTGCGACTCTGCCGGGGCATCCGGGCGCGCCAGCAGCAGGCGCAGCGCGTCGACATCGGCGGTGAGCTGTTCGCGGCCCACCGCCAGGCGCCGCAACTGCGGTTCGCGGTCGCCGGCGCGCAGCACCAGCACGTGGCTCTCGTCGGTGTCGAGCAGGAAACTCAGCAGCACGCTGGACTGCGGCAGCGCCGCGGCGACCGCGTCCACCCGCGCGGTCTGTGCCAGCGCCGCCAGGCGCGGCGCGCGCGCGGCAAGCTCCGCCTGGTAGGCAGCCAGGGCCGCCTGCGGCAACGCCGCCGGGGTGCCCGCTGCGGCCTGGCGGAGCGCACGCAGATAGCTCTCGGCGAGTGCCTCGGCGCGCTCGCGCAGGGCGGCGGGCCAGCCGGCGGCGAGCAGCGCCTGGCGCTCGCCGAGCACGGCGAGGAACTCGCGCGCACGCCAGCGTTCGATCTGCTCCCAGGCCTCGCCGCCGCGCTGCAGTTGCAGCAGCCACAGCGCCGGTTCGCGGTAATACACCTCGAAGCGCGCGGTCCAGCGGGCGCGCGCTTCCTCATCGCCGCCGAGGTAGTCGCGCTGGCGCTCCAGGCATTGCTGGGCGCGGCGATAGCTCGCCAGCGCCGCCTCGGTCTGCGCGTCGGCGCGCAGCAGGCGTGCCCGTTCGAGGTGCGCCTCGGCTTCGATCGAGGTCTCGGGCGCGATCGCCTGGACCAGCGGCAGGGCCTCGTCCAGGGCCGCGGCTGCGGCCACGGGCGCGCCGAGCTGGCGTTCGGCCGCCGCGAGCATCAGCAGCGACTGCGCCAGCGGGAGCGGCCGCTGGCGTGCACGGTAGCCTGGCAGGATGGCGACGAGCTCGCTGCGCGCGCTGGCCGCATGGCCCGCCTCCAATGCCAGTTGTGCGCGCAACTGGCGCGCGTCCAGGAACAGGGTCTCCGGGCGCTGCGGATCCTCGTGCGCCAGCACCGCATCGATCTGTTCCCGCGCCGCGTCCGCGCGCTGCTGCCAGCGCAGGGTGTAGGCCAGCTCCATCCGGATCGACAGGGTCTCGAAGCTGTCGCGCGACAGCGCCAGCGCCTGTGCCAGGGCGGCGCGCTTGAGCGCCTCTGCGCGGGTCTCCTCGCCGCGCTTGCTCAGCACCTCGGCCAGTTGCGAGCGCGCCATGGCCAGCTCCGCGGTGCCGGGCGCGGCGGCCTCGAATAGCGCCAGCGCGCGCTCGGCGTGCGCCTGGGCAGCACCCAGGCGCCGCCGCTGGAAGGCGCCGAGCCCGGCGTTGAAGTGCAGCCGCGCCAGCGCCGTGCTCGCCGGCGCGGCGCGCTCCGCGGTGGCGATGGCGCTGGCGAACATACGCTCGGCGACCGCGAATTCGCCGCGCGACAGCGCCACCGCCGCGATCCGTCCCTGTGCCTGCGCGCGCGCCAGGCTGGCCGGCGCGAGCGCCGCCAGCAGCGACTCGGCGCGCGCGAAATCGGCCAGCGCGGCGGCGTTGTCGCCGCGCCGGTAGGCGATTGATCCGCGCAGCTCCAGCACCTGCGCCACCAACGCGTGGCGGGTCTCGCCACCGGCGCGCGCCAGGGCCGCGTCCACGGCGCTCGCCGCCGCCGCGTAGTCGCGCAGCTGGAAGTGCGCCCGCCCGCTGGCCAGTGCGCCCTGCGCGGCGCGAATGCCGTCGAGCTTGCGCGCGACCACGTCCGCCTCCAGCGCCAGTGCCAGGGCCAGGCCGCGCGCGCGGTCGGGGTCGGCCTCCAGCCGGCGCAGCATGTGCACGCGGATGCGATCGGCCTGCGCCGGGCGTCGCTGCGCCAGCGCGGCGGTGAGCGCATGCGCCGCCGCGAAGTCGCCCGTCCTGGCCGCCGCTTCCGCCTGGCGCAACTGCGACCAGTCTTCGGCCCAGGCGGCGCCTGCTTCTTGGGCACTCGCGGCGATCTCCCCAGTCCCAGCCGGGCGCCGGCAGCAGCAGCGAGAGGCACGCCCGCGCGCTCGATGCGCACCCCAGGGCGCCCGCGGCGCCGCGGTCCTGCTCCAGCGCCAGCCACTCGAAGGGATCGTCCACGGCCACCGGCTTGCCATCCGGCCCGGTCCAGGCGAGCAAGCGGTCACCTGCCTGTGGGCGATCGGCCTGCGCCTGCCATCCGTTGCCCACTGCCGCGAGTTCCAGCGCGGCGGCGCCGGTCGCCCACAGGCTGGCGAGCAGCAGCAGCCATCGGCCGACCCGGATCAAGGGCGCACCTCGAAACGATAGGGGCCGAGGCCCGCGCCCTCGGACCATTCGACGCGCCAGTAGTAATGCCCGGGCACCAGTTGCTCGCGCCGCGGGGTCGAGCACCAACAACGCCTGCGCCAGCTCGGCGCGCTCCCAGAGCACGCTGGCCTCGGCGTCGTACAGGCGCACGCGGTAACGGTCGACACCGGGCTGCGCGGGCCAGCGCAGTTGCGTGGGCGGCGCGGACAGCACGGCCGCATCCGCCGGGGCCGGGAGGTCCGCTGGCTGCGCGCCGCGCGTCGCATCGGGCGCCGGCGGTGGCAGCCAGAGCGCGGCGCCGACCACCAGCATCAGGCCGGCGGCGAGCGCCTGCAGCCACGGCGCGAACTGGCGCCGCACCGGACGCGCCGGCAGCGGCAGCACGCCCGGCGCGACCGCCACGGCTGCGGCGGCGGCCGCCCGCAGGTCCATCGCCAGCTGCAGTTGCAGTGCGGCGTCGGCGTCGTTGGCCACCAGCGCCAGCAGGTCCGCGCGGCGTTCCGCCGGCAGTTTCCCGTCCAGCAGTGCCGCCAGCTCGTCAGGATCCAGGCGCGCCCCGCCGGAGTGTCGCCAGGCCAGCTGCAGTTGCTCGTCGTTCATGGCCAGCCTCCTTCGCGCAGGAGTTCGCGCAGTTCATCCATCCCGCGGTAGATCAGGTTGCGCGCGGTCGCATCGGAGACCCGCAGCAGCTGCGCGACCTCGGCGAAACCGAAGCCCTGCAGGTGCAGCTGCACCGGCTGGCGCCGGCGCTCGGGCAGGGACTGAACCGCCGCGCGCAGCGCCGCGGCGAACTGCTCGCCCGCCACCGCGCCGGCAGGGCCGGCGTCCTCCTGTGCTTCCTGTGCCAGCGTGTCCAGGGTCTGACCATCCCGATCCGGGCGCGCCTTGCGCCGCCGCAACAGGTCGACGATGACGTTCATCGCCGCGCGGTACAGGTAGGACGCAGGGTGGTCGATGGCATTCTCACGCTGGAACGCCTGCCATACGCGGATGCGCACTTCCTGCTCGACTTCCTCCGGTTCGATGCCTGCCTCGCGCGGACAGCGGCTGCGTACGATGGCGCGCAGCCGCGGGCCGAACTCGGTCAGCCAGCGCTCGACAGCGACTCGATCGAAGGGCGGGCCGGTCATGCCGCCAGCATAACGGGCGACGCCGGGCCCGCGGGCCGAACTTTCCCCGCGCGCTGCGGTCGAAGCGGCATGCCCGCTAGAATGCAGTGATGTACCTCGATTTCTACGGCCTCTCCGAGGCGCCCTTCTCGATCACTCCGGATCCGCGCTTCGTCTACCTCAGCGAGCGCCACCGGGATGGGCTCGCGCACCTGCTGTATGGCGTCGGCCAGGGCGGGTCGGGCGGCTTCGTCCAGCTCACGGGCGAGATCGGCACCGGCAAGACCACGCTGTGCCGCCTGCTGCTGGAGCAGTTGCCGGAGAAGACCCGGGTCGCGCTGTTGCTGAATCCGCTGCTGAACCCGATCGAGCTGTTGCAGACGATCTGCGAGGAACTGCATGTCGACATCAGCGACGCGCGCGACAGCATCAAGGATCTGACCGATCGCCTGAATGCCTTCCTGCTGCAGGCGCATGCTGACGGCGAGCGCGTGGTCGTGATCATCGACGAGGCGCAGAACCTCTCGGTCGAATCACTGGAGCAGGTGCGCCTGCTGACCAACCTGGAAACCGCGACGCAGAAGCTGATGCAGATCATCCTGCTCGGGCAGCCGGAGCTGCGCGATCTGCTCGACCGTCCGGACCTGCGTCAACTGGCGCAGCGGATCACGGCGCGTTACCACCTGACGCCGCTGGATGCCGACGAAACCGAGACCTACGTCCGCCACCGCCTGCATGTGGCCGGCAGCGAACGCCTGCCGTTCACCCGTCTGGCGCTGCGCACGCTGCACAAGCGCTCGGGTGGGGTGCCGCGATTGATCAACGTGATTGCCGACCGCGCGCTGGTGGCCGGCTATGCGCGCTCACTCGACAGCATCAACGAGCGGGTGGTCGACGAAGCCGCCGACGAAGCGCTGCTCGGCGGATCGCGCCGCCAGCGCAAGCTGTGGCTCAGCGTGGCGGCGGTGCTCGTGCTGGTGGCGCTGTCCCTGGCTGCCTGGCGCTGGCCGCGCGCGCCGGAACCGGCGGCGCAGGCGATCGCGGCGGCCGCACCGGCGATGCCCGCCGAGGCGCCGGATGCCGCCCTGCGCCGGCTGCTGGCGCAGCCCGAGATGGACGAGACTGCGGCCTGGTCGCGTCTGGCGGCGCTGTGGGCTTGGCCGGCCACGCCCGAGCAGCTGGCGAAGCTGGGCGAGTGCGAGGGCCGGATCGTGGCCGACGTCAATTGCCTGCGCGCTTCCGGACCGCTCGGACGTCTGGGCGCGCTCAGGCGCCCGGTGATCCTGCGTCTGCGCAGCGAACGCGGTTTCGTCTCGGCGCTGCTGCTCGGCATCGACGACCAGCGCGCGCAGATCGAGATTCACGGCGAATCGCTCACCTTGCCCCGCGCCTTGATCGAACTACACTGGCTGGGCGACTATCGCGCCCTGTGGCGGGCCCCGGCGCAGGTGCCGGGCACACTGCGCAAAGGCGATCGCGGCCTCGGTGTCACCTGGCTGCGTGAACGACTGGCGCTCGCCGAGGTCGAGGAAGGCCTGGAAGGACCCGTATTGCAGGGAGACGAGTTCGATGGCGAACTCGAACGCCGGTTGCGGCGCCTGCAGATCCGGCTTGGATTGATTGCGGACGGCATTGCCGGCCCCGAGACGCAGATGGCTTTGGCCAGTTACGATGTCGCAGGCCCGCGACTTGCGCGCCTCGAACTACCCCGAGGTTGATGCATGTCACTGATCCTGGATGCGCTGAAGAAGTCGGAAGCCGAGCGTCGCCGCGGCCTTCCGCCGACGCTGCACATGCCTTATGCCACCCCGCGGCGGGCGCGGCGCGCGCCATGGGCTGCCGGCGCGGGCGCCGTGTTGCTCGCTGCCGGACTGGCCGGAGGCTGGATGTGGATGGGCCGTGGGCGCGATGCGGGCGATGTTGATGCGGGCGCGCTGCCGCCGTTGGCTGGAGTGCCCACCGCGGCGCCCGGAGACCCGTCGACGGCTCCAACCTTGCCCGCTTCCGCCGAGCCGATGCTCGCCGCCGCTGATGCGGCCGTACCCGAGGCGCCCGCAGACTTCGCCGGGACCCCGACGAACTCGCTTGGCGGCGTATCCGGCAGGGATGGCGGGGTCAGCGTCAGCGGTGGTGGATTGCCCGTTCCGCAACGGGCAGCCTTGTTCACGCCAAGCGCGGTTCCGATAGCTCCGCCAACGACGGTTGCCGCCGATCCGGTGACGCCAACCGTGACCCCGCCCGAACCGCCGGCACCGCCGGTTTCAGCTCCAGTAGTCGCGGAAGCGGGAGATCAGGCCGCCGGAGAAAAGCCGCAGACGGTGGATCCGGCGCCACCGGCCGCGGCAGGAACGGACGCCAGCCCGATGGAGATCACGGCGCCCGAGGTGGCGATGGTCGATCCTCAGGTGCTTGCGCCCGCGAAGCCGGAAGAGAAATTGCCGGACATCTACCAGTTGCCTTACGCCACGCGCAAGGAACTGCCGAAGCTCAACCTCACCATGCATGTGTACAGCCCGATCGCGGAGGAGCGCTTCATCGTCCTCAATGGCAAGCGCTACACGGTGCAATCGCCTGCGCCGGGCCCGGAACTGAGCCTGCTGGACATCGTTGCCGACGGCGCCGTGCTGGAGTTCCGCGGGCAGCGTTTCCTGCTGCCGCGCCAGACCTTCTGAGCCATGTTCGTCCGCGTCGACGAGAAGCGCCGGCGGCGCTGGCGCTGGGCGACGCCATTGCTGGTGCTGGTGTGCCTGACGATCGCCGTCTGGCAGGCCCTGCTGGCTGCGCCCGAGCGCTACGCGCTGCTGCAGAGCTGGGGCACGGTGCCGGCCGAGTTGCGCCTGGATTTCAGCGCACTTTTCGGCGGGCCGGGCCTGCGCCTGTTCAGCGCGCTGTTCGTGCACGCGGACTGGACCCATCTGTTCGGCAACCTGCTGTTCCTCGGCCTGTTCGGCGCCGGCGTCGAGCGCACCCTGGGCTCGTGGCGGATGCTGGTGCTGTTCCTGGTCGCCGGCGCCGCCGCAAACCTGTTCGCCGCGCTGATGGCGCCGCTCACCAATGCGCCAATCATCGGTTCCAGCGGCGCGGTGTCGGCACTGATCGGCGCCTACGTGTTGCTGTTTCCCACCTCCCACCTCGGCGTCATCTTGCCGCTCGGCCTGTATTTCCAGCTGGTGCGCGTGCCGGCGATCCACTTGATCGGCATCTGGCTGTTGTTCCAGGTGCTCGAAACCCTGGGTTCGCGCTCCGGCGCGATCGCCTGGTGGGCGCATGTGTTCGGTTTCGCCAACGGCCTGTTCCTGGCCTTGACCCTGCGCCCGTGGTTGTATCGGCGCGATGCGCGGATGGTGTGAGGAGAGCAGCGAAAAGTGAAAAGTAAAATGTGAAAGGAAGAGCGGAATGCGGCAATCTTGCTTCCCTTTCACTTTTCACTTTTCACCTTTTACTGTCTCCCTCGCTGCCTATGCCTGCGCGCAAGCTTTACAAGATCGTCTTCCACAACCAGGGCAAGGTGTACGAGCTTTACGCCCGCACCGTGACCAGCAGCGACCTGTGGGGTTTCACCTGCGTGTCGGGGCTGGAGTTCGGCACGCGCGAGGGCGTGCTGGTGGATCCGACGGAGGAACGTCTGCGCGAGGAGTTCGCCGACACTTGCGTGCTCCATTTGCCGATGCAGAGCATCGTGCGCATCGAGGAAGTCGCCCAGCGCGGCGCGGCCGCGATCCGCGACGGCGCCAGCGGCGAGAAGATCGTGCCTCTGCCGATGCCGCCGGTGAAGCGGTGAGTGCTGAAGCGGTGAGTGGTGAGTAGTGAGTAGCACCCGGTGTTTCTCGCTTTTCCTCGCCAGGACAGTCGACTGCAGAAAATTGTCCGTCGAACCGCGAGGAAACTCCGGCCTTTACTCACTACTCACTACTCACCACTCACCACTCACCACTTGCAGCTTCACCGGGCCCCCCAGCGCGCCAGCGCGCGCAGGATGTTCAGCGCTTCGCTCAGGACGAAGTCGCGCTTGGGGTCGCTGGCGGGGACGACGGCGGTGGTTGCCTCCGATTCGGGCTCGGCGTTGTCGCCGTTGCCGTTGCCGAGGTGGCCGGGCAGGTCGGCTTCGGAGACGCGCTCGGTGTCGCCGAGCGGGCGCAGTTCGGCAGCCTGCAGCAGGACGTCGGGCTCGATGCCCTCGGCCTGGATCGAGCGGCCGCTCGGAGTGTAGTAAAGCGCGGTGGTCAGCTTGATCGCCTCTCCGCTGGCGAGCGGCAGGACCGATTGCACTGAACCCTTGCCGAAGGTGCGCTGGCCCAGGATCAGCGCCCGACGGCGGTCCTGCAGCGCGCCGGCGACGATCTCACTGGCCGAGGCCGAACCCCCGTCGACCAGCACCACCAGCGGCGCGCCCTTGAGCACGTCGCCGGGCTGGGCCTCGAATTCGGCGCTGGACAGCGCCACGCGGCCCTTGGTGCTGACGATCACTCCAGTGTCGAGGAACAAATCGCTGACGTCGACCGCAGCGTCCAGCAGTCCGCCCGGATTGCTGCGCAGGTCCAGCACCAGCCCATCCAGCGGCTTGCCGGGTTCGATCAGCGCGGCGATGCGCTTGGCGAGCTCCTCTGCGGTGTTGGTCTGGAAAGCGGCGATGCGCACGTAGCCGAAGCCCGGCGCAAGCAGGCGCCCGCGCACCGCCGTGACATCGATCACCTCGCGCACCAGGGTCAGGTCGAAGGCCGGCTGGCCGGCGCGTATCACGGTGATCTTGACCTCGGTTCCCGCCTCGCCGCGCATGCGGTCGATCGCCACGTCCGCGTTCTCGCTCTCGACCGGGATTCCGTCGATGCGGCTGATCACATCGCCCGGCTGGATCCCGGCGCGCGCGGCCGGAGTGTCGTCGATCGGCGCGATCACGGTGAGCACGCCGGCGCGCACCTGGACTTCGATACCGAGCCCGCCGTAACGGCCGCTGGTGTCGTCGGTCAGCGCCTGCAGGTCGTCCTTGCGCAAGTAGGCGCTGTGCGGGTCCAGGTCCAGCAGCAGCCCGCGGATGGCCGATTTCATCAACTGCTCGGCACTGACCGGCTCCACATAGGAGCGCTGCACCTCGCGGAACACCGCGGTGAACACCCGGATGTCCTCGACACTGACCTCGTCGTCGGCGGCCGTTTCCGCCACCTTGTCCGCGGCGGGAGGCGCGGATTCGGCCTGCGGCGGCGCCGCGGCAGCCGGCGGCTCAGCCGCAGCAACCAGCCCCGGGCAGAGCAGGGCAAGGGCAAGGACCAGCAGCTTGCGTGGCGGCATCATGGGCGGTGTCGGTCGGGCGTGCGGATGGCGGGAGTATCGGCGAAAAGGTCACGGACCGCGGAGTCGTGAGTTTCGGGCGGAGGTTGTGGGTTGTGAGTTCTGGGTTGTGGGCGGCAGAGCCCGCACGTGGCCAGCCTGTTGGAGATCCCGGGGCGTTGAAGCAGCAGAGCCTCGGCTTGCCGGCACTTGCCGCCCACAACCCACAACCCACAACCGGCCTGATTCACCGGCCCCACCACCCGGCCGGATCCAGCGCCTGGCCGCGGTGGCGGAGTTCGAAATACAAGCCGGTGGCGCTGGCGCCGCCGGAGTCGCCGGCCAGGGCGATGGCGGCGTTGGCTTCGACCCATTCGCCCTCGGCCGCGAGCAGCGACTCGCAGCGGCCGTACAGGCTCATGTAGCCGTCGCCATGGTCGAGGATCAGGAGCAGGCCGTAGCCGCGCAGCCAGTCGGCGAAGGCGACGCGCCCGCGGGCGACGGCGCGGATCTGGGCGCCGCGCGCGGCTTCGATGCGCACCCCAGCGCTGGCGCGGCCGAGGTGCTCCTGGCCGAAACCCACCAGCACCTTGCCCGACAGTGGTCGCGGCAGCCGGCCCTTGAGCTCGGCGAAGGGTCGATCTTCCGGCAGCAGCGCGGGTACGTCGCCGATCACGTCGCGCAACTGGGCCAGCAGGCCTTCGATGTCGCTGCGGTCGCTGTCGAGCGCCTCCACCTGGGCTTCGGCCTGCGCCAGCGCGGTCTTCAGCTGCGCCAGCACATTCGCCTTGCGCCGGCGCTCCTCCTGCAGCGCCGCCAGGTTCTCCGCTTCGGCCGCGCGCACGGTGTCCAGTTCGGCGCGCGCGGTCTCGGTCTCCAGCTTGAGCGCATCCAGTGACTTGAGCAGGTCGCGCACCAGGCCGATGCGCGACAGGCGTACCTGCTGCAATTGCGCCTGGTAGGCCAGCAGGCGCCCGGTGTCGGCCAACTGGTCCTGTGCCAGTACCAGTTTCAGGGTGTCCAGCCGCCCCAGCGCGTAGGTCGAGCGCAGCAGGGCCGCGAGCGATTCCTTCTGCGCCGACAGCTGGGTCTCCTGGCTGGCGCGCTCGGCGATCAGCTCGGTCAGCTTCGCTTCCAGCGCGGCGGCCTCATCGGCCAACTGGCGCAGCGTACGGTTGCGCTCGGCGATCTGGTTCTCGACCTTGCGCAGTTCCGTGAGCGAGCGATTCACCGCCGTCTCGCGCTCGCCACGAGTGCGCTCGGCGGCTGCCAGGTCCTCGCGCACCTTGGCCAGGCGCGCAACCAGGTTGGCCTCGTCCGCGTCGGCTGACGTCGGCGTGCTCGCTGCCACGGGGGCGGCTGTCTCCTGCGCCAGGACCGACAGACCGACCGACAGCAGGATCGCGAGCAGCGCCGAGCGCATGGTTCAGGCGCCCTCGCGCAGTTCGACCAGCGGGCGCCCGGTCATCTCGACCGGTTGCGGCAGGCCCATCAGGGCGAGCACGGTCGGGGCGATGTCGCGCAGGGCGCCGCATTCGCGCAGCGCGGCCGGGCGGCCGACATAGACCAGCGGCACCGGATTGGTCGAATGCTGGGTGTTCGCTTGGCCGCTGGCCTCATCCCACATGTCTTCCAGGTTGCCGTGGTCGGCGGTGATCAGCATTTCGCCACCGGCTGCCAGCACCGCCGTCTCCAGCGCGCCGAGCGCCGCGTCCACCGCCTCGACCGCCTTGATCGCGGCGCCGAGGTCCCCGGTGTGGCCGACCATGTCCGGGTTGGCCAGGTTGCAGACGATGAAATCGAAGCGCCGGCTGGCGATCGCGGCGACCAGCTTCGCGGTGACCTCGGGGCAGCTCATCTCCGGCTGCAGATCGTAGGTGGCGACCTTCGGCGAGGGCACCAGGATGCGTTCCTCGCCCGGATAGGGTGCCTCGCGGCCGCCGGAGAAGAAGAAGGTGACGTGCGCGTATTTCTCGGTCTCGGCGATGCGTAACTGGGCCATCCCGGCATCGGCCAGCACCTCGGGCAGGGTGTGGGCCATGCTTTGCGGCGGGAAGGCAACGGTGGTCGCCAGGTCCGCCGCGTATTCGGTCAGGCTGACGAACTGCGCCAGGCGCGGCCGGCGCGGCGCGGCGAAGCCGGCGAAGTCCGCGCGCACGAAGGCGGCGGTCAGCTGGCGCGCGCGGTCGGCGCGGAAGTTCATGAACACCACGACGTCGCCGTCCTCGATCCGGCAGCCGCCGCCGATGGTGCACGGCTGGACGAATTCGTCGTTCTCGCCGCGGGCATAGGCGGCGGCCAGCGCGCTGGCGGCGTCGGCGTAATCGAAGGCCGCATCGGCATCGACCATCGCGCGCCAGGCGCGCTCGACCCGGTCCCAGCGCTGGTCGCGATCCATGCCGAAATAGCGCCCGCCGACACTGGCGATGCGCGCGTCGGGCAGGCCGGCGCAGGTGGCGGCGAGCCGGTCGATCGACGGCGCCGCGCTGCGCGGCGGGGTGTCGCGGCCGTCGAGGAAGGCATGCACGGCGATGCGTGCGCCGTGCCCGGCCGCCATCCCCAGCAGCGCCAGGATCTGGTCCTCGTGACTGTGCACGCCGCCGGGAGACAGAAGTCCGAGCACATGCAAGGTGCGCCCACTGGCAGCCGCCGCCCGCGCAGCGCCAGCGAGCGCCGGATTGCTGGCGAAGCTGCCGTCGGCGATGGCCGCATCCACCCGCGTCAGGTCCTGGTAGACGATCCGCCCGGCGCCGAGATTCATGTGCCCGACTTCGGAATTGCCCATTTGCCCGTCCGGCAGGCCCACTGCCAGGCCATCCGTGCGCAGTTGCGTGCCCGGCCATTGCGCGCGGATACGCCGCCAGTTCGGGCACTTGGCCTGGCTGATCGCATTGTCCTCCGCCGGCGGCGCATCGCCCCAGCCGTCGAGGATCAGCAGCAGGATGGGCTTCGGTCGCATCGGGCCTCTCGGGTGGATTGGGGAGGCAATGGTAGCGTCGTTGCCCGGGAAGCGGGGGGAGGTGAAGCGGGGGAGGGTACCTGTTGGGCGGTGATTCTGTGGCGGGTCGCGGTGCGCTGGACAATATGCATCTCTGTTTTTCCGGAGCCAGCAGTCGGTCCCCTGCCCCCCGCCCCGCTTCACCTCCCCCGCTCTTCTTTCCCCGCCGTCGCCAACTTTTCCACCCGTGTACGCCCGCTCACGTTGCCCCTGGTCCGGCCGGGCGGGTAAACTCCGCCGGTTTTCCGACATGCAAGGCCTTCCAGTTCACGTGAACGTGCCGGTCAGCGAACAGGAGCTGGGCGGGGCGGTGGAGATCGTCGCGCGGCCCAACCGGTCCGCCGATCCCGCCACGCTGGTTGCTGTGTTCGCCGGGCTGTCGGTTGCGGTGTTGCTGGTCTCGCTGATCGGCTACATGCAGGGCAATGTGCTGGCGCCTCTGTTCGCGCTGCTCGATGTGCTACTGGTGGGGGTATCCTTGGCGCTGGTCTGGCGCCGCGGTGCTGATCACGACCGGATCCGCCTGGCGGCCGATGAAGTGGCGATCGAGCACCAACGGGGCCAGACGGTGCGGCGCGCGGTGTACCAGACCGGCTGGGTTCGGGTATGGGCCGAGCATGACGAGCGCCGCGGCCGCCACTGCGTGTACCTGGGTTCGCACGGCCGTCGCACCGAGGTAGGTAGCTTCCTGATCGACGCCGAGCGCGCCCGTCTGGAGAGCTTGATCAAGATGCGGCTGGGCCAGGCACGCCTGGTACCCGGCCTCGGGACAATCGAAAACGCGGCAAGAGGACACACGGCATGAAGCGGCAACTTGGGCAAATCGCCTGTACCGGACTGGCGCTGCTCGTTTCGACGAGCCTGATGGCCAATCCGGAACCCTGGCAGCTCAACATGACTCCAGGCGTCACCTCGACCAGCCAGGATGTCTACCACCTGCACATGCTGATCCTGTGGATCTGCGTGGCGATCGGCGTCGTGGTGTTCGGCGCGATGTTCTACGCCATGTTCAAGTTCCGCAAATCCCAGGGTGCGGTGGCGGCGAAGTTCAGCCACAACACCACGGCCGAGATCATCTGGACCGTGATCCCGGTACTGATCCTGCTCGGCATGGCCTGGCCGGCGACCAAGACCCTGGTCAAGATGGACGACACCGGCAACGCCGAGCTGACCGTCAAGATCACCGGCTACCAGTGGAAATGGCGCTACGAGTACCTCGGCGAGGACGTCAAGTTCATGTCCTCGCTGGCGCGCGCCGCCGACGAGGCGCGCCAGGTGGGTTCGGGCATCGATCCGAACTCGGTTGAGAACTACCTGCTGGACGTCGATCGCCCGCTGGTGATCCCGACCGGCACCAAGGTGCGCTTCGTGATCACTGCCGACGACGTGATCCACGCCTGGTGGGTGCCGTCGCTGGGTTGGAAGCAGGATGCGATCCCGGGCTTCATCAACGAGGCCTGGACCCAGGTGGATGAGCCCGGCGTGTACCGCGGCCAGTGCGCCGAGCTGTGCGGCAAGGACCACGGCTTCATGCCGATCGTGGTCGTCGCCAAGCCGCGCGCCGAGTTCGATGCCTGGCTGGCCGAGCAGAAGGCCGCCAACGCGCCGGCCGGTACCGTGGCGCAGAGCGCCCCGGTCACGCCGCCGGCCATCTGATCGCACTCGTCCACGTCCCCATTTCGCTACACCGGAGAATCCAGCCATGGCCCACCACGGCGATCAGACCCACGACACCCACGCGGGTCATGACGATCATGACCACAAGCCCAGCGGCTTCTTCGATCGCTGGTTCTGCGGCACCAACCACAAGGACATCGGTACCTTGTACCTGGTGTTCTCGCTGGTGATGTTCTTCATCGGCGGCGCGATGGCCCTGGTCATCCGCGCCGAGCTGTTCCAGCCCGGCATGCAACTGGTCGAGCCGGACTTCTTCAACTCGATGACCACGATGCACGCGCTGGTGATGATCTTCGGCGCGGTGATGCCGGCCTTCGTCGGCCTGGCCAACTGGATGGTTCCGATGATGATCGGCGCGCCCGACATGGCGCTGCCGCGCATGAACAACTGGTCCTTCTGGATCATGCCGTTCGCGTTCATGCTGCTGCTGTCCACCCTGTTCATGGAAGGCGGCGGCCCGGCGGGCGGCTGGACCCTGTATCCGCCGCTGTCGCTGCAGGGCGGCAACAACGTGGCCTTCGTGATCTTCGCGGTGCACATGATGGGCATCAGCTCGATCATGGGCGCGATCAACATCATCGCCACCATCCTCAACATGCGCGCGCCGGGCATGGACCTGCTGAAGATGCCGGTGTTCGTGTGGACCTGGCTGATCACCGCCTTCCTGCTGATCGCGGTGATGCCGGTGCTGGCGGGCTCGGTCACCATGCTGCTGACCGACAAGTACTTCGGCACCAGCTTCTTCAATGCGGCCGGCGGCGGCGACCCGGTGATGTTCCAGCACATCTTCTGGTTCTTCGGCCACCCCGAGGTCTACATCATGATCCTGCCGGCCTTCGGCGTGGCTTCGGAGATCATCCCGACCTTCGCGCGCAAGCCGCTGTTCGGCTACCAGGCGATGGTCTACGCCACCGCCTCGATCGCCTTCCTGTCCTTCATCGTGTGGGCGCACCACATGTTCACCGTCGGCATGCCGCTTGGCGGGAAGATCTTCTTCATGTACGCGACGATGCTGATCGCGATCCCGACCGGCGTGAAGGTGTTCAACTGGGTGGCGACCATGTGGCGCGGCTCGATGACCTTCGAGACGCCGATGCTGTTCGCGATCGGCTTCGTGATCCTGTTCACCATCGGCGGCTTCTCCGGCCTGATGCTGGCCATCGTGCCGGCGGACTTCCAGTACCACGACACCTACTTCGTGGTCGCGCACTTCCACTACGTGCTGGTCACCGGCGCGATCTTCTCGATCATCGCCGCGGTCTACTACTGGCTGCCGAAGTGGACCGGCCGGATGTACAACGAGACGCTCGGCAAGGCCCACTTCTGGCTGTCGACGATCACCGTCAACATCCTGTTCTTCCCGCAGCACTTCCTGGGCCTGGCCGGCATGCCGCGCCGCATCCCGGACTACAACGTGGCCTTCGCCGACTTCAACATGATCTCGTCGATCGGCGGTTTCGCCTTCGGCCTGACCCAGCTGCTGTTTGCCTGGATCGTCATCGACACCTGCCTGCTCAAGCGCGGCCAGAAGGCCAGCGGTGGCGTGTGGGAAGGCGCCAAGGGCCTGGAATGGACGCTGCCGTCGCCGGCGCCGTACCACTCGTTCGCCACGCCGCCGAAGATCGACGACAAGATGCTGGCCCATGGTGATGTGAGCCACTGATGAGCCAGGGTTCCATGCATCGCGACCGCCGTCCGGCCGTGCGCCGGACGGTGTTCGTGCTCGGTACCATCGCCGTGCTGCTGTACGGCCTGTTCTTCGCGCGCGCCCGTTTGCTGTCATGAGCGCGGCGCCACGGGATCATCGCGGACTGGTCAAGCGCATCCTCTGGGCTTGCGGCGGGTCGTTCCTGTTCTGCTTCGCGCTGATCCCGCTGTATTCGATTTATTGCGAGATCACCGGCGTCAACGGCAAGACCGGCGTGGCCAGCGTGCCGGACGCCGCCGCGGTCGATCTCTCGCGCACCGTCGAGGTCCAGTTCGACGCGTCGGTGAAAGCTGGTTTGCCCTGGGCGTTCAAGCCCAAGGCGAGCAGCATCCGGGTCCACCCCGGGCAGGTGACCGAGGTGCTGTTCGAGGCGACCAACCTCGGCGGCGACGACCTGGTCGGCCAGGCCGTGCCCAGCGTGGCGCCCAACCGTGCGTCCATCTACTTCAACAAGACCGAGTGCTTCTGCTTCACCGAGCAGACCCTGAAGGCGGGTGAGACGCGCGACATGCCGGTGCGCTTCGTGGTGGACCCGGCGCTGCCGGGCAATGTCACCGTGATGACGCTTTCCTACACTTTCTATCTCAATGACATCGCCACCGGACGTCTGGCGCAGCATGCCGCGCTGCCCAATAATCCGGGCTCATGAATTTCACGGGCGTCCGCGCCCTTCGTGACACGTACTGACGGGGATTCCTCATGGCCGCACAAAGCTCCGGCGCCTATTACGTACCTCATGGCAGCAAGTGGCCGATCATCGGATCGGTCGCGCTGTTCCTGCTGCTCGGCGGCTCGGCGTCGCTGGTCAACGGGGACTCCAGCTTCGGCATGGCCAAGTTCGCCATCGGCTTCGCCCTGCTCATGGTGATGCTGTTCGGCTGGTTCGGCACGGTGATCAAGGAGAGCATCAGCGGGATGTACAACGCCCAGGTGGACGTTTCCTTCCGCATGGGCATGGTGTGGTTCATCTTCTCCGAGGTGATGTTCTTCGCCGCCTTCTTCGGCGCGCTGTTCTACGTCCGCATGTTCTCGGTGCCGTGGCTGGGCGGCGAGGGCGATGGCTTCTCCACCAATGCGTTGCTGCATCCGGGCTTTGAGGCGGTGTGGCCGACCAACGGCCCCGGCGCTGTCGGCGGAGCCTTCGAGACCATCCCGGCCTGGGGCCTGCCGCTGCTCAACACGCTGATCCTGCTGACCTCCGGCTTCACCATCACGATGGCCCATTGGGCGTTGAAGGTGGGCCAGCGCAAGGCACTCGTCTGGTGGATGTGGGCGACGGTGGCGCTGGGCTGCCTGTTCCTCTACTTCCAGGCGGTCGAGTACATCCACGCCTACCACGAACTCGGCCTGACCCTGGGATCGGGCGTCTACGGCAGCACCTTCTTCATGCTGACCGGCTTCCACGGCATGCACGTGACGCTCGGCACGATCATGCTGATCATCATCACGCTGCGCTGCATGTCCGGCCACTTCACCAAGGACAATCACTTCGCTTTCGAGGCGGTGGCCTGGTACTGGCACTTCGTCGACGTGGTCTGGCTCGGCCTGTTCGTGTTCGTCTACGTGCTCTGAGCCGGGGCGTCATCCGGATCACCGAAGAAGCCGCCGCGAGGCGGCTTTTTCGTGTCCGGCCTTGGCGCGAGACATCCCGTGTGACCTCGTCGCGCGTCCGGACCGGAAGATCCAGTCCGCAAAGGACGCAAAGGACGCAAAGGACAGCAACGACACAGGCACAAGGGCACCCAGTCATCGAATCGGAAGAGCGCGCTGCCGCCGCAGCTTCCGCTGCCCTCGCTCTCTTTGCGTCCTTTGCGTTCTTTGCGGATAAAAAAGCAGCGCGGAACAGCGCGACAGTCCGGCCGCGGAAGCGCTCACCGATCGCCGCGACTCAGCGTTCCGCGTCGGCCTCGGCCGCCGCCTCGTCCGCGGCGTCGAACACGCTCTGTGCGTCGGTGTAGTACTGCTCGGCCGAGCGGCCGGTGCGTAGCGCGGCGAACGGTGGTTTCAGCTTGCCGGCGAAACTCGGCTCGCTGCTGAACTGGTCGTCGCCGGCGCCGGGCAGCAGTCCCAGGGACAGGATCGCCGCGCCCACCAGCGCGGCGGGCAGCACCAGCCGCCCCGCACTGCCGCGCGAGATCAGCCGCAGATGGCCGAATACCACCGCCGCCGCCAGCAGTGCGCCACTGAGGCTGGAGTAGGCAGACAACAGTTGGTCGCTCGCCATCGCAAACGCGGCGTAGCCGCCAATGGTATCCAGCAGGCTGCCGGCGATCACTCCGAATCCAGCGATGGCCAGGTGCCCGAAATAGTGGAAGCGATGCGCGACCACGCGGTTGACCAGGCTCCAGGCCAGCGCCCACAGCGCCAGCACGATCAGTGCCGGGGCCGCCGAGCCGAGCAGCACGCCGGCGCGCAGGGACTGGCTGCTGCCGATGATCTGTTCGACCAGCACCGCCACCAGGCTGCCACCGAAGGCAGCGGCGGCGAAGCGAATGCGGTCCAGCCCCAGCCAGCGGGAGCCGGCGAGCGGATCGGGCAGGGTGGCCGGCAGTGCTTCATCCGCCGGCCGGAAGCGCAAGTGCGTATGACCCAGGCGGATCTCGGCGGCGCCGGTCAGCGGGATGCGCTCCACCCGCTCGCGCGCACCCCCGGTGAAGCTGCCATTGAGGCTGGCAGCATCCACCCATTCGAGGGTGTCCTCGCCGCGGATCTCGGCGTGATGCGGACAGACGTAGGGATCGTCGATGACCAGATCGCTGTCGAGCGCGCGCCCGATGCGGAAGGGCAGCGCCTCGATCCGCGTGCGCGACTGCACATGCCCGCTGCGATCGACGACCTCAAGGACTCCGCGGAAGCTCATGGCCGCTCCCAGCGGATGCCGTCGACGAAGCGACGCGCGAAGCGCATCCCCTGTTCGCGGTCGACTCCGGTCAGGATCAGGGTCGATTGCAGCGAGCGCAGGTTGTCGTCCAGGGTGACTTGCCGTTGCACCAGGTCGTAAAGGCCCTCGAACTCGCGGTAGCGCCGCACGCACAGCACCAGCTTGCGTTTGATCCCGGACTCGTCGAGGAAATCGCTGTGGCACTGGAAATCGGTGACCGTGCTGCGGTCGCCGCCAAGCTCGCCGTAGAAGCTGGCGAAGCTGTGCTCCATCTGGGTCCAGAAGCGCAGCAGCCCGATCCTGCGGGCACTGCGCAGCTCATGTTCGTAGCGGATGGCGCCGGTGGTCAGGTCGCCCGACAGGAACACGTCGTCCTCGCTCTGGCAGCTGAGTTCGGTGTGGTCAAACAGGCGCTCCTGATCCTGCTCGGTCTGGCTCCAGCAGCTGACGAAGCGCGCGATCGCCGCGGGCACCTGGTATCCGCCGAGCGAGACCGTGGCGAATGGCGCCTGCATCAGCTCGCCGAGATAGCGCGCCTGGTTCCCGCGCAGCTGCGCCCCGATCCGGTCCATCAGTTCGCCACGTGTGGCGGCTTCGTCGCGCAGCAGCAGGTCGATGACATGCCGCGCGGGCACCAGGAAGCTGACCTGGTTGCCGGCGGTTGCGACATTCACGCCAATCACATTGCCGTTGCGGTCGATGGCAGGCCCGCCGCTCATGCCCGGGTTGATCGATGCGGTCAGGTGGATGCGCTCGTACAGCGACTTCTCCAGCAGGCCGTTGTAGGTGCCCTCGACGATGGTGAGCCCCAGGTCGTAGGGGAAGCCGAGCGAAAAGATGCGCTCACCCATCTTCGGCAGGTTGCTCTCGACAGCGAGGAACTTGCGTCCGGCAAGATCGCGCGACTGCATGACGGCGAGATCGTGCACCACATCGACATCGAGCAGTTCCAGTGCGCCGCTGCTGCCGTCGCTGCCGTGCCACTCGGCGCGGTGGTCGTCCGGGTGGTGAACGAAGTCCGCGACCACGTGGAAATTGGTCACCAGGCGCCCGTCGTCACTGACCATGAAGCCCGAGCCGATGGATCGCTTGGCCCCGCCGCGCGCATCGATGATGCGCACCTGGACGACGCTGTCCTGGTGCCGGGTATAGACGTCCTCGGTGGTCCATTCCTCGGCAGCTGCCAATGGAATGCACAGCATCAGGCCGAGCCACAGGCGAAACAGGAACATGGACGTTGCGAACCGGCGGGGACGGAGCGTGCCGCAGCAGGTGCGCAAGCGACACCCGATCGAGTATGCCAGACCCGCTGGCCGCCGCCAGACCGATGTCCACCGCGCGCGGCTGCCATTGTTCGCAAGGCGGTCGATTGCGTCCGCAGGCGGAAAGTCGCATCGTCCCCCTGGGGGCGGGGAAGGAGCTGAAGCATCGGCATCCTGAGACAGCGCGGCAGGTTGGATACCGGGGCGGCGTGGGCCGCAGACGGGCGCGCATGGCTGCACGCCCGTGCGCTGGCCTGGCGCGCGCTGGTCGCACTCCTGTTGCTCCAGGCCGCCGCACTGCACGCCGAGGAATGGTCCGGCCAGCCCAGCCTTGCGCGCTTCGTGCCGGCGGATACCGAGGCCCAGCCCTACAGCTTTGCGGTGCTCGCGCTCCCCGGCGGCGAGGTCTTCATCGGCAACGCAGATGGCCTGCTGCGCTATTACGGCAAGCGCTGGCAGCGCATCGACGTGCCTGGCGCCGGCACCGTGCGCTCGCTCGCATTGGGCAAGGACGGGCGCATCTATGTCGGCGGCTACCAGAATTTCGGCGTGCTCGAGCGTGCTGCCGATGGTCGTTACGGATTTGTCAGCCTCGAGCGCAAGTTCTTTCCGGACGCCGCCGAGGGGGCGCCGCTCGGCGAGATCTGGGACACCATCGCGGTCGATGACGGAGTCTGGTTCGCCACCGGCCTGAAACTGTTCTTCGTCGGTTACGACGGCAGCCAGCGCACGCTCGACCTGCCCTCGCACCTGCTGGCGATGTTCCAGCCGGGCGGACGCCCGGTGGTGGCCTTGCGCGACCGGCAACTGTTCACGCTCGACACCGGCGAACTGGTGCCGTGGCTGCGCGCAGCAGGCCGCGTGCGCGGGCTGGTGCGCCAGGGGCCAGAGCAGTACTGGTTGCTGACCGACAACGGCCAGCTTTATCACATCGATGGCAAGGTCGCGGCGCGCCGCCGCCATCCGGCGGAAGCCTCGCTGTATTCCAGCAATCCCTATGTGATGACGCCGATTCCCGATGGCGGCTACGCGGTCGGCACCTTGAGTGGCGACATCGTGCGCTTCAATGCGGATTTCACCGCCTTTCATACCTGGCCGACCGGGACGGCACCGGTGATCGCGCTGGGAGTCGACCGTGAAAACCATCTGTGGGCCGCGACCGAGGCCGACATCGTGCGCCTTTCGCTGTCCGCCGCCTGGTCCCTGATCGACCGCAGCCACGGCTTGCGCGGGCCGGTGACGCATGCCGCCGAGCACGACGGGCGCCTTTATGTCGCCACCTCGGTGGGCCTGCACGGCGCCATGCGCGAGGCCTCGGGGGGTACCCGCCTGGAGGTCGTCGGGCTCGCGCAAACCGAGGTGAACCATCTGCTGTCGACCCCGGCCGGCATGCTGGTTGCCGCACGCGAGGGGGTGTACCTCTGGCGCGACAAGGTGTTGCGCGCAGTCACCAGCGAGACCTTGGCGTGGCGCCTGGTGCCGTCCAAAGTGGTCCCGGACCGGATCTATGTGGTCGAGGACGCCGGGATGCGCGTGCTTGATCGCCAGGGCGACGCCTTCATTCCCGGCCAGCGTTTCAGCGACCCCTCCTTCCGCTTCGACGAGATCGCGGAGGAACCCGACGGATCGCTGTGGATCGATCGTCTGCTGGCGGACCCGGTGCGCCTGGCAATGCAGGCGGATGGGCGTACGCTGGGCGAGCCGGAGCCATTCGACCTCGGCGGCCGGCGCAAGCCGGATGAAAGTGCGGCAGTGCTCAAGCTCGATGGCAAGGTCATGGTGGCGGCCGAGGCGATGCTGCTTGCCTGGGACGGGCGGGCACTCGTGCCGCAGCCCGATCATGCATTGGTCAAGGCCGGTCTTGCCCCAACGGCGGACCTGCGGGTGCGCACCTGTGGCGATGGCAGTGTGTTCGCCTTCAACGGTCGCCGGTTGCTGCGCCGTGACGCGAACCCGGCGCAACCCTTCGTCGAGCTCAAGCCGATGGATGGCGGGACCCGCGGGATCATCGATCTTTCTTGCGGGGGCATCGACGGACGCGCCTGGATCGGCACCTGGAGTGGCGTGGTGCGTTTCGACCCGCGTGCCCCGCGCGCCGAGCCTGCGCGCGCAGGGCCCACGATGGAGCGCGTCAGCCTGGAACTGGCCGACGGCAGTACGCGAATGCTGCCACTGCAGCCCGCCGCCAGCGAACTCCCGCTTTTCCGCCAGTTGCGATTCGAATACGCCAGCCCGACGATCTCCGGAACCCTGCGCTACCAGTCGCGCCTGGAAGGCCAGGAATCGCAGTGGGTCGAGAGCGGCGCCGAGGGCCGCCGAGAGTTCAGCGCGCTGCCACCCGGGGACTACGAGTTTCAGGCGCGCGTGCTCGATGAGGCGGGTGTCGCCGGGCCGGTCCTGAGCTACCCGGTCCGGGTTGCCGCGGCCTGGTACCAGACGCCGTGGGCGCTGCTGGGTGCGGTGGCGCTACTGGTCATCGTGTTCATGCTGCTGTTGCGTTGGCGCTCGCGCACCCTGGAACGGCGCAACGAAGAACTGGAGGCTCAGGTCTCCGAGCGCACCGAGGCACTCGCGCAGCGCACCAATGAGCTGGAACTGGCCAACCGCCGGCTGTCCGAGCTGGCCGATGTCGACGGCCTGACCGGCGTGGCCAACCGGCGCAAGCTCGAATTCGAGATGGATGGCGCCTGGGCTGCGTCCAGGGCCGCCGATGCGCACCTGGCGTTGCTGCTGATCGACGTCGATCACTTCAAGCAGTTCAACGATACCTATGGCCACCTGGTTGGCGACGAGCGCCTGCGCGCCATTGCCGAGCGGCTGTCGGGCTGGGTGGGGCCGGGTGAACTCCTGGCGCGTTACGGCGGCGAGGAATTCGTGCTGCTGATGCCCGGCTCGTCGGTGGACGTCGCGCGCGAACGCGCCGAGGCGATCCGCCGCGACGCCCGCCATGTCGGCCGCGACGGCGAGCGCAGCAGCGTGTCGATCGGCGTCGCCGAACGGCTGAAGCACAAACCCGGCGACACGGCCCAGTTGTTCGAGTTCGCCGACCTCGCCTTGTACCGCGCCAAGAACGCGGGGCGCGACCGGGTCGAGGTCTATACGGACTAGGCGCGGCGCAGGGCGCGGCGTTGGCTCGCGCTCCGCGACAAAGCACGCGCCGCTTGTGGGTTGTGGGCAGCGTAACTCGCTCGCCGCACGCCTGTGGGAGCCGACTCTGTCGCCGATCTTTCCCGCTGCCGCCAGCAAAAGATCGCCGCTGAAGCTGCTCCCGCAGGCTGGCCAACCGCCGGCGGTGCATCGCTGCGTGATACACCGCCGTACGAAAAATCAATCCCTTGCGGCACGTTCGGCAAGAATCGACCCTGTCGGGGATCGTGACCGCCGCTGCTCAGAAATCCACGAACTGGTCCCAGAACAGGCAGTCGTCCTGGTGGTGGTCGACCAGCGTCGGTTGGCCTGCCGGATTCAGCTCCAGGGCCAGGTCAGCAGTGGCGGTGCGCTGTGGCCAGGGGGTGTCGCCGGGGTTGTCCGGGTGGCCGTCGCGGGCGAAGCTGAGCAATCGCCGCTGCCATTGGTCGAGCAGGGCGGCCTCGGCCGCGGTGTAGCTGGCGCGGTTGCCGAAGACGAAGGGGATGTCGCCGCCGTGGTAGGCGCCGAGCACGGCTTGGGCGCCGTCGTACACATGGGTGTAGACGTAGCGCCACGTGGGCCTGCCAGCGGCGGCGTGTTTCAGCGTGACCGCGCGCGCCGGGCAGATGAAGCTGAGGTCGGTCTGCACCGCGACGAAGGCGCGCCAGGGCGACGGATAGTCCGCCACCGGATAGCGCGCCAGCACCTGCGGCCAGGCCTGCGGGAAGGCTTGCTGCAGCCGGCTCTGGTAATCGGCAGCGGTCATCGAGCGGAATTCGGCGGGCAGCAGGGTGGTCAGTTCGTCGGCGGTGACGCCGGAGATCAACGGCACCGGGCGCGCGCGGCCGCTGGCGATCGAGATGCCCGGTGCCTCGTTCAGCACATGGCCGTCGCGCACCAGGCCGAAGGTCTCGCCGCCTTCGCGGCCGAAGCCCAGCGATGGCTGGGTCAGTTGCAGGATGGTTGCCACCGGCAGCGCGCGCAGGCAGGCGCGGCGGTCCGCGGCATTCGCGCAGCCGCTGGCCTGCAACAGCCGGTCGCCCTGCGCGTAGGCCGGTTCGCGTCCGCCGACCAGGCGGTCGAGTTCCGCGAGCACCGGCGGGCAGGCGCTCGACATCGGCACCGCGCGGTGGAACAGGCCGTCGGCGAGCGGGCTGCCGAGCAGGGCGCAGACGCTGGTGGCGCCGGCGGACTGGCCGACCAGGGTCACGCGGCCGGGATCGCCGCCGAAGGCTGCGATGTTGTCGCGCACCCATTGCAGCGCGGCGACCTGGTCGAGGATGCCGTAGTTGCCGGCAGCCGGGTGGTCGCCGGCTTCGCCGAAGAAATCGCGCAGCGAGATGAAGCCCAGCGGGCCGATGCGGTATTGCAGAGTCACCACCAGCATGCCCTGCGCCGCGAGCTTCGCCCCATCATAGAAGCGCTCGCCGGATGGCGACATCGCGCTGGCGGAGCCCTGCACGAAGCCGCCGCCGTGGATCCAGACGAACACCGGCAACGGCGCCCCCGTTGGCTGCTGCGGCGACCAGACATTCAGTGTCAGGTAGTCCTCGCCCTGCACGCCGGTCTGGGTGCCGCCTTCCGGCGATTCCGGTTGCGGGCAGGCGAAGCCGAAATCGGTGGTTGCCAGCGCCCGCGTGCGCGCCGGCGCCGGCTGCGGCGCGCGCCAGCGCAGGTTCCCGATAGGCGCCGCGGCGAAGGGAATCGCCAGGTGCCGCTGCAGGCCCTGGTCAATGATCGTGCCGCGCACCAGTCCCTCGCGCGTGGCCACCACGCCTGCCGGCGGCGCATGGCCGGCGAGCAGCAGCAGCGGGCGCTCGCCGCGGACGAAGCTGCCCCCAGCGCCGAATGGATAGCGCAGATCGAGCGCGACGCGGTTGTGCCCGCTGTCGTTGCGCGGCGTGACCAGGCGCACGCGCGCGCTGCCGCCATCGGCGCGTTCCAGCGGGCGCGCGGCGCAACTGCGGCAGTAGCCGCGGGCGAAGCCGAAAACCGTCGTCAGATCAGTGCTGGGGGCGGGCGTGCCGGCGTAGGCCCAGCGCGGGCGGCCGTCGGCGTCGTACAGGTAGATGGTCTGGAAGGCGTTCGCCGCCGCCTCGCTGCCGAAGAAATAGCTGACCACGCCCCAGCCGGTGTCTGCCTCGCCGGCGTACCAGCTGCCGGACAGTGCACGCTCGGGCAGGGCGTCCATCGGCAGCAGCGGCTCCAGGCACCAGCGCAGCGCTTCGCCGTCGATGGCGAAACGGAACTCGAAAGTGCGCTGCGCGCCGGGGCGCGGCTGACCGTCGCCGCACTGGCCGGGTGCGGCCGGTTCCATCACCGCGCCCGCATGCCGCGCGACCAGCGATGCCGGCAGCGCCGCCCCGGTGCCCGCGCGGAACTCGAGCAGGTCCAGGCGCACCGCATCGCCGTCGCGCACGCCGTCGATCGCATACCAGTAGGGCTGCCCGTCGCCGGCATAGGTGAAGAAGGTGCCGACATAGCGATCGCCAACCCGCAGCAAATCCAGCCCGTGGCCATCGCGGTTGCGGTCGTACCAGGCACCTGCATCAGGGGGCGCGGCGAACGCGGACGCGGCGCATGCCAGCACCACGGTGCAGGCCAGGAATCGGATCATGCGCATCGGGCGAGAGTCAGGATGCCGGTTCAAACGCATGCCGCCGCCTGCAGTTGACGCGGCGCTCAGCGCGGGCCGCCCAACTGCCGCTCCAGCCATCCCACGATCGAATTGAATACGTGTTTGCGCATCGCCGGGCTGTTGTTGATGCCGTGCTTGCCGCCGGGGTAGGTCATCAGGTCGAAGCGCGTGCCGCGCTGCTGCAAATCGGCCATCAGCTGGGTGGAATGGGTGAACAGCACGTTGTCGTCGGCCATCCCGTGGATCAGGTACAGCGGGCTCTTGAGGCCGGCCGCGTGGGTCAGCACCGAGCTCTGGTTGTAGGCAGCGGCGAAGCGCTTCGGATCGTCCATGTAGCGCTCGGTGTAATGGGTGTCGTACAGGCGCCAGTCGGTCACCGGCGCGACCGAGACCCCGGCGGCGATCTCGGGCGAATGCTTGGCCAGCAGCATCAGGGTCATGTAGCCGCCATAGCTCCAGCCGAACACGCCGATGCGCTTGCCATCGACGAAGGGCTGCTGCGCCAGCCAGCGCACCCCGACCATCTGGTCCGCCACCTCGGGACCGCCCATCTGGCGCAGGATCGGGGATTCGAAGGCCACCCCTCGGCGCGCGCTGCCGCGGTTATCCAGGGTGAACACGATGAAGCCGCGCTGCGCCAGGACCTGATCGACCAGGCCCCAGCGTTCGTCCCAGCGGCGCTGCACGTATTGCACATGCGGGCCACCGTAGACCCGCACCAGCACCGGGTACTGTTTCGATTCGTCGAACCCGGCCGGCTTGATCAGGCGATAGTGCAAAGCCTGCCCATCGGCCGCTTCCAGGGTGCCGAACTCGGGCTTGCGGTGCGCTTGCGCATACGGGTGGTAGGGGTGCTTCTCGTCCACCTTGTTGGCTTCGAGCAACGCCAGTTCCTTGCCGGCGGCATCGTTCAGGCGCACCTGCGGCGGGGTGTTCTCGTCGGAAAAGGTGTCGACGAATACCCGCGCATCGTCGCTGAACACCGCCTCATGCCAGCCGCTGTAGAGCGTCACGCGGGTGGCCGATCCAGGGGAATCGGTGTCCAGCGAAATCATGTAGACGTGTTTCTCGCGCGGATCCTCCGGGTTGCCGCTGAACCAAACGCGGCGCTTCCGCGCGTCCACCGCGAGCAACTCGTCGACCATCCACGGCCCGCGCGTCAACGGGCGGATCAGGCTGCCGTCAATGGCGCGCAATTCCAGGTGCGCATGGCCGCTTTGCTCGCTCATCCAGATGAAGCTCTTCCCATCCGGCAACACGCGCAGCGCGTTGTGGAGATTGATCCAGCTCTCGCTCTCCTCGCTCAGGATCACGCTGGCCTGGCCATCGCCGGCGCTGGCCAGCAGCAGGTCCAGGGTGCGCTGGTCGCGGCTCTGGCGCTGCACCAGCAGGCCCTTGCCGTCCGGCATCCAGTCGACGCGTGCGAGGTAGACATCGCGCCCGGCGCCGAGGTCGATCTCCACGTCCTGGCCGTCTGCGAGCGCGCGCACGTACAGGCGCACATCCGCGTTCGCCTTGCCCGCCGCCGGGTAGCGCTGCTCGATGACCTCGGCGCGGTCGGCGTAGACCTCGAAGCGGCGCTCGATGGCGACCGGCGCCTCGTCGACCCGTGCAAAGGCCACCGCGCTGTCGTCGGGCGCCCACCAGTAGCCGGTATGCCGGTCCATCTCTTCCTGGGCGACGAATTCGGCCATGCCGTAGCTCACCAGCGCTTCGGCGGAAGGACTCAGCGCGATCTCCTCGCCGCTGGCGATCTCGATGGCATGCAGCGCGCGCTCGCGGACGAAGCTGACGTACTTGCCGCGCGGCGAGAACTTCGCGTCGGTGGCGAAGCCGTCCTCGGCGCGCGTGAGTTGCTTGACCGCATCCTCCGGCTTGGCGCCGACCCGGTAGACCATCAGCGAGCCGCCGATCGGGAACAGCAGTTGCTTGCCGTCCGCCGACCACTCGTACTCCACGATGCCTGAGGTCCCGGCGATTCGCTGACGCTCGCGGCGCGCCTTCTCCTCGTCGGACAGTTCTTCGCTGCCGCCGCCGAACAGCGCCGAATCCACCAGCATCCGCGTCTGCTTGCTCGGCACGTGGTACTCCCACAGGTCGAACACCGACTGGTTGTCCTCCTTGCCGCGCAGGAAGGTCACGCGCTGGCCGTCGGGCGAGAGCTTGAGCAGGCGCGGCGCGGGTCCGGACAAGGCGGGATCCTCGAAAAGGCGGTCGATGGTGAGGGTTTCGGAGGCGTACACGGGCATGGCAAGCGCGGCAAGGAACAGGGCGGCGAGGGTGCGCACGGGCGGATGCTCCGGCGGTGGGGAATGCGGGATTCTATCGGTCGCGCGGGTGCCGGCGGCGTAGACTTGGGCGAACCGCCGGGAGAATCACGATGTGGCATCGAATGCTGTTGCTCGCCATCGCCCTTGGGCTCGTCGCCTGCAGCTCAGAGCCGCCGCCCCCGCCGCCCCCGGCGCAAGCCGATGCCCCCACCCCAGGCGTTCTCGACGACCAGATCAAAGCCATCGACAAGGCCAAAGCCGCCGCGGACCAGGAACTGGAGCGTCAGCGCAAGATGGATGAGCAACTGGATGGCGGCTGAGCGTCTGCGCGCTGCGATGCTGGCGCTGGCACTGGCCAGCCCGCTTGCGGCGCAGACACTCGAGCGCGGCAACGGTCCGGAGCCGGATACGCTGGATCCGCAGCGTGCGCAGGGTCTGTCCGCGCAGCAGGTCCTGCGCGACCTGTACGAAGGCCTGATGCGCGACGACGCCGAGGGCCATCTGGTGCCCGGCGCCGCCGAGTCCTTCCAGCGCAGCGACGACGGGCGCAGTTACACCTTCACCCTGCGCCCTGACGGGCGCTACGCCGACGGCGCGTCGGTGACCGCGACGGACTTCGTGCGCGCCTTCGAGCGCGCGCTGGACCCGGCCACCGCGGCGCCCTCGGCGGCGATGCTGCTGCCGATCGACGGCGCGCCCGAACGCCTGCGCGGCGAGGTGGGTTCGCTTGGTGTCCGCGCGCTCGACACGCACCGGCTGGAAATCCGGCTATCGGCGCCGCGCAGCGACTTCCTGCGTCGCCTCGCACTGCCGGTGGCCATGCCGGTGCGTCTGGCAGATGTCGCTGCGCACGGCGCGCAGTTCACGCGTCCCGGCCGACTGGTCGGCAATGGCGCCTATATGCTCGCCGAATGGACGCCGCAGGCCTCGCTGCGGCTGGTGCGCAATCCCCACTACCGGCGCGCCGCCGAGGTTGCGATCGACTCGGTGCGCTACCACGTCACCGAGGACGCCAGCCAGGAACTCAAGCGCTTCCAGGCCGGCGAGTTGCACCTGACCGAAACCCTGCCACCGGGGCAGCTCGAACGCCTGCGTGCCGCGCACGCCGATGAGCTGGTCGTGGCGCCCGCCTACGCCAGCTTCTGGCTGGGCTACAACCTGCGCCACCCGAAGCTGCGCGATGTGCGCGTGCGCGAGGCGCTGTCGCTGGCCCTGGACCGCGACATTCTGGTGCGCCACATCACTGGCAACGGCGAGGCGCCGGCCTTTGCGCTGATCCCGCCGGATTCAGGCCAGGTCGCCACGCTGGCCGCCGCGACGCTCGGCAAATCCGAACGCGAGACGCGCGCCCGCGAACTTTACGCGGCGGCCGGCTTCGGACTGGACCATCCGCTGCGGATCGAGCTGCGCTACAACACCAGCCTGGCCAACCGGCGCCTCGGCCTGGCCGTCGCCGCGATGTGGCAGGAGGTGCTGGGTGTCGACACCCGTTTGCGCAACGAGGAATGGAAGGTCTTCGTGCAGACCCGTCGCGCCGGCGCGATCACCGAGGTCTTCCGCGGCGGCTGGTTCGCCGACTACGCCGACCCGCTGAACTTCCTCGAACCCTTCCTCGGCGACAGCGCACTCAATGCCACGGGATTTCGCGATCCAGCCTTCGACTCGCTGGTCGCGCGCGCCGCGGCCGAAGACGGCGCGCAGCGTGCCGACGCGCTGCGCGCGGCCGAGCAACGCCTGCTCGATGCCCACGCCGTCATCCCGATCTACCACTACAGCAGCAAGCACCTCGTCAGCCGCCAGGTCTGCGGCTACCGCGCCCATCCGCTCGACCACCATCCGAGCGAGTTCCTGCGCTGGTGCGGGGCCTAGGCGAAGTCGGACAAGAAGCGATGGACGCAGAGAACGCAGAGGAAAAGCAGAGAGAACGCCGAGGGGGAGCAGGCTTGGACTGGGCCATTGTGGCGACGACTCGGAAAGTGCGAGGCATGGAGCGCACTATCCGGACATTTGCCGATCTGCGGAGTTCCGGGTCGACCGCACTCACGCGCGCCCTGGAATCTCATCCGAAGACCATCCGCTCCCCTCCGCGTTCTCTCTGCTTTTCCTCGGCGTTCTCTGCGTCCATCGCTTCTGGCCACGGTTTCCCGACGAATCCCGGGCATGCCGGACAGGTGAACTGGTGAGCCTCGTGCGCCACCTGCCTTGCGCCTCGCCACCACGCTGGCGACGCTGCTGGCGCTGACGGTGATCTGCCTGGCGCTGTTGCGGGCGGTGCCGGGCGGGCCCTTCGACCAGGAAAAGCTGGCGCCGCCCGAGGTGCAGGCGGCGCTCGCCGCGCGCTACCGGCTGGAGCAGCCGTTCTGGACCCAAGTGGGCGACTACCTCGGCAACGCGCTGCGCGGCGACCTCGGGCCCTCGTTCCAGTACGCCGATTACAGCGTGCACGAACTGCTGGCTGGCGCCGTGCCGATCACGCTGGCGCTCGGAGCGCTGGCGGCCGTGCTGTCGCTGGCGCTGGCGGTGCCGCTGGCCTGCGCACTGGCGACCCGCCCGCACGGTTTGCGCGTCGCATCGGCCGCTTCGCTGCTGGCCCTGGCCGTGCCCAAGTTCGTGCTCGCGCCGCTGCTGGTCCTGGCCTTCGCGCTGACGCTGGGCTGGCTCCCGTCCGCCGGCTTCGCCTGGGATGCGCCGCGCACCTGGGTGTTGCCGGTGCTGAGCCTGGCGCTGCCGCAGTTCGCCGTGCTCCTGCGCGTGCTCGCGGAGAACCTCAGGGCCGCGCTCGACAGCCCGCCCGCCATCGCCGCGCTGGCGCGCGGGTACAGCCGCACACGGGTGGTGTGGCGCCATGCGCTGCCGCTCGCAGCGGCGCAAGGGGTCGGGTTCCTCGGGCCGGTGCTGGTGGCGCTGCTGACCGGTTCTGCCATCGTCGAGATGGTGTTCGGCATTCCCGGCCTCGGGCGTTACCTGGTCAGCGCCGCGTTGAATCGCGACTACACCCTGCTGCTGGGCGCCGTGCTGGCCGTGGCGGTGATCGTGGCCGCGGTGAACCTGTTGGTCGACCTGCTGCAATGGGGAATGGACCCGCGCGCGCGGTCTGATTGACCTGGCTCTTGCCGGGATGGGTTTCGCTCGCCGGCTCCTGTGGTTGCGGCCGGCGTACTCGATTCGCTATCGCTGGGCGCACCACACGCGCTAGCATTCACATTGGTAAAGAACCCATGAACGGCGCCCGCCATCATCAGCGGATAGCCGAACGCAACAATCCCGAGGAGTGGCTGCATGAAACCCAAATTGCACCTGGGCGCCGTTCTGGCGGCCGCGTTGGCCACGCTGGTCGGCGGGGCGGGAGCCGTCGCGCAGGAGGCCGTATCGGCCAAGAAGTCGGTGACCGCGCCGGCGCCAAAGTCGACCGTGGCGGGCTACGAACTGATCGAATACGTGCAGGAATCGCTGCCCCCGGAGCGTGCGCCCATCGGCGGCGCGCGCGGTGGCGCAGAACTGCGCAGCGCGCTCGGCGCGCCCAGCGGCCCCTCCGAGATCGAGCCCAATGGCACCTTCGGCACGGCCACCCCGCTCGCCAGCAACACGGTGGTGGTCGGCGGCAACGTCTACCCGGCTGCCGACGTCGATTTCTACTCCTTCAGCGCAGCCGTCGGTGACCGCATCTATGCCGCCACGCAGACGCTGTTCGACGCGTCCGCCAGCGGCGACACCGTGATCGAGTTGATCGCCACCGACGGCACCACCGTGCTGGAGACCGACAACAACGACGGCACCTTCACCGCGTCTTCCTCGTCGATCGCTGGATTCGCGATCACGACCGCAGGCACCCATTTCCTGCGCGTTCGCCACAACGTGGGCACGGGCACGGTGCGCCCCTACGCCCTGCATTTCCGCAACCAGACGACAGCGGCCACGGCGGAAGTGGAGCCGAACAACGACACCGCCACCGCGACGCCGATCCCGGCGTCCGGCCATGTTTCCGGCACCATCACGGCGGTGTCTCCGGGCGAAGCGGATTTCTACAGCATCGCGTTGAATGCTGGCGACAGCGTCTACCTCAGCCTCGACCTGAACCCCGAGCGCGATGCGACGGTGTGGAACGGGCGCGTGGGCTTTGCACAGTTCGGCAATCCGCCGGCCAACCAGATCCTGCTGGCCAATGATGCCAACGCCGGTGCCAATCCAGCGGACCCGAATTCCGAGGCCTTCTTCTTCACGGTCAAGGACGCCGGCACTTATTTCGTCTACGTCGATTCGATCGTCGCCGCCGGCCTCGGTGCAAACGCCACCTACAGCCTCAACGTCAGCGTGCTGCCGCGCGTGACTACGGGCACCTGCACGACCTACACCTCGACCGATGTACCGCAGACCATCCCGACCGGTCCCGGCTCGGTCAGCTCGACCATCACCATCCCCGGCACTCCGCGGATTGCGGACCTGGACGTGGCGATCAACCTGAACCACACCTTCATGCAGGACCTCGATGCCCACCTGATCTCCCCGGCGGGCAACGACAATGGCTTGTTCACTGACGTTGGCGCGGGCACCATCGGTGGCGCGCAGACGTTGATGGACCTCGTCCTCGATGACGAAGCGGCGTTGCCTTTCGCATTCGCCCTCAGTAGTGCCTTCCGCGTTCAGCCAGAACTTGCCTACCGCCTGTCCTGGTTCGATGGCGAAAACGCCGGCGGCACCTGGACGCTGCAGTTGCGCGATGACGCCAGCGGTGACGGCGGCACCCTGAACAGCTGGAGCATCACCGTGTGCGAACCGCCGCCGCCGCAGGCCTGCCCGGCCGGCACCGTGCAAACGACGGTCTATGCGCAGGACTTCGAAGCGGGCGACGGTGGTTTCACCCACAGTGGCGCCCAGGATGAATGGGAGCGCGGCCTGCCGAGCTTCGCTCCGATCACGACCTGCAACAGCGGCGCGAACTGCTGGAAGACGGATCTCGACAACACCTACAACGCGTCGAGTACGCAGGACCTGCTGTCGCCGAACATCAACCTGGCAGGCCTGCAACCGCCGGTCTACGTGAACTGGGCGCAGCGTTACCACATCGAGTCGGCCACCTTCGACCACTACAACGTGACCGCGCGCGAAGTCGGTGGCGCCAACCCGGTCAACCTGTTCGAGTGGCTGGACGCGACGATGAACAACATCGTCGGCAATCCCACCGTCACGATCAGCGAGTCCTCGGGCTGGTCGCAGCTCTCCCGCCGCGTCGATTCGCTGGCCGGCACCAATGCGGAACTGCTGTTCCACGTTGATTCCGACACCACGGTGCAGCTGGCGGGCGTCGCCATCGACGACGTCAGCGTGACCGCCTGCCGCGTGCTCTCGGCTGACCTCTCCATCACCAAGACCGACGGCGTGGCCTCGGCGGTCCCGGGCACCACGACGCCGTACACGATCACCGCCAGCAACGCAGGCCCGGATCCGGTGCCGGCAGCCACCATCGCCGATACCTTCCCGGCGACCTGCGTGTCCCCGACCTGGACCTGCGTGGGCGCTGGTGGCGGCACCTGCACGGCGGCGGGATCGGGCAACATCAACGACAGCGCAAACCTCCCGGCGGGCGGCAGCGTGACCTACACCGCGCAGTGCCCGATCGCATCCACCGCGACCGGCTCGCTGGCAAACACCGCAACGGTCAGCGGCGGCGCGATCGCCGATCCGGACCCTGCCAACAACAGCGCGACCGACACCGACACGCTCACGCCGCAGGCCAACCTCGCCATCACCAAGACCAACGGCGTGACCCAGGTGAATGCGGGTGGCAGTACCACGTACACCATCGTCGCCAGCAACGCTGGCCCGAGCGCAGCCCCCGGCTCGACGGTGGCAGACACCGCGCCGGCGGCCTGCACCGCGTTCACCTGGACCTGCGTGGGGTCGCCAGGCGCGACCTGTCCGGCCAACGGCAGCGGCAGCATCAACGCCATTGTCGGACTCCCGGTCGGCGGCACGGCGACCTTCACGGTGAACTGCACGATTTCCGGCGGTGCGGCCGGCAATCTGGTGAACACGGCTACGGTCGCCACCGGCGGTGGCGTCACCGACCCGACGCCGGGCAACAACAGCGCGACCGACACCGACACGATTGTCGCCAACCAGGCGGATGTGGCGATCACCAAGACCGACGGCCAGGCCAGCGATATTCCGGGCACATCGATCAGCTACACCATCGTGGCCAGCAATGCCGGTCCGGCGGCCGCGTCGAGCGTGGCGATTGCCGACACCTTTGCAGCCACCTTGACCGGCGTGAGCTGGACCTGCGTGGGCGCCGGAGGTGGCACCTGCGCGGCCAACGGTACCGGCAATATCGCCGACACCGCGAACCTGCCGAATGGCGCATCGGTCACCTACACGGTGAACGCCACGATTGCGGGCAACGCGACGGGCACGCTGTCGAACACGGCAACGGCGACCGTCGGTGGCGGCATCACCGATCCGAACGCTGCGAACAACTCGGCGACCGACACCACGACGCTCACCCCGCAGGCCGATTTGTCGATCAGCTTGACCGACTCGCCGGATCCGGTGGTCGCTGGTACCCAGTTGACCTATGTGGCAACGCTGACCAACAACGGCCCGTCCGACGCGCCCAACGCGTCGATCTCGCTGCCGCTGCCGGCCGGCACCAGCTTCGTCTCGGCCACCGCGGACAATGCGGGCACCTGCAACGCCGCCAGCCCGGTGGTGTGCAGCTGGACCGGCCCGATCGTGTCCGGCGCCACGCGCAGCACCACCATCGTGGTGGCCGTCGCCCCGGCGCAGACCGCGGCACTGTCGGCTACCGCGACGGTGTCGCTGACCCCGGCCGGCAGCGATCCGAACGCCGCCAACGACACCGCCACTGCGACCACCGGCGTGCAGGTGCAGGCGGATCTGTCGATCACCCTGGCCGACGCGCCGGACCCGGTGACTGCCGGTACCCAGCTGACCTACACCGCAGTCGTGACCAACGCCGGCCCGTCGGATGCGACGGCGGTGGTGGTCAACCTGCCCACGCCGACCGGCACCAGCTTGGTCTCCGGCACGGTGAGCGGCGGCGGCAGCTGCGCCGCCGGGATCAGCTGCACGATCAGCGGCAGCATGGCGCCGGGCAGCTCGCGCACGCTGACCATCACGGTGCTGGTGGCGCCGGCGGTGCTCGACAGCACGGTGATCGACGCGACCGCGACGGTGTCGGCGGGCTCGCCGGATCCGAATGGTGCGAACAACAGCGCCAGCACCACGACGACCGTAGTCGCGGTGGCTGATCTGGTCATCGGCCTGACCTCGTCGGCGGCGCAGGTGCTGATCAACGTGCCGGTGACCTTCACCGCGACCAGCATCAACAACGGCCCGTCGGATGCGCAGGACGTGTCGGTGACGATCACGCTGACGCCGGACTTCCGCTACAGCAGCCACACGGCGGCTGGCGCCAGCTGCACCACGCCGCAGGTCGGCAACACCGGTGCGATCGTGTGCACCTGGGCGGGCGCGACCGCTCCAGGCGTGACGCGCACCCTGACCGTGGTGGCCTTCAGCAACAACGAAGGCAACACCGCCGTGAACGCGAGCACTGCGTCACCGACGACCGACCCGGTGGATGACAACAACCTGGGATCCTCAGCGTGGTGGTCGGCTTCCCGTTCAACGAGATCCCGACGTTGAGCCAGTACGGGCTGGTGCTGCTGGGCCTGCTGGTCGGTCTGATGGGATTCGTGGCGGTGCGCCGCCAGGTCTGATGAATGGCCTGCCGATCGCGCCTGCGGGCGCGGCCGGACTGAAGCAGGACACGAAGGGGCGGCCGCGAGGCCGCCCCTTCGTGCTTTCCGACCCGCGTAGCACGGGGTACGCGCGCAACGCGTTCCCCGGGTGCTTGCCGCCTGCTCCCGGCGGTGAATCGCTGCGCGATACACCGACCTACGCAAGATCGATACGGGCGGCCGCGAGGCCGCCCCTTTCGACCCGCGTAGCCCGGGGTACGCGCGCAGCGAGTTCCCCGGGTGCTTGCCGCCTGCTCCCGGCGGTGAATCGCTGCGCGATACACCGCCCAACGCCAGATCGGTACCGCGCCGCGCCTTCGCAGCTACTCCGCGCCCACCTTGAACTTGCCGATCTCGATCGTCTGGCTGCCGCTCTCCAGCCGGCGCGTGGTAGCTACACGCTCGCTGTGGCGGGTGCCGAAGCGGGTCTGGAACTCCAGCTGGATCGTGACCGGGCCGGTCAGGCTCTGGCGGCGGTCGCCGAAGTAGTTGGCCATCACCACGTAGGTGCCGGGCAGCGGCTTGCGGATGGTGTAGACCTCCGGGCCGTAGCCGCCGGTGAAGTCGCGGCTCATGTGGCCGCCGGTCTTCGTCCGCGGCTGGCTGTAGACCGCCTTGTCGCCGCTCGGGTCGACCACCCACAGGTCGATGTCGGTGTTGTCCGCATCCCAGGTCAGCACCACGCGCAGGCCCACGGCGACCGGATCCAGCAGTTCGGCCGGTATACCGAGCTTGTCGACGCCGGTCGCGGCGCTGTCCGGCGCCTGCGCGAGCACATCGTTCATCTCGTGCAGCGCGATCAACTCGATGTCCGGGAAGCGTCCGTGCCAGTCGCGCATCGCCACCTGCCACAGCAGTTCGACGGCACGCGCGCGGTCCGGATTCCGCTGGCGCGCCAACGCGAGTGCCAGGTCGCGATAGCTTTGCGGCTCCTCCGGGCGCTGCTCCAGCGCGTATTCGAACTGTGGCACGGCCAGGTCGTGCAGCGTCCATTGCGCCAAGCGGTAGGCCAGCACGCGCGTCAGAGCGGTGTTGGCGACATCCAGTTCGGCCAAGTTCGACAGTACGCGCAGCGCCAGGCGCGGCGCCTTCGCCTGCTCGCGCAGGAAGTCGGCGACGTCGAGGTAGAAGGCCGGCATGCTGCCGTGGGTCTCGCGTGCCGCCAGATAAGCGCGATACGGGTCGGCGGCATCGCGGATGCCGTCGAGGTAGGGCGTGTCGGGGTTCCAGCCGGTCAGTTCGATCTGCGCCTGGGTGGCTTGCACCGCCGCGATGACATCTTCGCCATCGGCGGCTTCCTTGCGCTCGGCGCCCGCGCGTTCGCGGCTGTCCAGCGCCGCCCCGCCATTCGCGCCCACCGGGGCGGAACTGGCGACGGCCGCGGGTTGCGCCGACGCCTGCGGCGGCGGCGCGGGCGACGGTCGCGGCGCTTCCTCAGGCGCGGGTTCGCCCGCCATCTCGGCCGCGCTGACACTGTCCGCCAGGACCGGCGCATCGTCGCGCGGACCCGCTGAAATCTGCGGCAGCTCCGCGCGCCGCTGGCGCAGCGCTTCCATCGCGTACACCACGCGCGCCACCTCGCGTTCCCATTGCGCACGGCTCGCTGCCTGCGCGCCCGCGACGGGCCAGCGCTCGATCAGGCCGCGCGCCTGCTTCACCAGGGCGTCCGCCTCGATCCGTCCCTGGTCCCAGGCCTTGTCCCGACCCGCCGCCGGCCACGCGGCTGCCTCCGCCTCCACCATCGGCAGCAGCAGGCTCTCGATGCCCGGATAGCTCGCGCCGTGCCAGTCGCGGAACTCGCGCCAGCGGCGGGTGAGGTCAGCCAGGCGCGCATCGCGCCCGGGATCGGCGTCCACCTTGGGCTGGCTGCCCTGCAGGCGCCGGTATTCCGCCAGCAAGTCCGCTTCCTTCGGCTCGACGCCATAGCGGACATAGTCCTCGATGCGGTCCAGCACCAGCAGCGAGGTGGCCTCGGTGACCACGCCGTAGCGCTTGCCGATGACCGCCATCGCGGCGACATCGCGCTTCGCGGCGACCGCGAGTTCGGCCAGCCAGGCCTGGGCCCACAAGCGGTGCACGCTGTCCGCCAGCGCGCCGCTGGCGAGTTCCCCGCGGCCAAAGGCTACGCTGCGCTCGACCACCTGTCCGGCGCCATCGCCGAAGCGCAGCCGGAGCTCGCCCTGGCCACGGCAGCGGGCGGTCACGGTCACCCGGGCGTCGACCGGTGCCGGCGCTGTCGGGCTGATCTCGCGACATTCGCCGCCGGTCGCGCGCGCATCGAGCAGGCGCCAGTCGCGCCGGCGCAGCACCTCGGCGGCCGCCTCGGCGGTGACCGCTGCCAGGTCCAGCATGCGCCCGCCGCCGGCGCGCGCGATCCGCGCCAGCCGCGCCGGGTCCGCCTGTTGCGCGGAGTGCAGCACGAAGACCGGCGGTCGCGCGCCATCGGCGGCCCTCAGTTGTGCCTCGCCGGGTCCGAAGTTGCTCAATCCATCGCCGATCACCAGCACCTGGTCGATGCCTTCGAGTCGCGCCACATCGATCGCGCCATAGCTGCTGCCGCCATCCAGCGGCAGCGCCGTGATCGCATCGAGCAGCGGTGCAGCGTCGCCGCCGCGCAACTTGAAGCGCTGCGGGAGGTCGGCGTCGTTGCGGAAGGCGACCAGCAGCACCTCCACCTCGCCCAGCGCGCGGATATGGGCGCCAAGCACGGCCGCCTCGCGTGCACGGTTGCGCTCGCGCGCGCTGGCCGAAGCGTCGTAGAACAGCGCAATGCGCCGCGGCTTGAGGTAGCCGACTCCACTCGGCCGGCCGCTGTCGGTGAGCGCGATCAAGCTGCGCCAGGCGGGGTCGCGCAGGTCCGCCGCCTCGACCTGGGCGCGGTCGCTGTCCTTGGGAATGCGGAAGGCGAGTTCGCTGCGCGGCAGCACGTTCTCGCGGGTGAACTCGCTGATCCACGCCGAGCCGCTGCGGTCGAAGCGCAGCTCCGGATCGATCTTCAGATCGTCGCCAAGCGGTGCAGCCTCGGACAGCGTGGTCTCGGCGCGCACATGCAAGCGGCCGACGGGTTCCTTGAACTGCATCGGCAGCAGGTAGCGCCAGGAATCGCCATGGTCGGCGAGGGTGCTCTCCAGGTGCAGGCGCACGCGCTTGCTGCCGTTCGCCGGGATCGGGTACAGCCGCGTGCGGAACACATTGCCGGCCGTCAGTTCGGCCAGGCCCGGATCGATCTGTCGCCGCGAGGTTTCCTCGAAGGCGACGCGCGCAGTCTGCTTGTCGACCACTACACCCTCGCGCATCGAGCCGTTCACCTCCAGCGCATAGCCCGCCACGGTCTGGCCGGCTGCCAGCGGGAACACGAACTCGCCTTCGAGCACGCGCGCGTTCGGATTGTCGAAGCGCAGGTCCAGCGTGGTGCGCGCGATGAAACCATGGGTGCGGATCTGGATGTCCAGCTCGCCCAGGCGGATCGGCACCAGGCCCTGGCCGGGCGGGATCCAGACCTGCGGCGGCGGGGGCGGGGGCGGCGGCGGGAGCGGGGTCAGCGCCGCAGCGACGGCGGGCAGCGCGAGGGCCAGCAGCGACAGCAACAGGCGGTTCACCAGCGTTCTCCTTGGAAGCGATCGATCAGTCTGTTCCAGCGCAAACGCTGGAATGCGGCAAACGGGGTTGGCGTGCGAGGAAACTCAGCCCGCCGGGCGAACGCACAGCAGCGCCACGCCACCCACCACTTCCAGCGCGAAGAACACCAGCAGCGGCCCCTGCGGCCATCCATGCCGCGGCAGCGCGAGCAGCCGCCCGAGCGGCTGGCCAAGGACCAGCAAAGCGAGGATGTCGCCAAGCACCGCCTGCTCGACGTGCAGCATCGCCCACAGGCCCAGGCCTGCGTGCGCCAGCCACAGCCCCACGTAGATCGCATGCAGCTCGCTGTAGGCATTCGCGCCGTCGAGCGTGTAGCCGAGTTCGCGCGCCACGCTGTCGGGCACCCACGCGCTGCGCAGCGCGAGCAGCGCGAACACCGCCGCGGTCAGGCCGAGCAGGATCTGGCGCGCAAGATCGCTTTCGAACACGGCATGCTCCCGGTGCTGGCTTGGCCAGAGCATACGGCCGCGCCGGCCGCTCAGGTCTCGCCGAAGTCACCGCGGCGCAGGAAGCGCGCAGTCAGCGCCGCGGCGCGCTCGGAGAACAGCAGCGCAGTGTGTGCCGCATTGACGCACGCGTGGTCGGCAATACCCGGCAAGCGGGTTTCGGCCACCGCCACAGTGCCGTCGTTCGGGCGCGGCAGCGGGCCAAGCAGCAGGCTGAGGCCGAACGCCACCTCGCCCGCCACCACCCCCACCGCTTGCGGGCCGGTCCAGGGCGGCAGCCCGTCGACCAGCGCATCGCGGGCGTGGCCCATGCCCAGCCGGTCCAGGCGCACCTGGCGCAACCGGCGTGCGAGCGCGCTGCCATTGAGTGGCGATCCCAGGCAGACGACGCGCTCGACATCGGCGAGCGGCAGGCCGCTGCGCTGCAGGAAATCCACCGCGAGCACCCCGCCGAGACTGTGGCCGACCAGGTGCACCGGGCGCGGCAGGGTCTGGATGAGCGCGCGCAGACGTGCGTGGTGTGCGCTGAACGGCGCACGGATGCTCGGGTAGTCGAAGCGGGTGACCTCGAAACCGGCGGTTCCCAGCTGCGCGGCCAGGCGCGCGGTGATGCCGGCGCGCATCCAGATCCCGTGCATGAGCACGACCTGCGGCTGCGGCGGCGAGGGTTCAGCCACCGCAACTGCGCGGCTTGAGCGAGAGCAGCATCGAATCCGGCAGCGCGCTGTAGTCTGGCGCGCTGGCGTCCCTCTGCTCGAACTCGATCCAGTAGACGCGCTCGACCTCGGTGCGCTCCTCCAGCCGGGCCGGGAAGCCGAGCGCCGCGATCTGCGCCTGCCGCCGCGCGGCATTGTCGCGGTCGCGGAACAGGCCGAGCGAGACAGTGTTCTCGTGGTCGCCGGCGGTCACCACGTAATAGTCGCGCACATTCGCCGAGTTCAACTGGCGCGCCGATTTCAGCGCCGCATCGCGGCTCTCGAAAGCCGGCAGGTAGACCCAGTAGCCGCGCGTGGTGACGCTGCTGCTCTCCTGGTACTGGATGCGCGCCACCAGCGGCGTCAGCAACTGCATGCCGCGGTTGAGATCGGACTGGGTCTTGAACGGGCCGAGGGCAGCACAGATCGCGGCCGGAGCCGCAGGATCCCGCGGCGCGGCGGCGCTGGTCGCGGCGCTGGCGGCGTCCGACATCGCGTTGGCGTCACGCTCGCTCAGCAGCACCAGGGTCGGCGTGGTAGCTGCGGGCTTGGCCGGCGCTTGGGTGGGCGCCTGGGCACGCCAGTACCACCAGGCGGCGGAAGCCAGGTTCATCGCCAGCAGCAACATGAACAGGATGCGCGGCAGCATGCAGGCCTGGATCGGGGGCGGCCGCCGATTCTATGCGCTGCGCGACAAATTGCGACTCGAATCGCTGCGCCTCAGGCGCGCAGCAGCGTCACCGGGCGGGTGCTCTCGTGGACCACCTTGTACGCCACCGAACCGAGCATCGCGCTGCCCACCGGGCCATGGCCGCGCGTGCCCATCAGGATCAGGGCGGCGTCGATGGCGGCCGCGCGGTCGAGGATGCACGGCGCCGGGTTGCCCATCACCACGTGCAGCGTATGGCTGATGCCGGCCTCCTTGAGCCGGGAACGGCAGCGCAGGGTGTCGGCCTGCGAGACCTCGTCGAGCAGCCGTTCCGCGGCCTCCTTGGCCAGGAAGTCACGCACCAGCATCAGGTGCGGGTCGAAGTGCCAGCCAAAGTGCTGCTGCCACTCGACCACGCGCTCGACCAGCGCATCGCTGACCTCGCTGCCGTCGATCGGCACCAGGATGCGCGGCACCTCGACCGCCGCGGGCACGCCGCAGCGGCGGAGCACACCGACCAGGCGCTGGATGTCATCGCGTTGTTGCAACACTTCGCCGTCGGCGAGCGGCAATTGGATCGTCGGCTTGATCATCACGGGCGCGCGGCAGTCGATGCAGATGAGATCAAGTATGCCTGCCGGATTGTCGCGACGGCGTGGGGCGGTGTATCGCGCAGCGATTCAGTGCCTGCGGCTCCCCGCAAGCACCTGGGGAACGCGCTGCGCGCGTACCCCGGGCTACGCTACTGCACGCTGACGCGTTGCGCCTCCAGCAGCGCCTCCAGCTGGCGCACGCGGTCGCGAGTGAGCCGTGACACCGATTCTGCGTGCATGGGCTGGAACATCGTGCCCTGCATCAAGCCATAGGCCTCCAGCAGGGCGGAGAGCTCAGCATCGCGGAAGGCGATCCACTTGCGCTGCGACTCGCGCAGCGCGGCAAACGCGGCCGGCGGCAGTTCCTGGCGGAGTTCCTTCCAGACCCGGTTCAGCTCCCGGTCCCAGGCCGCGGTGGCGGCATCGATGCAGGCGCGGCCGCCGTGGGTGCTCATCCCTTCCGGCGACTCCATGCAGCGGTCGAGTTCCGCCTCGATCGGGTGGCGGTCGGAGGCGGGGAGGGGCGAAGCCAGCGCCAGCGCGCCGAGCACGAGGGCACGCAAACCGCCAACCCGTCGCGCCACGGGCAATGCTGCCGGGCCTGCCTGCCTGAAGTGTGTCCTGCGATTCATCGTCTCGTGCCCTCGTGCCCTCGTGCCCTCGTGCCCTCATCGCTTCTTCGGCACGTACAAATCCGTGATGGTGCCCTCGTACACCTCGGCCGCCATGCCCACCGACTCGCTCAAGGTCGGGTGCGGGTGGATGGTCAGGCCGATGTCGGCAGCCTCGCAGCCCATCTCGATGGCCAACACCGCTTCGGCGATCAAATCGCCGGCACTTGGGCCGACGATGCCGGCGCCGACGATGCGATGGGTCTCTTCGTCGAAGATCAGCTTGGTGAAGCCCTCGGTGCGGTCGATGCCGATGGCGCGGCCGCTGGCGGCGTGCGGGAACTTGCCGACGCCGACCTTCAGCCCCTGCGCCTTGGCCTCGGTCTCGGTCACGCCTACCCAGGCGATTTCCGGATCCGTGTAGGCCACCGACGGGATCACCCGGGCGACGAACTCGCTCTTGTGGCCGGCAGCCACTTCGGCCGCGACCTTGCCTTCGTGGGTGGCCTTGTGCGCCAGCATCGGCTGGCCGACGATGTCGCCGATCGCGAAGATTTGCGGCACATTGGTGCGCATCTGCTTGTCGACGGCGATGAAGCCGCGATCGGACACCGCCACGCCGGCGTTCTCGGCGCCGATTTTCTTGCCGTTCGGGCTGCGGCCGACGGCGCACAGCACGCGGTCGTACAGCGTCGGCGCCGGCGCCTTGTCGCCCTCGAAGGTGGCCAGCAGGCCGTCCGCCTGCGCGCTCACGCTGGCGACCTTGGTCTTCAGGTGGATGCCGCCGTAGCGCTTGCCCAGGCGCTGCGCCAGCGGGCGCACCAGGTCCGGATCGCAACCCGGCATCAGCTGGTCGAAGAGCTCGACCACGGTGACCTCGGAACCGAGCGCGTCGTACACGCAGGCCATTTCCAGGCCGATGATGCCGCCGCCGATCACCAGCAACCTCGAAGGGGTCTCGGCAAGCTCCAGCGCATCGGTGGAATCCATCAGGCGCGGGTCGCCCCAGGGCAGGCCCGGCAGCTTCACCGCCTGGGAACCGGCGGCGATGATCGCGTGCTCGAAGCCGATCACCTTCGTGCCGTCGGCGGTCTGCACCGTCACCGTGTGCGGCGAGCTGAACTTGCCCTCGCCCTGGACCACCCGCACCTTGCGCTGCTTGGCCATGCCGGCGAGGCCGCCGGTCAGCTTGCCGACGACTTTCTCCTTGAAGCCGCGCAGCTTGGCCAGGTCGATCTGCGGCTCGCCAAAGGAAATGCCGATGTCCGCCGCGTGCGCCGCCTCGTCGATCACCCGCGCCGCGTGCAGCAAGGCCTTTGACGGAATGCAGCCCACGTTGAGGCAGACGCCGCCGAGCGTAGGATAGCGCTCCACCAGGATCACGTCCAGGCCCAGATCCGCGCCGCGGAAGGCCGCGGTGTAGCCGCCCGGGCCAGCACCGAGGACCAGGAGCTGGCAGGAGAGGTCGGTGGAAGCCGGCGTAGCTGCAGGCGCCGGCGCACTGGCTGCCACGGGCGCAGCTGCAGCCGGCGCCGGTGCCATGGCCGAAGCGGCAGGCTGCGCGGCCTTGGCAGCGCTCGCGGCTTCACCGGCCTCCAGCACCGCCACCACAGTCCCTTCGGAGACACTGTCGCCCACCTTGACCCGGAACTCGACCAGCGTGCCGGCGGCGCTCGACGGCACCTCCATCGTTGCCTTGTCCGACTCCAGCGTCAGCAGGCCCTGGTCCACGCGAACCGCGTCACCCGGTTTGGCCAGCAACTCGATGACCGGCACGTCCTTGTAACTGCCGATGTCCGGCACCTTGATCTCGACCTTGGCCATGGCCTACTCCCTCGCTGCGTTGAAACGCGAGCATAGCCGCAGCTTTGGCCCGCATGCGCCGCAAGCCCCCGGCGGCGCATCGCTCCGAGACACACCGCCCTCGGCCGCAAGCCCCCCGCGTAGCCCGGGGTGCGCGCGCCGCGCGTTCCCCGGGTGCTTGCCGCAAGCCCGCGGCAGTGAATCGCAAAACAAAAAGGGCGGGCTCGCGCCCGCCCCTCTTGTTCGCCGCTTGCAGCCGCGGATTACTGCTTCGGCGGCTCGGCGGCCGGCTGCGCGGCGGCGGCGCAGGTCTTGTAGGCCTCTTCCAGGCGCGGGCCGAAGCCCTGGGCGATCTGGCCGGCCTTCTGCATGGTTTCCTGGCCCTGGGCCTGGGCGCCCTGCATCTTCTGCATCACTTCGGGCATGCGGTCGAGCATCTTGACGCCGGTTTCGGAGGCGAAGAACTTGGTCATCTCTTCCAGCTCGGCCTGGGTGAACACCTCGGTGTAGACCACGGCGACATCGCGGCGCACCTTGGCGATCTGTTCGTCGTTGAACTTGACGCCCTTCATTGCCGTCGCGAACTCGTCGAGCACCGGCTTGGCGGACTCGCAGCCCTGGAACTGGGCGATGGTCTGCTGCACCATCGGCGCAGTCGGGTCCTTCATCTGTTCGAACATCTGATCGGTGCGCGAGGCGGTGATCAGGTCGAGGGCCGCCTTCACATGCGCTTCGCTGGGGCTGGCGGTTTGGGCGGAAGACAGGCTGGCAGCCAGCAACAGGGCGGAAAGCATCGGGTGACTCCTGGAAACAGCGGGGGCGTGCCCGCCGGGCGGCGGGAAGGGGCGCGGAATATAGCGCGAAGCCCTTCGGACCGTGCCTCCCGCAAAAGGTTCCCAGGCCATCGCCGCTGCAGGAAATGCGGGCTAAACTCGCCCGACCCTCTTCCCGGTGCGTGAGCGATCGTGGCAGCCGCCCCGCAGATTCCCGGCTACCAGCTCCTGCGCCAGATCGGCGCCGGCGGCATGGCGACCGTGTACCTGGCGATGCAGATATCGCTGGAACGCAAGGTGGCGATCAAGGTGCTGCGCACCCACGGGGACGACGACCCGGAGCGCACCGAGAAGCGCTTCCTGCGTGAAGGCCGCACGCTCGCCAAGATCACTCACAAGAACGTCTGCGGGATCTACGACATCGCCAAAGTCGGTGACATCGCCTACATCGCGATGGAGTACCTCGGCGGCGGCACCCTGGTCGACAAGCTCAAGCAGGGCGTCGCGGTGGGCGAGTCGATCGCGATCGCGGTGCAACTGGCTTCCGCGCTGGACGAGGCGCACAAGCTCGGCATCATCCACCGCGACCTGAAGCCCGCCAATGTGATGCTGCGCGGCGGGCGCGTGCCGGTGCTGACCGATTTCGGCATCGCGCGCGAGCTGACGGCCAGCCAGACCCGCATCACCGCGGAGAACATGATCGTCGGCACACCGATCTACATGAGCCCGGAGCAGGTCTCCGGCGGCGAGGTCGACGGGCGCTCGGACCTGTATTCGCTCGGCATCATGTTCCACGAGCTGCTGACCGGCGAGCCGCCGTACAAGGGCGAGACGCCGATCGCCGTGTGCATGCAGCACCTGACCGCGCCGCTGCCGAAGCTGCCGCCGGAACTGGCCGATCTGCAGCCGGTGATGGATCGCATGCTGGCGAAGAAACGTGAGGATCGCTACGCCAACATGGCGGAGTTCACCCACGCGCTGCGCGATGTGTTCGTGGCGTCGGACGCGATGCGCCATATTGCAATGTTCAGCCCGGACACGCCGTGGTCAGAGCAACTGCGCGACCTGGGTTTTTCCTTCGACACCTTGCGCGATGCCGACGTAAAGGCCGCGCTGGAAGCGCAACGCAAGCGCAGCCAGCCGGCCGCCGCCCAGCGCAAGGTGGACACCGCGGCGCGCACCGGCATTTCTGCCGCGGTGGCTGGGCGTCGCCGCTGGCCGCTGTGGGCAGCGCTGGCGCTCACCTTGGTGCTGGTCGCCGGCGGCGTCGGCTGGTGGGCAATGCGCGTCCGGCCACCCACCGAAACCGAACGGTTGGCGCTGATGCAGCGGCAGCTTGAGTTCAGCAATCGCCTGGCGGCGGACCAGTTGCTGGAGCCGATAGGGCAAAGTGCGCTGGATTCGCTAGAGGCGATGCGCGATATCCACGCCACCGCCGACGAGACGGTGGCAGTGCTGGCGGAACTGCAGCGCGCCTTGCTCGAACGCGCGCGCCGCGAGATCGCGGCGCGCAACCTGATGGCGCTGGACGTGACCCTTGCGGCCATCGACGTGGCCCTGCCGAAGATGGCCGAGCGCGAGGAACTGCTGCGCCAGCGCACCGCACTGGCGACCGAGCTCGCCGGCGAGGATGCAATGCGCGGGCGCCTGTCACGGCTGCGCGCGCTGGTCGAAGGTGCCGCGCCGGCTGCCGGCGAATCGGTGCTCGGGCTCTACCTCGAGTTGCGCCCGGCGCTCGTGGACGACGCGGAGTTCCAGGCCATCGAAGCCGGCGCGCAGCGCGTGGCGCGTGCGGCGATCGAGGTGGCGCTGGCCAGCGGCGAGAACGCGCGCGCGCTGGCGGATGCGCGGCGACTGGCGCAGGTGCTGCCGCAAGACAAGGGCCTTGCGACCCTGGTCGAGCAGTTGGGCGCGAAGGTCGCCAGCAGCGAACTCAAGCGCGCCGCCGCCGAGTGGAGCGAAGCGGTCAAGGCCGAGGTGATCGACAGCAAGCGCCTGGCGCGCCTGCTGGTGGACCTGGCACGGCTTTCCGAGCTCGGGCAGCCCTCCGCCGAGCACGCGAAGATGCGCGAACTGTTGGCGAATGCGGTGTTGTTCGATGCCGACCGGCTGATCAAGGCCGGCGACCTCGACGGCGCGCTCGCCCTGCTGGGACAGGCGCGCGCCGGACTCGGCGACATGCCGCGGCTGGTCGAGACCCAGCAGGCGGTGAGCCGCAACCGCGACAGCGCCCTCGTCGCCCAGCGCCAGGCAGCGGAGAAGGCGCGTCAGGGACAACTGGCGATCAGCTCCGCGCCGTGGGCGCGGATCGAGAAGATCGTCGATTCCGCGGGGCGCCCGGTGGCACTCCCGCGGAATGCCAGTACGCCTTTCCTGGTCACCCTGCCGGAGGGCAACTATCGCGTCACCGTGGTTGCGGGCCAAGGCGGCGGGCGCCGCGAGGAGGGCGTGGTGATCGAACGCGGCAAACTCGCGACAATCAGCCTGCGCTTTCCTTGATTTGGCGCCGAGCAGTTCAAGTGCGAGGAGCCGTGGCGAGCCGCCTCGGGACCGCGGCCGCGGGAGTGCGAGGCCGACCTCGCGCAGTTCGAACGGATCCGGGCCGACGTGCGTTCCGCGCGCCAGATGGCGCCCTCCCTGGTGCCCTCCGAGCGTGCCTGTTCGCCGCGATTCCGTGCCCTGTTTGCTAGTACCCGCTGAATAGCCCCACCGGCACCTGGGTCCGCTGATTTCCGTATTCAGCAGGCGTCGGGCTAAAATCCAACGGTTTGCGGGGGCGGTGCGTCCCTGCCGAAGCCATGCAGCCCATTGGGAGCGACAGAACCTCATGCAGTTTCGTTCGGTACTGGTGACCGCCATCGCGCTTTCCGCGCTGGCCTCGGGCTCCGCGCCTGCCGCAGATAAATCGGTCACGGCCGGTCCTGTCGGTCTCGCGATCAACAATTCCGGGCGCATCGGCCTGGCCACGGCGACCAACATCGACTACCTCAATCGATCGATTGCCGATGGGCGCCGCAACATCTCCCTGCGCCTGTCGCAGCCGATGCTCTGCGTCGACTTCGCCGCCGCACCGGGCGGTGCAGTGAATCCGGTGTCGCTGACCTATGCCGACACCAATCTCGACAACTTCGGCCCGCTGTACGGCGGCATCTCGAGTTTCGACTACTACACCAACGGCGCGTCGGCAGGGCTGTTCAAGGTCAGCGCCAGCAGCGAGCTGGCTTGCTGCGTGATGTCGCCCGCGGCCAATGCCTCGTGTTTCCAGGGCGTCAACGGCGGCGCGATTGCCGAAGCGGTCTACGCCAATGGTTTCGAGGGCTCGAGCTCGGCGCAGGCTTCGTCAGTCAAGGGCAGCTCCGCCGCGAACCTCGAGGTCGCGGTCAACGGCGCCACGTCGGCGTCGCCGGGCAGCAACTTCAACTACTCGATCGTGGTCAGCAATACCGGCGGTACCAGCGCCAGCAACGTGCGCGTACGTGACTGGTACCCGAAGGTTGCGGGCGGATTCCAGGCACCGCTGTCTGCCGGCAGCTGGTCCTGCGCCGCTTCCGGTGGCGGCAGCTGCGGAACGCCTTCCGGCGTCGGCAACCTCGCACTGAATGCGGTGTCGCTGCCGGTGGGCGCCAGTGTCACTTTCAGCGTGTCGCGTCAGTTGAACGCTGGCGCCACCCTGGGCTCGCAGTTCTCGGTCAGCGCCGCCGCCTTCGCGCCGCCGGTTGCCGGCGAAACGGCGCTCGGAAACAACCAGGGCGTGCTGACGGCTACCGTGCAGCAGGCCAGCTTCAGCATCAACGACGTCACTCTGGCCGAAGGCACGGGCGGCAACACCACGTTCCAGTTCACGATCACGCGCAGCAATACCACCAGTGCGGCCAGCGTCGTGGTCAATACCGCGGATGGCACCGCCACTGCGGGCAGCGACTACACCGCGATCAGCAACCAGACGGTGAACTTCACCGCTGGCGGCAGCGCCACGGCGACGGTCAGCGTCACCGTCACCGGCGACGCCGTGCTTGAAGGCAACGAGACCTTCACCATCAACCTGTCGAACCCGACCGGCGCCGGCATCACCGATGGCACCGGCCAGGGCACGATCACGAATGACGACGCTGCCTCGCTGTCCATCAACGACGTCAACCTGTCGGAAGGCAACTCGGGCAGCACCAATGCCACCTTCACCGTCACGCTGAACTCGGCAGTGCAGGGCGGCTTCACGGTGCCGGTGAGCAGCGCCAACGGCACCGCGACCAGCGGTTCCGACTACACGGCGATCCCGGGCGGCACCACGCTGAGCTTCACCGGCACCGCCGGCGAGACCAAGACCATCAGCGTACCGGTGCTCGGCGATACCGTGCTGGAGCCGAACGAGACCTTCAATGTGACCCTCGGCACGCCGAGCAACGCGGCGGTGACGCTGGCAGACGGGACCGGCGTCGGCACCATCAACAACGACGACGCAGCGGCCCTGTCGATCAACGATGTCAGCGTCAGCGAAGGCAACAGCGGCACCACCAATGCCACCTTCACCGTGACCCTGGATGCAGCCGTGCAGGGTGGCTTCACGCTGCCGGTGACCAGCGCCAACGGGACCGCGACCAGTGGTTCCGATTACGACCCGATCCCGGGTGGCACCACGCTGAGCTTCACCGGCACCGCCGGCGAGACCCGGACGATCAGTGTCCCGGTCTTCGGCGACACCACGCTGGAAGTCAACGAGACTTTCACGGTCAACCTCGGCGCGCCGTCCAACGCAGCCGTCACGCTGGCCGATTCCAGCGGTGCCGGCACCATCAACAACGACGACAGCGCGTCGATCGCGATCAACGATGTCAGCGTCGCCGAAGGCAACGCCGGTCCGACCAATGCCACGTTCACGGTCACCCTGAGCGGCAGCGTGCAGGGCGGCTTCACCGTCCCGGTCAGCAGCCAGAGCGGCACCGCGACGGCGGATTCGGACTACACCAGCCTGCCGGGCGGACAGACCCTGAATTTCGCCGGCACGCCGGGCGAGACCCAGACCGTCACCGTGGTGGTGATCGGCGACACCATGCTGGAGCCGAACGAGGACTTCTTCGTCAACCTTGGCGTGCCCAGCAATGGCGCGGTCACGCGCACCGACTCGCAGGGCATCGGCACCATCACCAACGACGATGCCGCCTCGCTGTCGATCAACGACGTCAGCGTGACCGAGGGCAACACCGGGACGATCAATGCCACCTTCACCATCTCGCTGAACGGTTCGGTGCAGGGCAGCTTCTCGGTGCCGGTGAGCAGCAGCGACGACACCGCCACGGTCGCCAACAACGACTACGTGGCGATCGCGCCGGCGACCACGGCGATCTTCACCGGCGCCGCCAACGAGACCCGCACCATCAGCGTGGTCGTCAACGGCGATACGTCGGTCGAATCCGACGAGTTCTTCCAGGTGAACCTCGGCGCGCCGAACAACGCCCAGGTGACCGTGAGCGACAACCAGGGTATCGGTACCATCACCAACGACGACATTCCGTCGGGTGCCGCCAAGCGCCGCTGAAGCGGGCCGTACGGGCTGCCCGCGCCGGGATGCGCGGGCAGCCCGGCCCGATGCATGATCGGGACCCATGAAAGCCCGCAGCCCGCATCGCGCCGAAAACCTCCACGACTGGCTGGCCCAGCGCCACGGGCTGGGCGCCGGTATCGCGGCGCAACTCGGGCAGCTGCACCAGCACTGGGCCGACAGCCTGCGCGTCGGCGCGGCAGAGCAGGCGCTGGTGGCGCGTACGCTCGATGTGCTCTGCGAGCTCAAGGTCGACGACGAGACCTTGCTGGCTGCGGCGCTGTACCCGGAGGCGCGCGCCCAGCCGGAGCTGGTCGCGGAACTGGCGCGGCGTTACGGTCCCGCGCAGGAAACCCTGCTGCAGGGCCAGCTGGAAGCGGACAAGGTCTGGCCATTGCACGAACACAAGGCGGCCAACGCCAGCGCCGAGGGCCTGCGCCGTCTGCTGCTGGTACTGATCCGCGATCTGCGCGTGGTGTTCATCCTGCTCGCGCGCCAGCTGGTGCGCCTGCGCGAGGCGGCCTCCCTGCCGGAGGCCGAGCGCCGCCGGCTGGCGCAGCTGGCGGCGGACATCCACGGCCCGCTGGCCAATCGCCTGGGCATCTGGCAGGTCAAGTGGGAACTGGAGGACCTCGTCTTCCGCTTCCTGCAACCGGATACCTACAAGCGCATCGCCGGGCTGCTGGACGAGCGTCGCGAAGACCGCGAGCGCTACATCCGGCTGGTGCTGTCCGAATTGCGCCAGGCACTCGCCGCCGCCGGCCTCAAGGCGGATGTCGCCGGCCGCCCGAAGCACATCTACAGCATCTGGAAGAAGATGCAGCGCAAGGGCGTGGACTTCTCCGAGCTGTACGACGTGCGCGCGGTGCGCGTGCTGGTGCCGGACGTGCCTACCTGCTATGCCGCGCTGGGCGTGGTGCATGCGCACTGGACACCGATCCCGAAGGAGTTCGACGACTACATCGCCAAGCCCAAGGGCAACGACTACCGCTCGCTGCACACCGCGGTCATCGGCCCCGAGGGGAAGTCGGTGGAGGTGCAGATCCGCACCCACCAGATGCACGAGAACGCCGAACTCGGTGTCGCCGCGCACTGGCGCTACAAGGAGGGCGGCGGCGCCGGCGCCGACTTCGAGCGCAAGATCCAGTGGATGCGCCAGCTGCTGGAAGGCCGCGAGGAGGCTGCCGACGACGGTGCGCTGCTGGCCGGCTTTTCGACCGAGTTGCTGGAGGACCGCGTCTACCTGCTGACCCCGCGCGGTGAGGTGGTCGATTTGCCCAAGGGCGCGACGGTGCTGGATTTCGCCTACACCGTGCACACCGAGGTCGGCCATCGCTGCCGCGGCGCGAAGGTCAACGGCCGCATCGTGCCGCTCACATTCACCCCGCGCACCGGCGACCGGGTCGAGATCCTGACCGCCAAGGAAGGCCAGCCCAAGCGCGACTGGCTGCTGCCGCAGCTCGGCTTCCTCGCCAGCTCGCGTGCACGCCACAAGGTGCGCACCTGGTTCCACAAGCTGGATCGTGAGCACAACCTGCGCGAGGGCCGCGAGATCCTCGAGCGCGAACTGAAGCGGCTGGCGCTGACGCCGGCGCGCATCGAGGCGCTGCTGCCCAAGCTGCACCTGCCGAGCGTCGACGAGTTGTACCTGGCGGTGGCGCTCGGCGATGTGTCGCCGGCGCAGGTCGCGCGCCTCGTCCATGAGGCCGAGGCGCCGAAGGCCGACCCGGCGCAGATCCTGACTCAGCGCCTGGGCGCGCAGATCGGGCCGCGCAGAGACCGGGACGCGATTGTCATCGAGGGCGTCGGCAATTTGCTGGTGGCGATGGCCGGGTGCTGCAACCCGGTGCCCGGCGATCCCATCGTCGGGTTCATCACCAAGGGGCGCGGCGTCAGCGTGCACCGTGCTGACTGCAAGAGCTTGCTGAACCTCTCCGGTCATTCGCCCGAACGCGTGATCGACGTGCAGTGGGGCGGCCGCCGTGACGACAAGTACCCGGTGCGCGTGCGCGTCTCGGCCTACAACCGCACCGGCCTGATTCGCGACGTCGGCGCCGTGCTGGCCGCCGCCGAAATCAATATCGGCGCGATGGACAGCAAGGACGATGCGGCCACTGGCCTCGCCACGCTGCACCTGACGCTCAAGGTCGCCGACTTCGGCCAGTTGGCCAATGTGCTCGGCAAGCTGCGCGCGCTGAGCAACGTGACCGAGGCGGAGCGGGTGGGGTGACCGGGCGCAGCCGGGAACGGTTCAACGCGGAGACGCAAAGCACGCAAAGGAACGCAGAGGAGAGCAGAGGAAAGCAGGTGGAACAGAGAACGGCTTTCTTATGCCTTTCTCCGCGTCCTCTGCGTCTCTGCGTTGAACGGGGCTGCGTCATTACGAGTGAGTGGCACTCTATAATCGCGGGCGTCGTACCATCTGGTTGCCCGCATGCGGCTCGCTCCCCTGATGATCCTGTGCGCGGCGCTCTGCGCTGCGGCGCCGCTGGCGGCTGCGCGGATCGAACCCGCGCCGCTGCTGCAGCCGAGCACGCGCATGCCCGAGGGCAGCGGGCCCTGGGTGGTGCGCGCGCATTTCGATTCGGATCGCGCGCTGGCGCTGCTGCTGCGCCGAGCCGCGCCGTGGCGCGTGGACCGCAAGGCCGGCGTGTTGATCATCGAGGTCGACAACCGCTTCGAGTACCAGCGACTGCTCGACGAGGGCTTCCGCGTCGCGATCGATCCCGATCTGACCCAGGCGGTCTATGCACCCGTGGTGGTGTCGCCCGACCAAATCACCGGCATTCCCGGCTACACCTGCTACCGCACTGTCGAGGAGAGCATCGCCAGCGCACAGCAACTGGTTGCGCAGCACCCGGACGTGGCGGAACTGGTGGATATCGGCGACAGCTGGAAAAAAGTGCAGAACCCTGCGCTCGGACACGATCTGTGGGTACTGCGGCTGACCAACCGCAGCATCGGCGGGGTCAAGCCGGTGCACTACCTGCAGGGCGGACTGCACGCGCGCGAGTACGTTACCGCCGAAACCGTGCTGCGCTACGGCGAATGGCTGGCCGGCCAGTACGGCAACAACCCGGATGTCACCTGGGTGCTCGACCACCAGGAAGTGCACATCCTGCTGCACGCCAATCCGGACGGACGCAAGGTGGCCGAGATCAGCGCCACTCGGATGCAGCGCAAGAACCGCGACGAGAACTTCTGCCCCACCGGCGGCACATCGCTGGGTGTGGACCTGAACCGCAACTTCCCCTTCGACTGGGGCGGCTCCGGCAGTTCGGGCAGCGACTGCAGCGACATCTATCGTGGGCCCACGCCGTCTTCGGAGGTGGAATCGCAGGCGATCATTGCCTACCTGCGCTCGATCTTCCCCGACCAGCGTGCCGAAGGACCGGGCGTCGATCTGGTCACGCCGATTTCGCCGGACGCCACCGGCATCTACATGGACGTGCACAGCAATGCAGCCACCACCTGGTGGTCCTGGGGCAACACCAATGTGCCCGCGCCGAACGCCGTTGCGCTGCAGACGCTTGGGCGCAAGATCGCCTACTACAATGGCCTGACCCCGGAGCAGGGCAGCCTGGGCGGCGCGATTGGCGGAGCCACTGATGACTTCACCTACGGCACCTTGGGCGTGGCTGCGTTCACCATCGAAATGGCCGGCAGCAGCTTCTTCCCCAGTTGCACCACCTACGAGGCGAGCTTGGCGCAGCCGGTGATCAACGGCTTCTGGATGGCCTCCAGACTCGCCCGCGCGCCGTATCGTTGGGCTGCGGGGCCGGAGCTGACCAATCTCTCCGCGGCGTTGGCGGGTAGCACGGTGACCTTCAGCGCGCGCGCCGATGACGCACGCTTCAACAACACCGAAGGCACCGAGCCCGCGCAGTCCGTCACCGGCGTCGCGGTCTACCTGCAGCCGCCGTGGCAGCCTGGCGTCACGCCCCTGTCCCAGATGCAGCCGGTGGACGGGACCTGGAACGCGGCTGCAGAGAACGTCACCGTCGACGTGCCGGTCGCCGCGCTGCAGAACGGCCGCCAACTCGTGTACCTGCGCGCTACCGACGCCGCCGGCAACCAGGGCCCTGTCGCCGCTGTTTTCGTCACCGTCGGCGCGCCCGATCCCTTGTTCGCCAACGGCTACGAATAACCTGATCAAACGCGGAGACGCGGAGGACGCAGAGAAAGGAGATTCGCTCTCCGCGCCCTCTGCGTCTCCGCGTTGAACGGGCCAGCGAGTGCCTCAACCGCCTGGCACCACGAGCACCTTGCCGACCGCATGGCCGGCCTCGACGTGGGCAATGGCGGCGGCGGCCTCGCGCAACGGGTAGCGACGGTCGATCACGGGTTTGAGCGCGCCGCTGTCGACCAGCTTCACCAGTTCCCCGAGCAGCGCGCCATCCGGGCGCATGAACAGGTAGTGGTAGTGCACGCCGCGCGCCTTCGCGGCGGCGCGCTCCTTGCGGGTCATGAAGGCCAGCGCCCAGGTCAGCGGTGCACGCACGCCCCATTCGCGCGCCACTTCCGGAGTTGGCATCGCAGTGATCGAGATGACGTGGCCGCCGCGGCGGGTGATGCCGATGGTGCGCAGCAAGGTGTCGCCGCCCTGGGTGTCGAGGCCGACATCGATCTCGCCCGCGACGTCCTCGAAGCGTACGCTGCGGTAGTCGATCACCTCGTCGGCGCCGAGCGCGATGCAGCGCTCGCGGTTTTTCGCGCTCGCCGTGGTCAGCACCCGCGCGCCTTTCCAGCGACCAAGCTGCAGCGCGAAATGGCCCACGCCACCGGCACCGGCATGCACCAGCAGGCGCTGGCCGGGGCCGAGCTGGCCCATCTCGAACAGCGCCTGCCATGCGGTCAGTCCAGCCAGCGGCAGCGCGGCGGCATCGACGAGGTCGATTGACGTGGGCGCGATTGCGGCATCCGCCTCATCCACCAGCGCGCGCTCGGCGAAGGCACCGATGCGCGACTTGCCCAGCCGCGCGACGATCCGGTCGCCGGGCTTGAAGCGCGTCACCGCGGCGCCGGTCGCGCGCACGGTGCCCGACAGGTCATTGCCGAGAACCAGCGGGAAGGCGAAGGGCAGCATCGCCTTGGCCTTGCCATCACGGATCTTGAAGTCGATCGGATTGACGCTGGCCGCGGCCACGTCGACCAGCAGGTCGCGGGCACCCGGCACCGGCTCCGGGAGCTGATCGACCTTGAGGACCTCGGGGCCGCCGTAACGGCGGATGTGGGCGGTGAGCATGGGGCCGGGTCTCCAGGTGCCTGGCGTGCGCTGAGGTGGGAAGGTGAAACGTCAAACGTGAAACGTCAATTGTGCCTCGTACCGTTGACGTTTCACGTTTCACGTTTGACTGTGGGTGCACCGCCTGCTGTGGGGCTCGGAGGTGAAACGTCAAACGTGAAACGTCAATTGTGCCTCGTACCGTTGACGTTTCACGTTTCACGTTTGACTGTCGGTGCACCGCCTGCTGTGAGGCTCGGAGGTGAAACGTCAAACGTGAAACGTGAAACGTCAATGTGCCTCGTACCGTTGACGTTTCACGTTTCACGTTTGACTGTTCCTCGAACGATTCATGTTCCACCGCAGCTCCAGTAAAGTTCCCTCCCCCGAACCACGCGCGAGCTTGCCATGGCACTGGCTGAACTTTACGGGCAACACCTGGCCGAACAGATGCGCCGTGCCGATGCGGCGCTTGCGCGCGGGGGTTTCGAGCATTTGCTGATCCCGTCCGGGATGGAGCACTACGGCTTCCTCGATGACCAGAACTACCCCTTCCGGACCAATCCGCATTTCCTTGCCTGGGTGCCGCTGAATCACCATCCGGGCAGCTGGATCAGCTACACCCCAGGCCAGCGACCGGTGCTGGCCTACCACCAGCCGGAGGACTACTGGCACGCGCCGCCATCCGCGCCGTCGGGGTTCTGGACCGAGCACTTCGACCTGCGCGTGATCCGCAGGCCCGAGGATGCGCGCGCGCACCTGCCGGCAGATCTCTCTCGCGCCGCCATCATCGGCGAGGCCAACGCGGCCGTCGGCGATGCGCTGCCGAACAACCCCGAGGCGGTGATCCTGCACCTGCACTGGCATCGCGCGTGCAAGACGCCGTACGAGATCGCGCGCATGCGCAATGCCAGCCGCCGTGGCGCCAGCGGGCACCTGGCCGCGCAGGAGGCCTTCCGCGAGGGCGCCAGCGAGCACCAGATCCACCTCGAGTACTGCGCCGCCGCCGGCCACACCGAGCATGACCTGCCGTACCAGAACATCGTCGCGTTGAACGAGCATTCGGCGGTGCTGCACTACCACCACACGCCCGCCCCGCACCCGCACGAATCGCGCAGTTTCCTGATCGACGCCGGCGGCAGCGATGCCGGCTACGCCAGCGACATCACGCGCACCCACGCGCGCGCCCCCGGCGCCTTCGCCGACCTGATTGCCGCGGTCGATGCGATGCAGCAGGGACTGGTGGCGGAGATGCGCGCCGGGCGCGATTACCGCGACCTGCACGTCGAATGCCACCGGCGCATCGGCGGCATCCTGCAGCAGGCCGGCATCGTGCGCATGGACCCGCAGGCGCAACTGGAGCGCGGCATCACCAGCACCTTCTTTCCGCATGGCCTGGGGCATTTCCTCGGCCTGCAGGTGCACGATGTCGGCGGCTTCCAGGCCGGCCCCGAGGGCGGCACGATCGCCAAGCCCGAAGGCCACCCCTACCTGCGCCTGACGCGCACCCTGGAGCCGGGCCATGTGGTCACCGTGGAACCCGGCATCTACTTCATCCCGATGCTGCTGACGAAGCTGCGCCAGTCGCCCGACGCCGGCGCGGTGAACTGGGATGCGGTCGCGGCGATGCTGCCCTACGGCGGCATCCGCATCGAGGACGATGTGCACGTCACCGAGGGCGCGCCGGAGAACCTGACGCGCGATGCCTTCCGCGCAGTCGCTGCCTGAAGCGATTCGCAATTGCAGCATTGACCGGAGTCAACAGCCACCAGCCAGCCACCCGTTAACTTGCAGCCAGAGATCTTCGAACAGCCCGCCACGGTGCGGAGGAAGGCAAGGCGATGGACGGCTGGATGGCAGGTGGTGTACTCACGGTGTTCGCCGCGCTGGCGAGCACCGCGCTGTTCTTCTTTGCGGTGACGCGCGGCGCGCTGATCGTGCGCGCGCTGACGCCCGGCGGCGGTGGCGCCGGGGCGCACGTCTATCCGGTCTACTCGGACATGCGCCTGATCAAGCTGGTGGATTTCCAGCCGGTGATTTCGGCGATCCTGCTGTTCCAGTACGACCGCCTGGTCAGCCGCATCGTCGATGAGCTGCGCGCGATGGACCTCGGCGGCCGCGAGGTGCTGATCACCTCCTGCGCCTTCGGCAACGTGATCCCGCGGGTGGTGGGTGCCTCCCTGGATACCGGCGCGCGCCGTGTGCACGTGGTCGACCTGATCGAGAACGAACTGACGCATGCGCGCGGCAAGCTCGGCGAGCAGGCCGCGCGGGTGCGCTTTTCCACCGACGACGCGACCTCGATGCCGCACGCCGACGCCAGTGTGGCCGCCAACGTGATGTTCTTCCTGTTGCACGAGCTGCCGCACCCGCTCAAGGAAAAGGCCCTGCGCGAGGCGGCGCGCACCGTGGCGCCAGGCGGCAAGCTGCTGCTGGCCGAGTTTCACCGGCCCGACACCTGGTGGCTGCGCGCGTTGAGCTGGCTCTACTTCAAGGTCTTCGAGCCATACGGACTGGCACTGTGGAACCGCCACGATCCGGTCAAGTACCTCGAAAGCCTGGGTGGCTGGAGCTGCAAGCGCAGCACCTGCTGCCTTGGCAATTACCAGGTGATCGTGGCCACGCGCGAAGGGTGAACCCGCGTGGCCCGGGGCACGCGCTGGGCGCGTACCACCGGGCTACTGGCATCCGCTGTTCGATGCGCGAACTGGCGTGTCGAACGACGACCCTGTGATTGGGTACGCAAAGGACGCAAAGGGACGCAAAGGACGCAAAGACAGCAAGTGCCGAGAAGGGCAACGGTGAACCCGCTAGCCGGGGTATGTGGGTTCCCCGGGCACTTGCCGCAAGCACCCGGAGAACCGCTGCGCGGTACTCCGGGCTACGCCTGCTCGCGTGGGTGAAACTTGCGACTCAGCGCGCGATCGCGATCTGACCTTCTGCTTCCTCGCCACTCAGCGTGGCCGCGCGGTTGACCAGTTCGACGAACTCGGCGTGAAAGCCGTACGGATCTCTTCCCTCGGCGCGGCGGGCCAGCTGCGCGATCTTCTCGTAGCTGAAGCTGTCGAGGTACTTGCCGCCGCGCAGCGCCTCGCCGAAGGCGGCGACCGCTGCGGCGAACTGCAGCTGCACCGAGCCCTGGCCGATCTGCGCGGGCTTTGCGATGGCCTGTTCGATCAGTTCGCTCTGGTCGGCGTCCGGCTGCTTGAAGCGCAGCTTGAGGAAGGCGATCTCGCTGGCCTTGCCCTGGGCGGCGTCGGCATCGGCGTAGCGCAGCGGCGGCAGGCGGGTGGCCTGCGAACCCACCGGGGTCAGCTCGTACAGCGCGGTGACGGTGTGACCGGCACCGATCTCCCCGGCGTCGACCGCGTCGTTGTTGAAGTCCTCGCGCGCCAGCATGCGGTTCTCGTAGCCGATCAAACGGTACTCGGCGACCACCGCCGGGTTGAACTCGATCTGGATCTTGACGTCCTTGGCGATGGTCAGCAGGTTGGCGCCGAGTTCCTGCACCAGCACCTTGCGCGCCTCGCGCTCGCTGTCGATGTAGGCGTGGTTGCCGTTGCCCAGATCCGCCAGGCGCTCGGCGATCTCATCGTTGTAGTTGCCCTGGCCGAAGCCGAGCGTGGTCAGCGCGATGCCGCTCTTGCGTTCGCGCGTCACTAGGTCTTCCAGGTCCTGCTGGTCGACGATGCCGACGTTGAAGTCGCCGTCGGTGGCGAGAATCACGCGGTTGACGCCGCCGTCGACGTAGTGCTCGCGGGCCACCTGGTAGGCGAGCTGGATGCCCTGGCCGCCATTGGTCGAGCCGCCCGCTTCCAGCGCGTCCAGCGCGGCCATGATCGTGGCCTTCTCGCTTGCCGGGGTGGACGGCAGCACCAGGCCCGCGGCGCCGGCATAGACCACGATGGCGATGCGATCCTGCGGGCGCATCTGCTCGACCGCCATCTTCAGCGCGGTCTTGACCAGCGGGAGCTTGTTCGGCTCCATCATCGAACCGGACACATCCAGCAGGAACACCAGGTTGCTCGCCGGAATCTGTTCGAAGGGCACCTCGAAGCCCTTCAGGCCCACTTGCAGCAGCCAGCGCTGGCTGTTCCACGGCGCCGTCGCGAGTTCGGTGTTGACCGAGAAGGGGCGCTCCAGCGAGGTCGGGCGCGGATAGTCGTAGTCGAAGTAGTTGATGAACTCCTCGATGCGCACCGCATCCGTCGGCGGCAGCGAGCCCTGGGTCAGGAAGCGGCGCACATTGCTGTAGGCGCCGGTGTCGACGTCCACCGAGAAGGTCGAGACCGGCTGCTCGGCGGCGGCGATCACGGGATTCGCCTCGATCTCCGCGTACTGCTCCGTATCCGTCGGCTGGTTGAGGCCGAGGCGGTCAGCTGGGCCGCTGGGCGGGGCTGGCGAGGGCGCGATCACCGCCGGCGGTGCCGTCGGCGTCGCGATGGCGCCGCTGGCCACGGCTTCCTGGGACACGACGTTCAGGCGCTGGGCCTCGGCCCTGACCTTGGCCGCCACGACCTGGCTGGACTGCGCCCGGGCCACGTCCGCAAGCTGCGCATCCCCTTCCTCGCGGACACTGCTGGCGGTGCCCTCGGACTTCTGCGGCGGCGCCGACTGGCGCGCGCAGGCGCCAAGCGCCAGCGCAGTGCAGATCGCCAGGACCAACGGCAGCGGACGGATTGTGTTCATCGGGAAGGCTCCTCGGGTCAGGTCCGGCCGGAGTGGCCGGTGGTGATCCGAAGAACGTGGCGATGCGGGGAGTGGGGTTAGGAGCGGCAAAAAGTGAAAGGTGAAAGGAAGAGCCGGCACAGAGGGGGAGTGGCTTTTCCCTTTCACTTTTCACCTTTCACTTTTCATCGCTTCCCGCTCACTCCCACAAGGTCACCTTTTCCGCCTTCAACGTGTACGCCGCCTGGGCGATGTCGTTGTCGACTTTCTCGATGGCCAGCGTGCCTTCGATCCAGTAGGCGTCGTAGATCTCGGTGACCGGGATCGGCTTGGCGAGGCGGGCAAGGATGATCTGGTTCGGCGGCGGCGGCGGCACGTGGATGCAGGCGCCGAAGTAGGGGACGATGAAGAACTCGCTCATCTGACTGTCGCCGTCGACTTCCACCGGCACGATGTAGCCGGCGATCTTCGCCTGGATGCCGTCGAGTTCCGGCATGGTGCGCGCGCTGCCGGTCTGTTGCGCCTTCAGGTCCCCGCTGTGGGTCACTGCCGGTGCCTCCATCAGCTGGTCGACTTCGTCCTTCGGCATCAGCTCCAGCCAGTCCAGCTCGCGCGGCTCGGCAGCGTGCAGCGAGGTGGCGGTGCTGGCGAGCAGCAGGCCGGCGAGCAGGGAAAGCAGGCGCATGGGGGCTCCGGCAATGGATATCAGGTGCGCAGGGTGAGGCCGTCAGCGAGCGAGCGATGGTAGGCGAGCAGGGCGGGCACCAGTCCCGCGACCACGCCGCCGGCCAGCACCAGGCCGAGCAAGCCTGCCTCGCGCAGGCTGAACGCCAGCGGCTGCAGGAACAGGCCGTAGCTGGACGCCAGCCATGGCGCCAGCGCCGCCAGCAGGGCGGTCACCGCAAGTGCGCCGAGCAGCGTGCCGGCGAGCGCCAGGCTAGCCGATTCGAGCAGCAGCAGCGCGCCCACCTGCCACGGTCGCGCGCCGAGCGCACGCAGGATGGCCATCTCGCGCCGACGCTCGTTCAGCGTGGTCACCAGCGCGCTCAGCATGCCGAGCAGCCCGGCGACCACCACGCAGGCGCTCACCAGCAGCAGCGCGGACTCGGCCACGCCGGTCAGGCTCCACAGCTGGCTCAGGGTCATCGCCGGCAGGATCGCCAGCAGCGGCTCGCCCGCGTACTCGTTGATCTGGCGCTGCAGCCCGAAGGCGGCGGCGCGGTTGTTGAGTCCGAGGAACACCGCGCTCAACGTCTGCGGCGGCTTGGGCGGGTGCGCGTCGTGCGAGTCGTGGTCAGCCGAGTCGTGATTGTGCGAGTCGTGATCGTGCGCCGTGTGTTCGTCGGTTCCATCCGTGGGCGCCCGCCGCGGAATGCGCACGCCCGACTGCCAGTCGGCGTGGATCGCTTCGATGCTCTCCAGCGAGACGTGCAGCGTGCGGTCCACCGGTGTGCCGGTGGGCGCGAGGATGCCGACCACGCGGAACGGCGCGTCATCGTGTTTCATGATGTCGTGGCGTCCGCCGCCATGGGCCACGACTACGCTGTCGCCCAGGTCATAGCCCAGCCGGCGCGCCACCTCGTAACCGAGCACTACTTCCTGCAGCCCGTCGAAGCGCGTGCCCGCGGCGAAGGCCAGCGCTTGCTGGCGACCGTAGCGGAAGTGCTCGAAGTAGGCCGCGGTGGTGCCGAGCACGCGGTAGCCCTGATGCGAATCACCGAGGGAGATAGGAATCGCCCACTTGACCTGCGGCAGCGCTGCCAGTTCCTCGTAGCTGGCGTAGCGGATGTTGTTGGTGGCGTCGCCGATGCGGAACACCGAGTACAGCAGCAACTGGACCGGGCCGGTGCGCGCGCCCACGATCAGGTCCGTGCCGGAGATGGTGCTGGCGAAGCTTCTCCGGGTCTCGCTGCGCAGGCGCTCCACCGCCAGCAGCAGCGCCACGCTCACGGCGATCGTGAACACCGTCAGCAGCACGCTGAAGCGGCGGTTCCACAGGCTCGCGCGGGCGATCTTCAGCAACATCCGCTGGCCCCCGCCTGGTTGATCGCCGGCAGGTCGAGCACCCGGTCGAAGCGCGCCTGCAGGCTGCGGTCATGGCTGACGAACAGCAACGCGGCGCCGGCGCGCCGGCACTCCTCGAACAGCAGGCCGAGGAAGGCATCGCGCGCGTCGCTGTCCAGCGCCGAGGTGGGTTCGTCGGCGATCACCAGTTCCGGACCGCCGATCAACGCGCGCGCCGCGGCCACCCGCTGCTGCTGACCCACCGACAGCTCCGCCGCGGGGCGTCCGGCCAGAGCCTGCGGATCGAGATCCAGCCGTTGCAACAGGGCGCGCGCATGGGCGGCCGGATCGCCGACGACGCGCGCCGCGCGCCGCCGCGAAAAACCCAGCGGCAGCAGCACGTTGTCGACCGCATCCAGGTAGGGCAGCAGGTTGAACTGCTGGAACACGAAGCCGATGTGATCCGCCCGCAGGTGGTCGCGCGCGGCCGGGCGCAGGCGCTCCAGCGCGGTGCCGTCCAAGCGGATCGACCCGCGCTGCGGCAGCAGCACCCCGGCAATCAGGCTCAGCAGCGTGCTCTTGCCGCTGCCGCTCGGGCCGCGCAGGAACAGGCGCTCGCCCGCCGCGAGCTCAAGCGCGTCGATGCGCAGCAGGGGACGCGCAGGATCCCAGCCGAAGCAGAGATCGGTGATCGAAAGCAGAACGGACACGCTTGGGCTTGTGCACTGTCGATGTTATACAGTTACAATACCACCACGTTTCAACAGGACGCCGTCAATCCATGCACCGTCATCCCCATCACCGCGGAGCCGTCTACTGGGATGGCTTGGGCGCCAGCGTCTCGCTGGCGTGCGCGGTGCATTGCGCGGCCCTGCCGCTGGCATTCAGCCTGCTGCCGAGCCTGCAGTTGGCACTGACCAGTTGGGATCCGCAGTGGCACGGGCTGGCGCAGTGGCTGCTCTGGACCCACGAGGTCGAGCGGCTGGTCGTCTCCACCGTGCTGCTGTTTGCCGCCGTGGTACTCACCCGGGGCTTTCTCGCACACCGCTCGCGTATGCCGCTGGCGGTTGCCGCCGCTGCCGCAGTGATGATGGGCTTTGGTGCCTTCGGGCATTGGCATAGCAATGATTTGTGGCATGTGGGGCTGCAGGTGCTGGGCGGGCTGGGGATTGCCGCGGCACATGTGCTCAACTGGCGCAGCCTGGTGCGCCTGCCGGCGCGCGCGGGCACTGCCTGCGCGGCCCCCGCGTTGCCGCAGGCGCTCTGATTCCTGACGGGTTGGGCGCGCGGCGCGACGCTGGTCGCGAATCGTCTTGCTGATCGCGCAAGTGGCTCTGCCTGCGATCCTTTCGCCGTCGCCGTCGCCGTCGCCGTCGCCGTCGCCGTCGCCGTCGTAGCTGTCGCTGTCGCTGTCGCTGTCGCTGTCGCCTTGGCACTTGTAGGGGCGGGCTCTGCCGGCGATCCTTTCGCTGTTGCTGTTGTTTTTTGCTCTTAACTGAAGAGCAACAGCGTTTCGGCCTGACGGCCGAGTCACTTCTTTCTGGGCAAGCAGAAAGAAGTGACTCGGCCGTCAGGCCGAAACGCTTTGGCTCTTGATCTTGAAGCCAAAAGCCAGAAGCCAAAAGCCAGAAGATCCCGCCCGGAGCCCGCCCCCATAGACAGCGAACGCAAAGGCGAAAGACCGCGGGCGCCCCCAGAGCTACATCGGGAACTCCCGCGCCACGGCGAAACGCCGCGAGCCTTCCCCCGCGAGTCAATAACCCGGTTTCACCGGCAACGCCTCATAGCGTTCCACCGATTCCACGATCTCGCGCTTGGCGGCGTCCACGCCCTCCCAGCCGCGGACCTTGACCCACTTGCCCTTCTCCAGGTCCTTGTAGTGTTCGAAGAAGTGGCGGATGCGGTCGCGCGTGTGTTCGGGCACGTCGTCGATGACGTTCATGTGCGCGTAGGCCGAGTACACCTTGGCCGTGGGGACGGCAATCAGCTTGGTGTCCTCGCCGGCCTCGTCCTCCATCGACAACATGCCGATGGGGCGCACGCGGATGACCGAGCCCGGGATCAGCGGCAGCGGCATCACCACAAGCACATCGGCAGGATCGCCATCGCCCGACAGGGTGCGCGGGATGTAGCCGTAGTTGCACGGATAGCGCATCGGCGTGGTCAGGACACGGTCGACGAAGATCGCGCCGGACTCCTTGTCCACCTCGTACTTGACCGGCTCGGCATTCATCGGGATCTCGATGATGACGTTGACCTCGTCCGGCACGTTGCGGCCGGCAGGCACGCGTTCCAGGCCCATGGGCTGTCCTCGATATTGGCAGGGCCGACAGTATGACCGGCGTTGGCTGTATGAACCTTCGACCTTGGTGTGGGTCAAGGAGGTCGAGCGCGCGCCGGGCTAGCCTGCGCCAGCGACAACCGCAACACCCAAGCATTCCCACCGGCATAATCGCCGCTCTTCGCCATTCACCACCCGAGGCCCGCCATGCTCGATCCTGTGCTGCTGCGACAACACCTGGCTGCCACCGCCGATCGCCTGAAGGCGACCCGCGGGCTGGAACTGCCGATTGCCGACCTCGAAGCGCTGGAAGCCGAGCGCAAGTCGGTGCAGACGCTGACTCAGGATCTCCAGGCCAGTCGCAACCGGCTCGCCAAGGAGATCGGCATGCGCAAGGGCAAGGGCGAGAATGCCGACGACCTGATGGCCGAGAGCCAGGCGATTCCGGACCGGCTGAAGGCCGCCGAGGACCAGCTCGCGGGCTTGCAGGAGCGCCTGTATGCCATCGCGCTCAGGATCCCGAACATCCCGCACGAATCGGTGCCGCTGGGTGCCGACGAGACCGGCAATGTCGAGGTCCGCCGCCATGGGGAGCCGAAGCAGTTCGACTTCGAGGTCAAGGACCATGTCGAACTCGGCGCCCGCCACGGCTGGCTGGATGGCGAGTCCGGCGCCAAGCTCTCTGGCGCGCGCTTCACCGTGCTGCGCGGCGGCGTGGCGCGGCTGCACCGCGCGCTGGCGCAGTTCATGCTGGACACCCACACGGCCGAGCATCACTACCTGGAAGTCAATGTGCCGCTGCTGGTGAGCAGCGAGACCATGCAGGGCACCGGTCAGCTGCCCAAGTTCGAGGACGATCTGTTCGAAGTGCCGATCGGCAGCAATCGCTATCTGGCGATCGACGGCAAGGCCAAGGATGCGCTGCGTGGCGCCATCGTCCGGCGCGACCAGGAGGACGCGCTGGCGATTCTCAACGGCATCGCGAGCGATCTCGGCCTGCAGACGCTGGGCCGGATGCCGGCCTCGCTGTGGGACGATCTGCACAACGCCGATGCGATGGTCGGCACGCTGCATCGTTGGCTGTGGAAGCGCATGTACCTGATTCCCACCGCCGAGGTGTCGCTGACCAACCTGGTGCGGGACGAGATCGTCGACGCCGAGCGCCTGCCGCTGCGCATGACCGCGCATTCGCTGTGCTTCCGCGCCGAAGCCGGTGCGGCCGGCCGCGATACCCGCGGGATGATCCGCCAGCACCAGTTCGAGAAGGTTGAACTGGTCCAGATCGCCCGGCCGGACACCAGCTACCAGCAGCTGGAAGAGATGACCAGCCACGCCGAGAACATCCTCAGGAAGCTGGAGTTGCCTTTCCGTACCATGCTGCTGTGCAGCGGCGACATGGGCTTTTCCTCGACCAAGACCTACGATATCGAGGTCTGGCTGCCCAGCCAGAGGACCTACCGCGAAATCAGCTCCTGCTCCAACTGCGAATCCTTCCAGGCGCGCCGGATGCAGGCCCGCTGGCGCAACCCGGCCTCCGGCAAGCCGGAACTGGTGCACACCCTGAATGGCTCCGGCGTTGCAGTCGGCCGCGCACTGATCGCGGTGATGGAGAACTACCAGAACGCCGACGGCTCGATCACCGTCCCGGAAGTGCTGCGCCCGTACATGCGCGGCGCGACGCGGATCGTTTGACGCGCCCAGAAAGTTGTGGGTTGTGGGTTCTGGGTTGTGGGCAGCGAGGCATCGGATCTCGAGCTTTTGCCGCCCACAACCCAGAACCCACACCCCCCAACCAAAAAGAAGGCCCGCTCGCGCGGGCCTTTTTGCTTTCATCCAACACCAACACCATCAACCAAAACCGGCCTCTCAGTCCTCGCCGCTGAAGAAGGCGAACAGGCGCATCAGGTGCATGAACAGCACCCAGATGCTGCCGAGCAGGCTGGTGGCGATGACGATGTAGTTGGCTTCCGGATCGTGGATCAGTTGGCTGGTTTCCCACAGGATTGCGGCCGAGATCAGCAGCACCGCGGCGCCGGAGATCATCAGGCTCAGGATCGGCAGCTGCAGGAAGAGGTTGGCGACGACCGCCACCAGCATCACCAGGAATCCGACGAACAGGAAGCCGCCGAGGAAGTTGAAGTTGGTGCGCGAGGCCAGCGCGTAGCCGGACAGCGAGAAGAAGATCACGCTGGTGGCAGCCAGGGCATAGACCGGGATGTTCGGATCCATGCGGAAATAGATGCCGACGATCGGGCCGAGGAAGTAGCCCAGCAGCGCCGCATAGACGAACGACAGGCCGAGGCCGGCGATGCTGTTGCGCAGCGCGTTGATGGCGAACGGCATGCCGATCATGAAGGCCAGGAACAGCCACGGGCTGATCATCCCGGCGTTGCTGCTGATCGCATACCAGGCGCTCAGCGCCGACACGCCCATGATCATCGTGAGCAGCAGGTAGGCATTGCGGATGGTCTTGGTGGTGCCGATGGCAGCGACTTCGCTGCGGGTCATCACCGGTGTTGCGGTACTCATGGCGGAAGCTCCGTCGGGTCGTGCGGGGATTGTAGCGATATGTTGCTCGCGAGCGTACGCGAGCCATGTGTGTGCGCGGCGTCAATCCCGAACCATCTCCAGACGGCCGTTTAGCTGGTCGCAACTCCCGCCGCTAGCGCATCCCGGACGAGGTCCGCGAGCGCCAGGCAGGAGGTCAGCCCGGGCGACTCGATGCCGAACAAATTGACCAGGCCAGAAATGCCGTGTACCGAGGGGCCTTGCACGATGAAATCGGCGGACGGTTCGCCCGGCCCGTGGATCTTGGGCCGCACGCCGACGAAGTCCGGCAACAGGTCTTCGTCGCGCAGTGCCGGCCACCACTGGCGGATGGACTCGGCAAACTCGCCACGGCGGCTGTCGTCGAAGCGGTAGTCCGGTTCGTCCACCCAGCGCATGTCCGGTCCGAAGCGGCAGCGCCCGGTGATGTCCATGCCCAGGTGCACGCCCAGGCTCGCCGCGCCTGGCAGCGGATAGATCAGTCGCGAGAACGGCACCTTGCCGCGCGCGTAGTAGTAGTGTCCCTGGCCATAGTGCGGCCGCGGCACCAGCCCGGCAGGCAGGCCCTGGATCTGCCGTGCCAACGCGATGGCGCCGAGGCCTGCGGCGTTCACGAGTTGCCGGCAGCTCATGGCGCCGTCCGGGGTTTCCACGCTGAAACCTCCCTCGATCCGCGCCACCGTTTGCACCGGTGTGCGACAGACCAGACGGCCGGCGTGCGCCTCGATGTCGCCGAGCAGCGCGGTCACCAGCTCCGGCACATCGACGATGCCTGTACTCGGCGAGTCCAGCGCCGCCACGCAGCGCAGCGCCGGTTCCAGCCGCAGCGCAGCCGGACCGTCAAGCCAGTGCACCGGAACGCCATTCGCGGCGGCTTGCGCTTCAATCCGCCGCAGTCCGGGAACGTCCTGCTCGCGCGTGGCGACGATCAGCTTGCCGGTGCGCCGGTGCGCGATCCCGCGCTCGGTGCAGTACGCGTACAGCAGCTCCAGGCCGCGCACGCAACAGCGCGCCTTCAGCGAACCGGTCGGGTAGTACATCCCCGCATGGATCACGCCCGAATTGCGGCTGGAGATGCCCTCGCCGGCGCGGTCTTCGGCCTCCAACACCAGCACCTCGGCACCGGCCCGCGCCAACGCGCGCGCACACGCCAGGCCGACCACCCCGGCGCCGACCACTACGGTGTCGATGTCGACCGACATGCCCGCCTCCACCCGCTCGTTGCGGCCATTCTGCGCGAGCGGATGCCCGACGAACAGGCGCAGCCCGTGGCATGCTCGTTGCGCTCCCATCGCGACGACCCGCTGCCATGCCGCTGATCCTCTCGCTCGACCAGGGCACCTCCAGTTCCCGTGCGCTGTTGCTCGATGGCGATGCGCGGGTGCTGGCCAGCCACAGTGAGGCCTTCGACTGCAGCTACCCGCAGCCGGGCTGGGTGGAAGTGGATGCGGACCTGTTGTGGCAGACGCAGCTCAGCGCCATCCGCAGCGCCCTGGCGCAGGCGGAGGTTCAGGCGCACCAGGTCGACGCGATCGGCATCACCAACCAGCGCGAAACCGTGGTTGCCTGGGATCGCCAGTCCGGCGCGCCGCTGGGTCCGGCGATTGTCTGGCAGTGCCGGCGCACCGAGCCCTTTTGCGCAGACCTGCGGGCGCGCGGGCTGAATGACGAGATCCGCGCCCGCACCGGGCTGGTGATCGATCCCTATTTCTCGGCGAGCAAGATGCGCTGGATGCTCGATCAGTGGCCGCAGGCGCGTGCGCTGGCGGCGCAGGGGCGGCTGTGCTTCGGCACTGTCGACAGCTGGCTGGTTTGGCAACTCAGTGGCGGTGCCGCCCACATCAGCGATGCGAGCAATGCATCGCGCACGCTGCTCTATTCGCTGGAGGCAGGCGACTGGGATCCCTGGCTGCTGGAGTTGTTCGGGATTCCGCGCGACTGCCTGCCGACGGTGGTCGATTCGGCCGGTCGCCTGGCGCAGACCGATCCGGCGGTGTTCGGCGCGCAGGTGCCGGTCGCCGGGATCGCCGGCGACCAGCAGGCGGCGCTGTTCGGCCAGGCCTGCTTCGCGCCCGGCATGGCCAAGAACACCTACGGCACCGGCTGCTTCCTGCTGCTCAACACTGGCGCCACGCGTGTCGATTCGCGCCATGGATTGCTGAGCACGGTGGCCTGGCAACTCGGCGGCCAGCGCACCTACGCGCTCGAGGGCGCGGTGTTCGTCGCCGGGGCGCTGATCCAGTGGCTGCGCGATGGCCTCGGCCTGGTCGGCCACGCCGCGGAAACCGAGGCGCTGGCGCGCAGCGTTGCCGACAGCGCCGGCGTGCACGTGGTGCCGGCCTTCGTCGGCCTCGGCGCGCCGCATTGGGATGCGGATGCACGCGGGCTGATCTGCGGCCTGACGCGCGGCAGCACGCGCGCGCACATCGTGCGCGCGGCGCTGGAGGCGGTGGCGCTGCAGAACGTCGATCTGCTCGATGCGATGCGCGCCGACACCGGGTGCGACCTCGCCGAGCTGCGCATCGACGGCGGCATGAGCGTCAACGACCTGCTGTGCCAGTTCCAGGCCGATGTGCTCGGCGTGCCGGTATGCCGGCCGGCGCAGACCGAGAGCACCGCGCTCGGCGCGGCCCTGCTGGCAGGGCTGGGCATCGGGCGGTGGCAGGATCTCGACGAGGTGGCGGCCCGCTGGCACTGCGCGCGGCGCTTCGACGCCACGATGGACGCCGTCGAACGCGGGCGGCGCCTGGCCGACTGGCACCGCGCGGTGGCGCGGGCGCGGAGCGGCTGACAGAGCATTACTCGAAGCCGTTCCGGAACAACCCGATGCCGGCGCGCTGCTGCGCCAGCTGGTGCAGCCAGCATTCAAGGTTGGTGTAGCCGCTCACCCCGGTGCAGCCCAGCGACAGGCCGGTGCCGTTGCGGTCCGATGGGTTGGCTGGATTGAGGCCGTTGGCCTGTTCGAAGGTATCCGGCATGCCGTCGTGGTCGCCATCGGGCGGCGGGGCGGGTGGCGCTCCCGGCGGGAAGTCGAGGTCGAAAGTGTCGTTGGCCAATGGCGTGCCGTAGTCCGCGGAGGGCGGCAGCCCGGCCAAGGCGCTGTCGCGCCAGCGACGTTCGAGCGGATCAGCCGGCAGCGCCCCAACGCTGCGCGGCAGGGTCGCCGCCAGGCTGTCGCCAGGCTGGTAGGTGATGACGGGGAAGGCGTGGCGCACGGGCAGCCGGGTGGCGTTTCCGGGCGCCGTGTTCGGCGCATTCGCCGGAAAGTCGTTGCAGCAGTAGAACAGCTGGTAGTCGGCCCAGGCCGGGTGAATCGCGATCCGGTTGTCGCTGACATGCAACTGGTTGGCGGCGACATCGAGCAGATCGAACAGGAACAGGCCGTAGGGATAGCTGGCGCGGGTGACGAAGCGGTTGCCGACGGCGTTGAGGCGCACCGCGTAGGCACCGAGCGCCGGGTTCTGGTCGACGTCGCGGTTGTACCAGACCAGGAAGCCTGGATCGACGTAGAGGTTGTTGGCCAGTTCCAGCCGCAGCGGGGTCTGCTGGCAGCTCTGGGTCAGGCCGGGCTGGCCGTCGTAATTGCTCGCCTCGCAGGTGATCTCGGGGGTGCGCCCGCCGACCCGGAACCACAGGTTGCGCACCAGCGCGATCCGGTCCTGCGGGTGCTCCGGGTGCGAGTAGTTGAGCAGCGCGCCACCGCGGTCGGCGTGGTCGCCCACGGTCTCGCCGAGCATCGAATCCTGCACCGTGACGTCCGAGGCCCAGCTGATCTGCAGGGCCTCGTCGGTGGCATGGGCCAGGGTCACATGGTCGAAGATCGCTCGGTTGACGCCGTCCAGCCGCAGCGCATCGTCCAGGCGCTCGCCGCCGGCCGGCACGGGCAAGTTCCAGCCGGGCCGGATGCGCAGATGGCGCACGATCAAGTTGTCGCAGTCGTTGCGTTCGTAGTGGCCGTCGCACACCAGGCCGCGCACGATCACGCCGCCAGGCGAGGTCTGTCCGGCGATGGTGACATCGCCATGCACGACATTGGCAATGCCATGGATCACGCCGCTGACGCGAAAAACGATGGTCCGTGCGCCGTCCTGGCGCAGCGCGTGGTTGAGCGAGCCCGGCACGGTGCCGGCCGGGTCCGGGTCGAGGGTGGTGACTTCGAACACCGCACCGCCGCGGCCGCCGGTGGCAATCGCGCCAAAGCTCTCGGCGCCGGGAAAGGCGGGCGGGGTCTGGGCTGGCAGATCCCACGCCAGCGCGCACAGCAGGATCAGTCCGCACGGTCGCATGGTCATCACTCGAATCCGCTGGTGAACAAGGGGACGGTGCGCTCGAAGGCGCCGATGTCCGAGGCAGCGCCCTGCACCCTGGGCTCGCCGACGAAGTCCATGGCGGCCAGGCCCAGGGGCACCGCGTCGGTCCCCGCGTCGACGCCCGGTGAGCCGGACGGCAGGCGATAGTCGCCGGGTCCGGAGAAGCTGACCGGCGTGAGCAGCAAGTCCGCCCCCAGGTTGTGGTCGCCGCCTCCTACGGGCAGTGGAGACGTCAGCCCGTTGTCCTGCACGATGCTGTTGTGCAGCGTCAGGCTGCCCGCGGGGCCGAAAAAGGCGATTCCGCGAGCGGCGTGCTGGACGATCGTCAGGTTGTGCATGTGCACGCGCGCGCTGGCGCCGACCGAGGTGGCGCTGAGGGCGCTTTGCGGCCCGTCGCGCAGCAGACTCGAAACCAGCCGGATGGCCGCGAAGTCGCTCGCACTCAAGCCCAGTTGGGAGGTGGTCGATGCTGCCCCGGGTGCCAGGTTGTCGAAAACCTCCAGGCGCGAGAGGGTGGCTGTGGCACTGCCGGCCAGCTCCAGGGCCAGTCCGGATCCGAAGACCGAGGGTGCTGTGGTGCTGTTGCCGTGGATCCGGACATTGTGCAGGTCCACGTTCGACTGGCCGCTCCCATTGACCGATATCCCGGTGCCGGTGGTTTGCACGCTGGCCTGGGTCTGGTGCTCGTCGACCTTCACGTCATCCAGGCTCACCCGGCCGCGATCCAGGGTGACCACCCGGATCCCGGTACCGCCTGAACTGCCTGGAAGGGCTGACCCGCTGGTGCAGTGATGCACTCGCGACTGGCTCAGGCTGACCTGGCTGTCGTCACGGGCATTCAGGCCCACACAGCCGGCGCTTCCGCTCGTCACAATGCCGTCGGCAATGTCGACCTGGAAAATCTGCACTGTCGCGAATCCCGTCGCATTCACGTCGATCCCCACAGGCTGGCTGGGCAACGCGCCGTTGTGCATGCTCAGGCGCGAGATTTGCACGTTGCCGCCGGAGGGATAAACGCGCAGTACGGAACCCATGCCTGCGGCGTCGAGAATGGTCGGCGCAGAGCCCGTGCCTGCATAGCTGGCGTCCCAACCGCCGGAAACCGTGAGGTCATTGTTGCTGAGGTTGCCGTTGACACCCGTCACCCCGACCAGCGTGCCTTCACGCAGGCGCACCTCATCCGGCCCCGGGTTGAGGAAGGCGGCATCGACCGCCTCCTGAAGCGAGGCGTGGGTGCCGCCTGCGCCAACGGTGTAAACCGTGGCCTTCGACCCTGTCGCCAGCGCCACCGCCGCGACCACTGCCAGCCACCGCTGCCACATGCCCCTGGTTCCTCGCGTTGAGACAGGTGCAGCGTGCGCAAACGTCCGGCCGGCGCGTTAGAACGGCCGCGACATTGGTTTGACTGGACGCGCCAATCCTGTCGTGACGCGCGTCAGGCGCCCGTCGAGGTGCTCAGTCGCGCCGCGTGCCCTCCTCCGAGGGCGGGTGGCCGAAGGCCTGGCGGTAGCGCCGGGAGAAATGCGACAGGTCCTCGAAGCCCACCCGCGCGGCAACCTCGCCGACCCGCAAGCGCCCGTCGCGCAGCAACCCGCGCGCGGCTTCCAGGCGTGCGGCCAGCACCAGGTCCTGCGGGCTGGTGTCGAGTCCGGACTTCAGGCGCCGCTGCAAGGTGCGCAGCGACACGTGGAACTGTTGCGCAAGATCCGCGGGGCCGAGCGGCTGGTTGAGGTGCCGGCGGACATGGGCGAGCACCCGCTCGGCGAACTCGCGGTCGCGCGGGTCGCCGGCGCCTTGGGTATCGACGGCAGTGGATTCCGCTGCGGCATCATTCGGAACCTGCGCAGGGCCGGCGTCGACGGCGATGGGGCTGGCGGCCGCCGGCGCCATCGCTGCCAGTCGCGCCAGCAGATCGCGCAGGCGGCGACGATGCCATGCATGCACCATCAGCGTGCTCAGCAACCCCAGGCCGAGTCCGGCGGCGCCGATGCGGAGCAAGGCACGCGGGCCCAGCGCGCGCTGCAATCGCTCCAGCATGCCCGGCCCGCCCGTCAGTTGCAGCGGGCGCCAGCGCGCGGGATAGCCGAAATCACTGTCGCCCGACCAGGTTCGCGGCAGCAACTGGGTGCCGACCGCAGCATCCGGCCGCGGCGCATCGGGTGGTCTGCCGGCCAGGACGCGCACGCGTTCCGGAGTGAGCGCCTCGGATTCTCCCGGCGGGTGGTCGACCAGCCAGTCGTTGCTGGCGATGTCCATGCCTATGCGCGCCCCGGCGGCGGCCGGCAGGCCAAGACCGGCCCAGGGCACCTCAAGTTCCAGGGCCCAGCCGGTGGTGGTTTCGCGGGCGGCGTAGTCCGCGGCCAGGGGCGCGGCCGCGCGCTGGGGCACACTGGCGCTGGCGATGGCGCCGATCAGCGAATCGCCGCGCAGCACCCCGAGCCGGCCGTCCGGCAGCAGCAGCAGGTCGACATCGTCGTCGTTCATGCGCGGGCCGGCGTCGCCGCGCGGGTCGATGTAGACCTGCAGCGAGTCGTACTGGTGGTAGCGGTCCACGTCCAGAGCGGCGGGCGCGCGCACCGGATCGGAATCTTCGACCGTCATCGCCAGCCGAAGCGCGTCCAGATCCCAGCAGGCGCGAATGATTGTGTGGTTGCGCTGCGCGGGTGTGCCAGCCGGCTCGTCAATGCGAGCATGCAGCAACGGCTCGCGCCATTCGCCGGTATCTCCGTCAATATTCGCCGAGAAACTGCAATACGGAAGCGCTGTTGCGTCGGCGGAAATCGCGAACAACAGCATCCAGAGGCATGGAACGGTGATACGCATGCAGCGATGATGCCGCAGACCCGCCTCAGCGCAGGCGTTCGATCACCGCCAGCGTGGCCTTGGCCCGGTTCAGCGTGTAGAAGTGGAAGGCAGGCGCGCCGGCGTCGGCCAGGCGGCGGCACAGGCCGGCCACCGCTTCCGCACCCAACTCGCGGATCGCCTCGGCATCGTCGCCGTAGCTCAGCATGCGCCGCTCGATCCAGCGCGGGATCTCGGCACCGCAGGTGTCGGAGAAGCGCTTGAGCTGGCTGAACTGGCTGATCGGCATGATCCCGGGGACGATCGGCACCGTCACGCCGAGTCGGCGCACGTCCTCGACGAAGTGCACATAGGCATCGGCATTGAAGAAGTACTGGGTGATCACGCCGTTGGCGCCGGCATGGACCTTTTCGGCGAGGTGGCGCAGGTCCTCGTCGGCGCTGCGTGCCTGCGGGTGGAACTCGGGGTAGCCCGCCACTTCGATGTGGAAATGCCCGTCGAACTCGCTGCGGATGAAGCGCACCAGGTCGATGGCATGGCGGAACTCGCCCATCGTGGCCATGCCGGACGGCAGGTCGCCGCGCAGCGCGACGATCCGGCGGCAGCCGAGCGCCACATAGCGTTCCAGCAGTTCGCGCACTTCCTCGCGGGTGCCGCCCATGCACGACAGGTGTGGCGCCACATCAAGCCCGTGCTGCTTGAGCGCCACCACCGTGTCGTAGGTGTAGGACAGCGTGGAGCCACCCGCGCCGAAGGTGCAGCTGACGTAGTCGGGCGTCAAGGGCTTGAGCCGCTGCGCGGTGTGCTCCAGCGTCTCACGCTGCTCGGCGGTCTTGGGCGGAAAGAACTCGAAACTGAGCGGCAGCATGGGCGGTACAGACGTCCGGAGCGGGCAGGCCCCGGATACTCGCCGCAGCGGCATCGACTCGGCAACCCCGGCGCCGTGGCGGGTGGCACGCGGTCGCAAGCCCGGCGATGATCGCCCATCCGCCGCAGCCACTGCTTGCCGATGACCGAGCCCAGCCCCGCCGCGCCCGCCGACGCCGACCACGTGTTCGAGGTCCCGCGCGACACCACGCCCACCTGGGAGGTCGAACTGCTGCTGTCCGGCGCGCTGGTGTTCTCGATGCTGCAAGTGCCCGGGCTGCTGGACGATGCGCTCTATGCACTGCGGCCGCGGTTGACCGGCAACCTGAACTACGCCGTGTTCATGCTTTACTTCTACCTGAAGATCACCAGCTACGCGCTGATCTGCACCTTCGTGCTGCACCTCGGCTCGCGCGCGATCTGGGTTGCGGCGCTCGGACTGCGCTCGGTGTATCCCGGCGGCGTGGATTGGGAACAGCTCAAGCGCGGGCCGATCTACCGCGACTACGCCCGTTCGGCCATGCCCACGCTCGATCGCATGATCGACCAGGCCGACAACCGCGCCAGCCTGGTGTTTGCCTTCGGCTTGCTGCTGGCCCTGTTGTCGCTGTCGATCATGCTGCTGACCATGAGCGTGGTGGCGGTGGCCGGGTTGACCGCCTACTTCTGGATACCTGGCAAGGACAATTCCTGGCTGACATTCACGCTGGTGATGCTGGTGGTTGCGCCGATGATGCTGGCGACGCTGATCGACCGGCGCTATGGCGATCGCCTCGCACCGGGCCACTGGCTGCGCCGGGGCATTCACGGGATCTATCAGGTCAGCACCGTGACCACTGGCGGCCGGTTCACCGGCCCAATCATGTTGACCCTGTTCAGTCGCCTGGGAATGACCCGCGGCAACCTGCTGCTCATGGGGGCGCTGTACTCGCTGATGGCGCTGATCCTGGTCGAGGTGCTGCTTCGCTCTGGCGTGATTTCCCTGCCGGGCGAGCGTTACCTGCCGGAGGACGCCAACGGGCGCGAGTTGCGCGCTCAGCACTATGCCGACACCCGCAGCGAGCGCGATGCCCAGGAGGGCTTCCCCTTCATCCCGTCTGCCAGCGTGCGCGGCCCCTACCTGAGGCTGTTCGTGCCTTACCTGCCGCGCCGGGTGCAACAGACCATCGAAAAGGAATGCCCCGCGGCCACGGTCGAGGCCACCGGCGGGGACCACGCCGCGCGCAAGGCCGCCGAGGAAGCGCGTGTCGACTTGCTCCTGGATTGTGTGGCCACCCACGTGCATCCGGTGCTGCTCGACGGCCAGCAGCTGCCAGACCTGCGCTACGACCTCGGACGTGACCCCGACAGCGGTCTGCGCGGCTTTGTCGCCATGCTCGACGTGCGCGCGCTGCCGCCCGGACGGCACCGGCTGGAAGTGATCCGACCCCAGCGCGAGGGCGACGAGGAGCCGGCCGAGCCGTCGATCATTCCGTTCTGGCGTTGACTGGTGGGCCCCGCGTGCGTCCTTCCCGCCGCTTTTCAACCCCCTTGAACTGGATCAACGCAGCCGCAATCACTCCGCATCGACAATCACCGCAGCCTTCGCGCCCGGAGATCTCCCATGCGGATGGACAAGCTCACTTCCAAGTTCCAGCAGGCCCTGGCTGACGCGCAGTCGCTGGCCGTCGGCCGCGACCACAATGTCATCGAGCCGGTGCATGTGCTGATCGCGCTGATCGACCAGCAGGGCGGCTCGACCCGCCCGCTGCTGTCGCAGACCGGCGTGAACGTCGCCGCGCTGCGCAGCAAGCTCGGCGAGGCCTTCGACCGGCTGCCGCAGGTGAAGGGCAACGAGGGCAACCTGAGCATCGGCAATGACCTCAACCGCTTGCTGATGCTGACCGACAAGCTGGCGCAGCAGCGCGGCGATGCCTTCATCGCCAGCGAATTGTTCGTGCTTGCGGCGCTGGAGGACAAGGGCGAGGTCGGCAAGGCGCTCAAGGCCGCCGGTGCGGACAAGGCGCGAATCGAGCAGGCGATCGCCGGCATGCGCGGCGGCGAGAAGGTGCAGGACGCGAACGCCGAGGAGCAGCGCCAGGCGCTCGAGAAGTACACCATCGACCTGACCAAGCGCGCCGAGGACGGCAAGATCGACCCGGTCATCGGCCGCGACGAGGAGATTCGCCGCACCATCCAGGTGCTGCAGCGGCGCACCAAGAACAACCCGGTGCTGATCGGCGAGCCCGGCGTCGGCAAGACCGCCATCGTCGAAGGCCTGGCGCAGCGCATCGTCGACGGCGAGGTGCCCGAAGGCATCCGCGGCAAGCGCGTGCTGAGCCTGGACATGGGTGCGCTGATCGCCGGCGCCAAGTTCCGCGGCGAGTTCGAGGAGCGCCTGAAGGGCGTGCTCAACGACCTGGCCAAGCAGGAAGGCCAGGTGATCCTGTTCATCGACGAGCTGCACACCATGGTCGGCGCCGGCAAGGCCGAAGGCTCGATGGACGCCGGCAACATGCTGAAGCCGGCGCTGGCGCGCGGCGAGTTGCACTGCATCGGCGCGACCACGCTGGACGAGTACCGCAAGTACGTCGAAAAGGACGCCGCGCTCGAGCGCCGCTTCCAGAAGGTCTTCGTCGGCGAGCCGAGCGTCGAGGACACCATCGCGATCCTGCGCGGCCTGAAGGAACGCTACGCGCTGCACCACAAGGTCGAGATCACCGATCCGGCGATCGTCGCCGCGGCCACGCTGAGCCACCGCTACATCGCCGACCGCCAGTTGCCGGACAAGGCCATCGATTTGATGGACGAGGCCGCCAGCCGCATCCGCATGGAAATGGACTCCAAGCCGGAGGAAATGGACCGCCTGGAACGTCGCCTGATCCAGCTGAAGATGCAGCGCGAGGTGCTGAAGAAGGAGCGCGACGAGGCGAGCAAGCTGCGCCTGAAGGAGCTGGAAGACCAGATCGCCAAGCTCGAACGCGAGTTCAGCGACCTCGACGAGGTGCTGAAGGGGGAGAAGGCGGCCGTTTCCGGCGAAACCAGGCTCAAGGAACAGCTCGAACGCGCCCGCTACGAGTTCGAGGCGGCCAAGCGCGCCCAGGACCTGGCGAAGATGGCCGAGCTGCAGTACGGCCGCATCCCCGACCTGGAAAAGCAGATCGCCGCCGCGCAGGCCACCGAACAGAAGGGTTTCACCCTGCTGAAGAACAAGGTCAGCGCCGACGAGATCGCCGAAGTGGTGAGCCGTTGGACCGGCATCCCGGTGAGCAAGATGCTCGAAGGCGAGCGCGAGAAACTGCTGCGCATGGAAGACGAGTTGCACCAGCGCGTGGTCGGCCAGGAGGAGGCGGTGCGCGCCGTGTCCGATGCGATCCGTCGCTCGCGCGCGGGACTGTCGGACCCCAAGCGTCCGAACGGTTCCTTCCTGTTCCTCGGCCCTACCGGCGTTGGCAAGACCGAGTTGTGCAAGGCGCTCGCGAACTTCCTGTTCGACACCGAGGAAGCGATGGTGCGCATCGACATGAGCGAGTTCATGGAGAAGCACTCCGTGAGCCGCCTGATTGGCGCGCCCCCGGGTTATGTCGGCTACGAGGAAGGCGGCTACCTGACCGAGGCCGTGCGCCGCCGGCCGTACAGCGTGATCCTGCTCGATGAGGTCGAGAAGGCCCACCACGATGTGTTCAACGTGCTGCTGCAGGTGCTCGACGACGGCCGCCTGACCGATGGCCAGGGCCGCACGGTGGATTTCCGCAACACTGTGATCGTGATGACCAGCAACCTCGGTTCGCAGGTGATCCAGGAACTCGCCGGCGAGGACAACTACGCGCGCATGAAGAACGCGGTGATGGACATCGTGCAGCAGCACTTCCGTCCCGAGTTCATCAACCGCCTCGATGAACTGGTCGTGTTCCACCCGCTCAACAAGGCCGCGATCGGCCGCATCGCGAAGATCCAGACCCAGCACCTGGCTCAGCGCCTGGCCGAGCGCGAGATCCGCTTCGAGCTCGACGATTCGGCGCTGACCCTGCTGGCCAACATCGGCTACGACCCGGTCTATGGCGCGCGCCCGCTCAAGCGCGCGGTGCAGACTCTGATCGAGAACCCGCTGGCGCGCGAGGTCCTCGCCGGCCGCTACGCCCCGCGCGACACCGTGCGCGCGCAGGGCGGAGGGCGGGAAGATCGTGTTCGAGAAGGTGTAGGGCACCGCCGTTGGTGGGTCCATGCCCTGATTGTGGGTCCAGGCCCTGATTGTGGGTCCGGACCTCGTCCGGACGCTTGTCCCGCCACCGGCACTTGTGGGTCTAAGCGTCTGGACAAGGTCCAGACCCACAACGGCATCGGCAGCAGCGTCTGGACAAGGTCCGGAGCGTCCGGACAAGGTCCGGACCCACCTCAGGCGTTTCGACATAAAATGTCTTGACATGATATGTCGGACGGCGTTAGCGTGGTCGCCAACGCACATGGTGTCCGGCCCGCACGAGGAGGCGGGCGTGACCGATGGCCAGGCCGCGCAAGCTGGTGAGCTTGATCGAACGCTCGGTGCCGCTGCTGCGCAAGCAGCTTGGCGTGACCGATGTCGAGGTGTCCTCGATGCCTGGCGAAGTGCCGGTGATCGAGGTGGGGTTCCCGACTGCCGACCGCCTGCCGATTTATGTCACCGACGCCGGCAGTCAACTGTTGTGCATCAGTTATCTCTGGCGTGACGCGGACATCCGCCCGAAGCGCCGCGCGAAACTGCTGGAAACTTTGCTCGACCTCAACCCCAGCGTGCCGCTGTCCTCCTTCGGACGCATCGGCGAGCACTATGTGCTGTTCGGCGCGCTGAGCCCGGACGCCACGCCGGATGACTTGGCGCTGGAACTCGCCACCCTGAGCGACAACGGCCGCGACGCGCTCGCGACGCTGTCCGATTACCTGGTGTGAGGATGGCCATGGCCTGGTGGGACGAGATGCTCGGATTGCTCAAGGACGAATGGAAGGCGCTCGGCCCCAAAGGCAGCGCGCACGAGCCGCCGACCGTGAAACAGGCCGAGGCACTGTTGACGCGCACTGCGAAGGAACTGGCATCGGCCAAGGCGCGCGCGGAAGCGGCGCGCCGCCGCATGCTGCGCGCCCAGCGCGAACTGGAAGCGCTGACCCGCGAGCCCGCGCAGCATTCGAGCTACCGCGAACGCCTCAGCGAACTCGCGCGCGCGGTGGCCCACGAGGGCGACATGGCGCGCAGTTTCGATGATCACATCGCGACCCTGGCGCGATTGCACGCGGGCGTCGAGGCGCAACTGCGCGAGTTCCACCGCGACGTGACGATGGCGCGCACGATGATGGCCGCCGCCAACGCCACCGCCGCCGCCCCCGACGCGCCGCCGCGCAAACCCACCGACAAATCTCCCGGCTTCGCCCACCAGCGCCCGGAGAAGGTCATGGACCAGTTGAAGCGCGGGCCAAGGGGGAGGGGGTGATGGGCCGGAGGTCGCGAGAGTGCTTCGGGACGAGTGTGCGAGGGCACGAAGGCCTTTTTTGGAGGGCACGAGGGCACGAGGGCACGAGGGCACGTGAAGAGCGGTTCGTCGCAAGCAGTCAGGATTGTCGCAACGGCCGGAGCCAGGCTTTTGGGCTGGCGGGCGGCTGCTTGCGTGCCCTCGTGCCCTCGCGCCCTCGTGCCCTCCGATCGCTCTCGCCATGAACCCCAACCGCCTTCCCACCCGCTGGCAATCATCGGCTTCCGCACTGAAGGCGGTGCAGGTGGCCTTCGACGTCTCGGAGAGCGTTTTGCAGGCGGTGCGCCGCGCGGCCTTCGAGGCGAATCTGTCCAACTCGGACCAGATCCGCGTGGTGCTGGGGCTGCCGGTGATTCGCCAGGCCAAGCGGCCGCGGCTGACGGTGAGCCTGAGTCCGGAGGACTACCAACTTCTGGGTAAACGTTACAGACTGGATCCCGGGGAGCATCTGGCGATCAAGGAGCGTGTGAACGCGGAGCTGATCGCGTTTGCAGATGAATTCAACCAACCGACCACGCGCAAGGGTGCCAGGCGATGACCAGCTTTCTCGATCTGTTGACCCACTATCCGGGCTTCGTGCCCTCGGTGCTGATGGGCGCACTGCTGGTGTTCTGGCTGCTGGCGATCCTGGGCGTGCTCGACTTCGATTCCTTCGGCCCGCACTTCGACGCCGACCTGGACCTGCCGGAGCACGGCGGCGGCGAACACGCCGAGGCGCCGGAAACCTTGATGGCGCTCGGCCTGGACAAGCTGCCTTTCTCCATCGTCGTCAGCGGCATCGTGTTCTTCTGGTGGCTGTTCACGCTGCTGGCGGTGAGCCTCACGTGGAGCCTGATCCCGCTGCCGGCGTGGATCGCTGGCACGCTGATCCTGGTCGGCGCGCTGGTGCTGGCAGTGCCGGTCGCCGCGCGCGTGCTGCGGCCCCTGAAGCCGCTGTTCGTCGTGCATGTCTCGGCCAAGCAGGAATCGCTGCTGGGCAAGCCATGCAAGATCCTCACGCTCAGCGTCAGCGAGAAATTCGGGCAGGCCGAAGTGATCATCGACAGCGGCGCCCCACTCAACGTGCGCGTCTGCGCCGACACCCCGAACACCCTGACCAAGGGCTCGTCCGCCCTGCTGATCGATATCGAGCCGAAGACGGGGCGGTATCGGGTGGAGGCTTACGATGCGCCTTGATTTCTGCAAAGCCAGTTTTTGTCCGCAAAAGACGCAAAGGACGCAAAGAAGAGCCGATTGATGTAGCACAGGCCTGATTTCCACGCGCATCTGGCGTCCCCGAGTGCCGCCTGATTCTTTGCGTCCTTAGCGTCCTTTGCGGACCAAAGAATGCTCAACCCCAACCTGCAGCTGCCAGCCCGGAGCCACCCATGGACCTCGCCATCGTCACCCTGATTGCCGCCGTCATTGCGGTTGTCGTCTTCTTCTTCGGCTTCCTCGCGCTGATCGCGAAGTTCTATCGCAAGGTGCAGCAGGGCCACGCGATGATCGTGAACACCATGCGCGCGGAGCCGGAGGTCACCTTCACCGGGCGCCTGGTGATTCCGGTGCTGCACAAGGTGGAGGAGATGGACGTCTCGATGAAGACCATCGAGATCGAGCGCTCGGGCAAGGAAGGCCTGATCTGCAAGGACAACATGCGCGCCGACATCAAGGTCAAGTTCTTCGTGCGCGTCAACAAGACCGCCGAGGACGTGCTGCGCGTGGCGCAGTCGATCGGCTGCGAGCGCGCCTCCAACCAGGACACCCTGGAGGACCTGTTCAGCGCGAAGTTTTCCGAAGCGCTGAAGACGGTCGGCAAGTCGATGGATTTCGTCGACCTGTACCAGGCGCGCGACCAGTTCCGCGACGAGATCGTCCGCCAGATCGGTGACGACCTCTCCGGCTACGTGCTGGAGGACGCCGCCATCGACTACCTCGAGCAGACCCCGCTGGAGAAGCTCGACCCGAACAACATCCTCGATGCGCAGGGCATCAAGAAGATCACCGAGCTGACCGCCGAGGAAGCGATCCGCACCAACGAGTTCCGTCGCAACGAGGAAATGCGGATCAAGAAGAAGGACGTCGAGACCGCCGAGGCGGTGCTCGAACTGGAGCGCCAGAAGGCCTACGCCGAGGCGCACCAGCAGCGCGAGATCGCGATCACCAAGGCGCGCGAGGAAGCCGAGGCCGCCAAGGTGGCCGCCGAGGAACGCGCCAAGGCGGAACTGGCGCGCCTGCTGGCCGACCAGCAGATCGCGGTGCAGACCGAGAACGTCAAGCGCGAGACCGAGGTGGCGCAGAACAACCGCCTGCGCGCGGTCGCCATCGAAGAGGAAAAGGTCACGCGTGCGCGCCAGCTGGAGATCGTCGACCGCGAGCGCGAAGTGACGCTGCAGCAGATCGAGAAGGAAAAGGCGGTCGAGGTGCAGAAGAAGGCGATCGCCGACGTCATCCGCGAGCGCATCGTGGTCGAGCGCACGGTGGCCGAGCAGGAAGAAGAGATCAAGAACGTGCGCACGCTGTCCGACGCCGAGCGCACCCGCAAGAGCACCATCGTGCTCGCCGAGGGCCAGGCGCAGGAGAAGTACATCAGCGAGGTGAAGTCCGCTGAAGCCGACGAGCAGCGCGCGCGCCACAAGGCCAACGAGGAGCAGATCGCCGCCGAGGCGAAGCTGGTGGTCGCGGCCAAGATGGCCGAGGCGAAGAAGCGCGAGGCTGAAGGCATCGAGGCGGTGAGCGCCGCCGGCGGTCTGGCCGAGGCCAAGGTGGCCATCGCCAAGGCGGATGCGAAGGAGAAGGAGGGCATCGTTGCCGCCAAGGTCAAGCTGGCCGACGCCGACGCCGTGGTCAAGCTGGGCGATGCGCACGCGCAGGCGCTGCAGGCCAAGATGGAGGCCGAGGCCATCGGCCGCGAGAAGCAGGGTGTGGCCGAAGCCCAGGTCAAGCTGGCCGACGCCGACGCGGTGGCCAAGCAGGGCACCGCGCAGGCCGAGGCGTTGCGCCTGCGCCTGGAAGCCGAGGCGCTGGGCAAGCAGAAGAGCGGCGAGGCCGAGGCCGCCGCCATCGCCGCGCGCTTCGCCGCCGAGTCCGAGGGCCTGACCGCCAAGTTCGAGGCCATGAAGCACATGAGCCCCGAGACCCGCGCGCACGAGGAACAGCGCATGCAGCTGGATTACAGCCATGCCGAGACCCTGCGCGGCATCGAGGCCAACACCGCCATCGCCAAGGAACAGGCCACCGTGCTCGGCCGCGCGCTGCAGCAGGCCAAGATCGAGATCGTCGGCGGCGACGGCGACTACTTCGAGAGCTTCATGCGCAGCCTCTCGCTGGGCAAGGCGATCGACGGCACCGTCGGCAAGAGCCAGCTCCTCGCCAAGGCCTTCGCCGACCACAAGGCCGGCAAGCGCGATCTGATCCAGGACGCGAAGGAACTGGTGGCGGCCGTCGGCGGCGCGGACGCGGTGCGGGATCTGTCGGTGGCGGCGCTGATGCAGAAGCTGGTCGCGTCGGGGCGGACCAAGGACGTTGATTTGCTCCAGAAGCTGATCGGCGAGGGCACGAGGGCACGAGGGCAGGGAGGGCCGTGAGCAAGGCTCGCCTGAAACGACTTGCCGCGGGAGGGGGAGATGGTTACCAGCTATCGAGATCTCGTGGTGTGGCAGAAAGCGATGGAGCTTGCGGTTGCCGTGTATGCGGCAGCCGGGAAATTGCCGCGCGATGAAAAGTTCGGACTGGCGGCGCAAGTGCAGCGCGCAGTTGTCTCCGTGCCATCCAACATTGCCGAGGGACACTCACGCCAGTCCCAGCGTGAGTTTGCCCAGTTTCTGTCGGTTGCTCTCGGCTCGCTCGCTGAGTCGAGTACTCAAGTGGAGCTTGCCGGAAGGCTGAAACTTCTGGACGAGCTGACCGTGGTCGATCTGAACGAGCGCGCAGAGCACCTGCGCGCAATGCTCCTCAACCTTCTCTCGGCTGTTCGCGATCGGACCATCATTCGCGATGGCGAACCCCCCGAGTACCTGACCGAGCACTCCACATGACCGCACGCCCCGCTTTTTCCGTGCCCTCGTGCCCTCGTGCCCTCGTGCCCTCCAAATGACTTCCGCCACCTTCGACCTCCTGCGCAAGCGCCTCGCCGCCGCCGCCGAAACCCTGCGTACCAAGACCGAGGCGCTGAACGGCAAGCGCATCGCCACCTTTGGGCGCATCGAGCCGAAGCTGCTTGCGCGCCTGTCCGCGCGGACCGAGCACAACTGCATCGCGCGCGACATCGTGCGCGTCGGTGACTTGCTGCTGTTCGGCTACGAGGTCACGCTGGGGCTGAAGAAGGAGACCAAGGTCGACGACGTCTTCTGCCTGTACCGGCTGGCGGATGGCGCCGATGGCCCGGAACTGCAGACGGTGCCGGTGGCCGGGAGCTTCCTGGACGAGCAGCGCTTCGTTGCCGACTTCCGCGAGCTCTACACCTACTACAAGGCGACCACGCTCGACCAACTGAGGATCGCCGGCGAGCGCCTGCTGCTGATCTTCCGCACCGGCAGCCAGCCGGGTGACAAGCGGGTGTTCCGCTTCGCCATCGAGCGCGGCGGGGCGCTGTCCTACATCGACAACCGCGGCGAGCGCGACCATGTGCTGCCGTCGCCGCACAGTTTCGAGTGGGTCCAGGTCACGCGCGAGCAGCATGTGCTGGGCCGCCACCCGCACGTGAACATCCTCGACACCGTGTTCGTCGAGACCACCGGCGGCGACCTCACGGTCAAGATCGAGAACAACACCGAGACCGGGCTAGGCATCTACAGCGAGCCGGTGGACGACAAGAACCAGGCGCTGGCGGACGCCGAGATCAGCTATGCGGACCTGGGCACGCTGATCGTGCTGGCGATCCGCCCGTATCGCGAGAACGTGGTCCGCCACCTGGTCTACAACAAGCGCCTGAAACAGGTGCAGCGGATCGACGAGATCGGCGATTCCTGCGTGGAGCTGCCCGAGGACCACGGCATCGTGTTCCCCGGCGGCTACTATCTGGAGTCCGGCGACTTCAAGCATTTCAAGGACCTGGGGCACGATTTCCGCGGTTACCGGCTGAAGCGCACGGTGCGCGCGCCGAGCGGCGAGGATGTGCTCTACGTGTTCTACGACAGCGCCAAGGGCGACTACGCGCTGCTGCCGTACAACCTGATCGACCGCGCGATCGGCCAGCCGCTGCTGGCCAGCGGCTACGCGCGCTTCGACGATGGCCGCATCCTGCTGGTCACGCCCGAAGGCGCCGATGCCTCGCGGCTGCACACCATGCAGCTGTGGCGCACGCCGTTCGCGTCGGACGAGCACGCCAGCGCGCAGCCGAAGGTGGCGGGACTGCTCGGGCGGCTCGGCAATGCCAACGTGGTCCGCGCGCTGGCGGAACTGCGCGAGCTGTCGCGGCTGGCCGAGGACGCGCACAGCGAGGCCTCCTACGACCGCCTGCTCAAGCTCGCCGCGCGCTGCGTCGATGCGCATCCGTGGCTGGCGGAGGAAGAGGTCGGCAAGATCGCGGCGGATGTTGCGCTGCTCGGCCGCAGCGGCCGCGAGGCGCTGGACGCCTTCGAAAAGTTGGAGCGCAGCAAGCAGGCCGCGCGCCAGGCGGTGACGGCGGCCACGCAGCAGGTCGGTGAACTGCTGTCGAAGGTCGCCTCGCTGCTGTGGAAGGCGCCGGAGGACTTCACCGAAGCGATCCGCAGCCTCAAGCGCAAGCGCGGCGAGCTGACCGGATTGCGCGAGCAGGCGCATGTGGACATCCCGGCGGTGGACGCGCAGGACGCGCGCATCGTCGAGGAACTCAACCGCATCGGCGAGCGCGCGCTCAAGTTCTTTGCCGATCCGGCCGCCTTCGCTACCCTGCGCAAGGGCCTGGCCGAGGCTGCGGCCGCGGTCGACAGCGCCAAATCGACCAGCGCGCTGGCACCGATCGGCGAGAAGCTCGACGGCCTGGCCGAATCGCTGGACGGGCTGTCCGAGCTGATCGCCAGCTTCGAGCAGACCGATGCGCAGCAGCGCGCCACGCTGCTCGGCCAGACCTCGTCGCTGTACGCCGAGGTCAACCGCATCCGCGCGACGCTGCGCACACGCCGCGAGGGGTTGCTGGAGCAGGAGCAGGGCCTGGAGTTCGGCGCCCAGCTCACGGTGCTGGAGCAGTCGCTGACCAATTTGCTGGCGCGCGCCGATACGCCGGAGGCGATCGACGAAGCCCTTGCGCGCACCCTCGGCAGCATCGAGCAGCTGGAAGGGCGCTTTGGCGCGCAGCCGGCCTTCCTGGTCGAGCTGACCACCCGCCGCGAGGCCGCGCTGGAAGCCTTCGCCGCACGCCGCGAGCAGATCGCCGCGCAGCGCGAGAAGCGCGCCAGCGGCCTCACCGAGGCGATCAAGCGGGTGCTCGACGGTATCCCGCGGCGCGTCGCCAAGCTCACCCAGGCCGACGAGCTGCACGCCTTCTTCGCCGGCGACACCCTGGTCGAGCGCGCGCAGGCGCAGATCGCCGAACTGCGCGCGCTCGGCGCTGCGGTGCAGGCGGACGAACTGGCCGGCAAGCTGCGCAGCCTCAAGGAAGGCGGGCTGCGCGATCTGCGCGATCGCCTGGAACTCGGCACCGCGGGCGACTCGATGGCGCTCGGGCGCCACCGCTTCACCATCGAGCGGCGGCCGCTGGACCTGGCGCTGTTGCACGACGCGCGCGGGCTGTCGCTGCAGCTCACCGGCACCGACTACCGCGTGCAACTGGCTGAGCCCGCCGCCGAGCAGCACCGCGAGGTCTGGGGCCAGGTGCTGCCGAACGAGACCGACGCGGTCTATCGCGCCGAATACCTCGCGTGGCGCTTGTGGCGGCGCGCAGAGGCGGGCGACGCCGCATTGGCCGCGGCCCTGCGCGAGGGCGGCGCGGCGCTGGCCGAGATCGCCGCCGACGAGGCGCAGAAGCACCCGGCCGAGGATTACCAGCGCGGCGTGCACGACGCCGACGCCGCGCTGATCGTCTCGGCGCTGTCGAAGGTCGCCGCGCACGCCGGCGAGCTGCGCTGGCCGGCCGCCTCGCGCGTGCTGGCCCAGGGCTGGTACGCCAGTCTCGACGCCGCGGCGCAATCGGCCGCGCGCGCGCTTGCCGCGGGCCTGGCCTGGTTCATCGCGCGTGGCGAATCGATGCCGCTGCCGCCGTCTTGGCATTCCGCGCTGTCGGCGACGGCCACTGTGCTCGGAGTCCCCGGCGACGCCGCCGCGGTGGAAGCCGCGGCGCGCCATCTGGCCGCCAGCCTGGCGGCCGGGCAGGGCGCCTTTGCCGCCAGCGGCGCCGCGCTGGACTTGGCCGAGCGCGCCGCGCGCGAGTTGCCGAAGAGCGCGCTCGCCGCGCTGGACGCGCCGGTCGCCGCGGGCGAGCGCCTCGCGCTGGCGCGGGCCTGGTGCCAGCGACTGGCCAATGGCGCGCCGGACTCCAGCGTGCTCGAAGCTGCCGCGCTGCTGTGCTTCCCGGCGCTGCCGCGCGAACGCATCAATGTCGAGCTGCATGCGCGCATCGAGGGCCTGCGCGGCGAGCATCCGCGCGTGCAGGGTGGTGTGCTGCCGCTCGATTTCCCCGAGTTCCTGATCCGTTTGTCGCAGCACGAGCAGGTCGTGGCCCCCGAATGGCAGGCCTTCGCGCGCCTGCGCCACCAGGTCAGCGAGCGCGAGCGCAAGCGCCTGGGGCTCGATCGTTTCCTCGCCAAGCCGCTTGCCGGCTTCGTGCGCAACCGGCTGATCGACGAGGTCTACCTGCCGCTGATCGGCAACAACCTGGCCAAGCAGATCGGCACCCTGGGCGATGCGCGCTCGGACCGCTCGGGCCTGCTGCTGCTGATCTCGCCGCCGGGCTATGGCAAGACCACGCTGATGGAATACATCGCCGACCGCCTGGGCATGATCTTCGTGCGCGTCAACGGCCCCACGCTGGGACACGAGGTGCACTCGCTGGACCCGGCCCAGGCCGCGCACCGCGGCGCCGCGGACGAGCTGGTCAAGCTCAACCTGGGCCTGGCGATGGGCGTCAACGTGATGCTCTACGTGGACGACATCCAGCACTGCTCGCCGGAGTTCCTGCAGAAGTTCATCTCGCTGGCGGACGGCACCCGCCGCGTGGACGCGGTGATCGACGGCGTGGCGCGCACCATCGACATGCGCGGCAAGCGCTTCGCCCTGGTGATGGCCGGCAACCCCTACACCGAGACCGGCGAGGTCTTCCGCATCCCGGACATGCTGGCCAACCGCGCCGACGTCTACAACCTGGGCGATGTGCTCAGTGGGCGCGAGGCGCTGTTCGCCGACAGCTACATCGAGAACGCGCTCACCGCCAACCCGGCCAGCGCCCCGCTGGCCGAGCGTCCGCGAGAGGAAATCCTCGCCGTGCTGCGCATCGCCCGCGGCGACGACGAAACCCCGCCGCCGGGCCTGCCGGGCGGCGTCGAGCTGATCGAACTGGTGCGGCGGATGGTCAAGGTGCGCGACGTGCTCGGGCGCGTGAATGCCGCCTACGTCGCCAGCGCGGCGCAGGACGATGCCTACCGCACCGAGCCGCCGTTCAAGCTGCAGGGCAGCTACCGCAACATGGTCAAGCTCGCCGCGCAGCTCTCGCCGCTGATGACCGACGCCGAACTCGATTCGCTGATCCGTGACCACTACCGCGGCGAGGCCCAGACCCTGGGCGCGCGCGCCGAAGAGAACCTGCTCAAGCTCGCCCACCTGATCGGCCAGCCCAGCGCCGACGAAAAGACCCGCTGGTCCGCACTCGTCGACAACTTCCAGCGCCTGATGAAACAGGGCGGCAAGGAAGCCGACGGCGCCACCCGCGCCGCCCAGGTGCTGGCCGACATCGCCCTGCAACCAGAAACAGCACGGCGAGGCCGCCGCCACCCGCGAGGCGCTGGATGCGCTCAAGTCATTGGACCAGATCCGCGAGGCCCTCGCGCGCGAACCGCGCGAACCGAAGCTGGAACTCCCGTCCTCGCTCGCCGCGACCCTCGCGCGCATGGCCACCGCCTACGAGGAAACCCTGCTGCCACTGGTCTCCGCGCTGCACCACAAGATGACCCTGGACCATGACATCTGGCAGCAGGTGCGCGCCGTGCGCACGGAAGTCGATGCGCTGATGAAGCGGATCGGGCAGAAGAAGGGCTGAGCGGGGCGGCCCGCGCGCCGAATGGCTGCGTAGGGCGTTGTATCGCGCAGCGATTCAGCGCCGGGGCAATACCCGGGAACGCGCGCGCACCCCGGGCTACGCGTCGTCCCCGCGCTCAGACTCGTCGTCCGGCGAATCGGGCTCAATCTGCGCACGCACGAATTCGCCGAAGCCGGCGATCTCCTCGGTGGTGAACAGTCCCAGGCGATGCATCGCAAGGATGCTGTATAGCGCCGTGCTGCGGCGCATGTCGTTGAAAGCCTCGGCGATTTCCCGGTCGCGGCGCTGGATCAGGCGATACACCGCGAGATAGCGCTCGTGGTTGCTCTTGCCCGGCGCGCGGCTGGTACGGACGACCTCGTTCAATATCCGCTCGCAGAGTCGGTCCAGGACGACCGGCTTGAGGCTGCGCAGGTGTTTCCAGTCGGCTTCGGTGGACATCGGGATTCCCTGTCGGCGTGAGCCTGCAAGTTTCCTCGGATTTCAGGTATCCGCTCAACCTGGATGGTCGTCCGCAGCCCAGGCGGGCGACAGGCTCGGATGTGCGATCGATGCGAGCCTGGAGCAAGCGTCGCGGGCAGCGCCCGCGACGCCATTCCGCTCAGCGGTCGTCCAACTGCTGTTTCAGCAGATCGGCCATGCGCCCGCTGGACTGGTAGTCCTGCGCCGTGATGATCCGGCCGTCTACCCAGACATCATCCTGGGAATGGAGCGGATTGCCCACCGAATAGGCGGTCAGCATCGTGGCGCCATTCCTCTCGACCTGCCAGCGCGCCGGTTGCTGCGCATCGGGGTAGTCGATGCCGTCGTAGCGGAAGGCCGGGAGACCGCCGGCCGGGCCCACCACCACGTGACCGCGCAGCGGACTGGCGCCGTCGACGCGCGCCCAGGCCAGCACCGTGACGCCGTGGCAGACGCCGGCGACGGGCTTGTCCGACGCGATGAACTCGTTGATGAGACGATTCACCTCCCGGGTGACCACCGGGCGCGGCTGGTAGGCGATGTTGTAGTAATGGCCTTCGAATGCGTACTGGTAGGACGAGGCGCCCCAGCCGCCGACGAACACGACCGCTGAATAGTCATGCGCGCTGCTGTTGGACAGGAGCACGTCCGGCCGCACGGGAGAGCGGATGCCACTCTCCTGCGGCAGCGCGTCCCGGGCCTCGCCCGCCGCCACCACCACCGACAGTCCGCGGGCCTCCAGCGAGGTGCGGGTGGCGCGGTATTCGGCGTAGTAGAAGTCCTGGTTGGGGATCACCAGCAACACCGGCAGTGGTGCCGCGGCGGCGACCGCGCCCTCGGTCAGGGCGATGGACAGCGCAGCCAGCAGCATCGTATTGCGCGCCATGGCGCGCGGGTTTGCAGCGTTCACGAATTCCTCCAGACATTGATGGGGTATCGACCCGTTCCCGGGGCGGGATCCGCTGTCGATGTCCTGGAGTACGCAGCTGCGAGCGGAAAACGACATCGCCGCCCGGGATTCTCAGCGTCAGGCCGAAGCCGGCGGCGGCGATCCCCCGCCAGCCTGGCTGACAGGCCGGATTCGTATACTCGCCGGACACGCTGTCGGAACCGCTTGTGCCCGAACTGCCCGACGAAAACCCACCCCGGGTACTTGCCGCCAGGCGCCGGCGGTGAATCGCTGCGCGATACACCGCGCAAAACAATGCCTTGCGACATGTTCGGTGAGAGTTCCGGTCGCCCCTGCCGGTGCGCTTGTTCGCGCATCGAACTTCTTCGCGACCCGCGCCACTTTTCTTGTCCGCAAAGGACGCAAAGAACGCAAAGGAAGCGAAAGCGGTTTCCGCTCTTCTTTGCGTCCTTCGCGTCCTTTGCGGAAAAAATGCTCTTCAGATCAATGAGTTATAGGATGTTTGGTCAGAGGGCAGGAGGCCTTGGTGTCCGGCGATGTAACCAGGCCATCCGCCTGGCTCAGTCCGTCCCCTGTGCCAGCAGCAGGGCGCGGACTTGCTCGTACTCGCGCAGGCGGGCGTAGTCCTTCTCGGTCGGGTTCTCGATCCGCGAGAGGTCCAGGTTCTCCGCGTTGTCGGCCAGCTTGACCGCGCGGGCGACCGGATCGGCCGCGGCGCGGGCGGCGGCCTGCAGACGAGTCTCGCCCGGGCGCTTGGTCAGGGCGTCGACGGCGGTGAGCACGGCGGACGAGAAGCCGGCGGCGCGCAGATCGTCCAGGGTGATCGGCGTGTCCTCGACCACATCGTGCAGCACGGCGGCGATCCGCTCGTCAGTCGCCTGCAGCCGCAACATGACCTTCAGCGGGTGCAGGATGTACGGCTGGCGGGCCTTGTCGACCTGCCCGGCATGGGCGCGGGCGGCGATGGCGATGGCTTCTTCGAGGGAGGACATTGCAGCGTCACCGCTCCAGGTCGCAGGCTTTCCGGGATGGGCCTTGGCGGCCTCGCGGGCACCACATTAGCACGGGTGCCGCACCCGCTTGCCAGTGCGCACCCCGCAGCCACGGCGGCAGGACTTCCGGGACTTCGCGCTCGCGCCTGTATGGCCTAGCGTGCCGCGTCCGCCATGGCTTATGTCGCTGCAGAACTGATGAGACTCCCACTGCTGCTGCTCGCACTTGGGCTGGTCCAGGCCGCCCCCGCGGCGACCGTCAACTACACGCTGACACCCGTGCTGACCGATGAGGTACTGACGGCGGTGCAGATCGATGTGCGCTTCCGCGGGACGGAATCGGGGACGACGGGCTTGTCTTTGCCGGACGCCTGGGGCGGACAGGCGCAGCTGTGGCACGAGCTGGAAGACCTGCGGGTGGTGTCCGGGGCGCGGCTGGGCGCTGGCGCGAGCCCGGCGGAGCGCGTGCTGCGTCACCGTGCTGGCGCGTCGGTCCACATCCGTTACCGCGTGGTCCAGAACTGGAGCCGCGGGCCGGCCTTCGCCGAGGATGGCAATCCCTATCGTCCGATCATCCAGCCCGGCTACTTTCACCTGATCGGGTATGCCGCATTCGTCCTGCCGGAACTCGACGTGGACACGCCGGCCAGGGTCCGGGTGCGTGGGCTCCCGGCCGGCTGGCGTTTCGCGTCCGATCTCGAGCATGCTGACCTGCGCCTGCGCGAGGTCCGCGCGAGCGTCAGCGTGGGCGGCGACTTTCGCATCCTGGACCATGAAGCCAGCGGCCTGCGCGTCGCGATCCGCGGGCACTGGTCCTTCGACGATGCGCAGTTGATGGCGAGTGTCGCCCGGATCGTCAGCGGGCACCGGCGCTTCTGGAATGAAGCCGATGAGCCGCTGCTGGTCACCGCGATCGAGCTGACCCCGCCGGATCCAGGCATTTCCCGGTTCGGCGGCACCAGCCTCGATGGTTCATTCGCGCTGTTCGCGACGTCCGACAAGAGTCTGGAAGCCATCCTTCCCGTGCTCGCGCACGAAGACATCCACACCTGGATTCCGCGCCGGATCGGGGATATGCCGGAACAGGACGAAGCCGGCGACTACTGGCTGTCGGAAGGGTTCAGCGAGTTCTACACGGCGCGCTTGCTGGTCGCAGACGGTACCTGGGGGCCGAGGGAATTCGCCGACAACCTGAACCGCATGCTCGCCGACTACGCGAAGTCTCCTGCGCGCGCTTTCTCCAACGCGCGCATCCTGGCGGACTTCTGGAATGATCCGGCCGTGCAGCAGTTGCCCTATCAGCGCGGCAGGTTGCTGGCCACTGCCTGGGACGCGCGGCTGCGCGCTGGTGGGGAGCACGACTTCGACGAGGTGATCCTCAGGATGCGCGAGCGTGTCCAGGCAGGCGCCGCCGGCACCGCGGTCGAACTGCTGCGCGAAGTGACCGCGGCCATGGGCTTCGATCTGGCCGACGACCTGAGCCGGCATGTCGCGGCTGGCGAACCGGTGATCCTGCCGGAGGATGCCTTTGCGCCCTGCGGGCGGGTCGCCACCCGGCGGATCCCGGCGTTCGATCTCGGCTTCGACGTGGCAGCCACGAAGGCGAATCTCCAGTACATCCGCGGCACCGATCCCGATTCCCGGGCGTATGCCGCCGGACTGCGCGATGGGATGAAGCTGGTCCGCCGCATCAGCGGAAGAACCGGCCATTCCGAAACCGAGATGGCATACCTGGTCGTCGATGGCGAGCGCAAACGCGAGATCCGCTACCTGCCGCAGGGGAAGGTCGTCCACATCGTGCAGTCGCTTGAGATCGATCCCGGCCTGGATGCGACGCGACTGGCGCAGTGCAGGCGCGTGCTCGGCGGCTCCGGGCAATGCGCCGGATGCGCTGATTGAGGCATCGAGCGGGAGGCACCACCTCGGGGGCTGACGCGAGACTGCTGCGGCGGCTTCAGTCCGGTTCCGCCATCTGCCGCAATCGATCGAGGTCCAGCAAGTCGCGGCTGATGTCCACCTCCAGCGCGGCCAGGGCCTCGGCGGCCAGGTCGTGCACCTGGTCGGCCGGCGCGCCGGCGACCTGGAGCGCGCGGGCCCTGAGGTACAGCGCAGTCGCCAGTCCCAGCCGGGTCTCGTCCTCGGCGGCAATCTCCGCGGAAATCCGCGCGCCCTCGTCGGCGGCTGCGCGGGCGTCGCCTTGTTCCAGGCGCAGCAGCGCGAGGCCGAGCTGCGCCAGGCGATGATTGCCGGTCGCCGTGTCCGATTCGGCCCGCAGCACACTGGACCAGGCCGTTTCCGCCTCCGCCCAGCGGCCCAGCCGGTACAGGCACTTGCCGATGTTGTACTGCGACTGCGCCAGCGCCGGGTCGTCGGCGGGCAGGGTGCGCGCGCGGCGCTCGGCCACCTCGCGGTGCGCCGCCAGGGCGTCCTCGAAGCGGCCCTGCGAGTACAGGATGTTGGCCAGGTTGTTCTGCGCCAGCAGGGTGTGCGCGTGATCCGGGCCGCGCGCCAGGGTGAAGATGCGCATAGCCTCGCGCGCCGCGGCTTCGGCCTCGTCCAGGCGGTCGAGCGCACGCAGGTCCGCGCCCAGGTTGAGCTGCCCGACACCCACGCGCGGATGGTCCGGCCCCAGGACCCCAGCCAGCAGCGCGAGTACCTGGCGCGACAGTTGCAGCGCCGTTTCCGAGTCGCCCGCGGCAGCGCTGAGGTTGGCCATCTGGACCAGGGTGGATGCCTGCGCCGGGTGCTCGGCACCGTAGACGCGCTGCTTGAGTGCCAACGTCTGGCGGCAGATGGTCGCGGCCTGCTTGTTCTGGCCGCTGTCGACCAGGGTGCGGCACAGCATGTGTGCGACCTGGGACAGGGTCCCGCCCGGGCCGCCCGGCTGCGCCGATTGTGCCGCGGCCGCGAGGTCCGCATGCGCTCCAGCGGCCAGGTGCAGGGCGAGCGCCTGCTCCAGCGCCGCGACGGCGTCGGCATAGCGCCGTTGCGCCCGGCGCAGATCGCCCAGGCCCGCCAGCGCGGACGCGCGCGTGGCGTCGGCTGCGGCGCCGGTCTGCGGCGCCAGCGTCAACGCGCGCTCCCATTCTGTCGCCGCCGCGTCGAGCTGATCGTTCTCCATCAGCGCCTCGGCCAGGCGTTCGGCCGCGCGCGCCTGCAGCAGGGCGTCGCCGGGGCCTGCGCGCACGTCGGCATCGGCCCGTTGGGCAAGTTCGAGCGCTCCCGGGAACGAGCCGATCTGCAGGTACACCCGCGACAGGCTGAGCGCCAGTTCGGCGCGCACCAGAGGGTCCGCCAGTTGCCCGGAGGACAGCCGCTCGGCGCCGCGCCGGACCACCTCCTCGACGCTCGGCGGCTTGCCCGGGTGCAGGAAGGGATCGCCCTGGTCGAACAGTTCCACCAGGAAGGTGGTGACGGCGCGCGCCTTGTCGCGCTCGCTGGCCACCTGGTCGCGCTGCTGGCGCCACACCAGCGCAGTGGTCGCGGCTGCGAGCAGCGCCATCGCGGCCAGGCTCAGCGCCAGCCGGTGGCGCCGCGCGAACTTTCGCATGCGGTAGCTGCGGCTGCCCTGGCGCGCGTGCACCGGCTCGTCGCGCAGGTAGCGCTGCAAATCGTCGATCAAGGTGTCGACCGAGCCGTAGCGATCCTCCGGCCGCTTGCGCAGGGTCTTCATGACGATCGCATCGAGGTCCGCCCCGAAGCGCAGATCGTCCAGCCGGTTTCCGCCGCGCGACAGGCGCTCGCGACGCTCGCTGGGGCTGCGCGGATCCACCTCGCACACCTCCCGCACCAGGCCGATGGTGTCGCCGCCGGCCACCTCGTAGGGCGACACCCCGGTGAGCAATTCGTACAGCGTCACACCCAGCGAATAGACGTCCGTGGCGGTGGTGATCGGCTCGCCCTTGAACTGCTCCGGCGCGCCGTAGCGCGGGGTCAGCAGGCGCTGGTCCGCGTGCGTCTGCACCCCGCCGGCGTCGTCCAGCACCTTGGCGATGCCGAAATCCAGCAGTTTGGGTTCGCCGTGCGAATCGACCAGGATGTTGTCCGGCTTCAGGTCGCGGTGGACAATCAGATTGCGGTGGGCCGCCTGCACCGCGCGACAGACCTTGATCATCAGCTCGATGCGCGCGCTCACCGACAGCTTGCGCAGATTGCAGTGCAGGGCGATCGGCTCGCCCTCGACGAACTCCATGACCAGGTAGGGCAGGCCCTCCGGCAGGGTGCCGCCGTCCAGCAGGCGCGCGATGTAGGGATGGTCGAGCTGGGCCAGGATCTGGCGTTCGGAGCGGAAGCGCGCCGCGATCTCGGGCGAGCGGCTGATCCCGATGTGCAGCACCTTGATCGCGACATCCTGGTCGAAATCGCCGCTGACCCGGCGCCCCAGGTAGACCGCGCCCATGCCGCCGGCGCCGAGGATCCGTTCCACCCGCCACTGGCCCAACTGGCGTCCGATCAGGTTGTCGCGCGGTTCGTTGGCGGCGTCCCAGGCGAGCGTCCGCGACGGCTGCGTCGGGTTGTCGTGGGATACGCTGGTCGCCACCTTCAGCAGGGCCTCGACCTCGGCGCGCAGGGCCGCATCCGCGCCGCAGCGCAGGTCGAGGAAGGCGCTGCGGGCCTCCTCGGGCAAGGAAAGCGCCGCCTCGAAGGCCTCGCGCACGAGCTGCCAGCGGGTGTCGAAGACGGTCTCCATGGTCGGGATGCTACTGGACCGCGGTCAGCGCTGCCGGCGCAACCCGTAGAATCCGCGGCGCCCTCCCTTTGCCGACTGCCATGGCACTCAAGGCCACCGTTCACCGCGCGAGCCTGCAGGTCTCCGACCTCGACCGCCACTACTACGCCACTCACTCGCTGACGCTGGCGCAGCACCCTTCGGAGACCGACGCGCGCCTGATGGTGCGCCTGCTGTGCTTCGGCTTGTTCGCTGCCGAGCGGTTGGAGTTCGGCCGCGGAATCAGCAGCGACGGCGAGCCCGATCTCTGGCTGCGCTCGCTCACCGGGGAGATCGAGCACTGGATCGAACTCGGCCAGCCGGACGAGACCGCCGTCCGCCGCGCCTGCGGCCGCGCGCGGCGGGTCACGCTGGTCGCCGGTTACAGCGGGCGCACCTTCGGTCCCTGGTGGGAGAAGAACGCTGCGGCGCTGGCCCGCTGCGCCAACCTCGGTGTGGCGGAACTGCCACCCGATGCCGGCGAGCGGCTGGCACCGCTGCTGGCCCGCGGCATGGACCTGCAGTGCCTGGTGCAGGATGGCGAAGTTCAACTGATGAGCGAGGGCGCCAGCGTCAGCCTGGCGCCGGTGTGGCGCCAGCGGCCCGCGGACGGCTGATTCGCCTGCCGCCACAGCCGCCTGCGCCTGCACCGCGGGTCAGCGCCCGCTGCCCTCGAAGCCATTTGCGAAGATCATCGGCGGACAGACGCCCAGGGAGCTGGCATCGAAGATGGCCTCCACCTCGGTGGCGCCAAGGGCCCGTCCGAACACCATGACTTCGTCCAGGCGGCCGTTGAAGCTGGAATTGAAGCCGTGCGCGGCATTGGTCTCATCGGAGAAATTGCCGACGTTCCAGCCGCGCGTGTTCGCCACCGAACCGGCGAACCCGCGCGGTGTCGATCCACTCGGCTGGCCATCGAGATACAGCGCCAGCGTGTTGCCGTCGTAGGTCGCGGTCACGAAGTGCCAGCCGTTGCTGATCGGCGTCGACACCGAGGAGCCGGCCACCTGGCGCTGGTCGATGCTGAAACCGAGATTGCCATCGCCGATTCGCAGGTGGACCGAGAAGTTGCCGCTGCCACCCTGCTCGCCCATGTAGTTGCCGACAATGACCTGCACGGTCGTGGCGGCCACGTTCGCGGAATTGACCCAGGCGGCGATGGACAGCGGGTCCGTTTCCGTCAGGCCGATTCCGCCAAGCAGGCCTGCCCGCATCTGATCGTCGATGCCATCGAACTGGAAGGCGCGCCCGACGAAACCCGCGGCGAACCCGGTGCCGTTGGTCAAGATGGCGTGCTGGATGCCCAGTTGGTCGAGGGCGTTGTCCTCGCCCGCCCACCAGGCGGCCAGATCCGGTGGCTGCGTGGCGCATGCAGCCTGCGCCGCCGATGGCGTTCCGGCCAGTGGCAGGACCAACAGCGCCAGGACCGTGGGCAGGCGCCTTTCCCAGCCAATGCCGCGGGCAGGGCTCGCGCACCTCACCGCCTGGGTCTTCATGCTGATCTCCATTCACGATCGGAATGAGCCTGAAGTCAGCATGGGCGCACACCCGCAGCCTGCCTTGACAGCCGTCAATGCGGACCTGGCCCCCGCGGAAGCGCCGGGAAGGACCGGCGCCGGAAGCAGGCGTACTCCGCCGCGCCGACGGTTGCCAGTGCCACGAGCAGGCGGCGACGCCATGGCACTGGCTGGCTCATGCGCGGGTAGGCTCCGGATGGGTGGAATGGCGCTGGATCATCCGGCAAACCGGATGCGCTCGCGAGCCGCATCGGGCACGCCCGGACTGCGCGTGGACCAGCGATGCCCCGCTGCTGCTGCGTAGAATCGCGGCTTCCGCCGGCCAGGCCGGCCCGTATCCGGAGACTCCCGCATGCGTCGCACCGTTTCGCTGCTGGTCCTGGCGACCGTCCTTGCCGGCTGTGGCAGCAATGCTTCCGAGCCCACCGCGGTGGCGGCCATGCCGGCGGCGCCGCAGACGCCGGCGTCCGCTGCCGCGCCGATGGGCGAGAGCCTGAGCGGCCGCGTGCTCGAACAGATTCCCGCACCGCCATACCTGTACCTGCGGCTGCAGACCGCCGCGGGCGAGGTCTGGGCCGCGGTGTCCGCGGCGCAGGTCGAGAATGGTGCCGAGGTCACCGTGCACCAGGCCATGCGCATGCGCCAGTTCGCCTCCAGGACGCTGGGGCGCACCTTCGACGAGATCTATTTCGGCTCGCTCAGCGCGCCGGGTGCGGTCGCCGACGGCAACCTGCACGCGGCGCTCGCGCAGCCGACCGCCACCACCGCCGAGAAGATCGCCAAGGCCAGCGACAGCGATGCGCGCACGGTCGAGGAAACCTGGTCGCAGGGCGCGGGTCTGGCCGGCCAGCGGATCACCGTCCGCGGCAAGGTGGTCAAGTACAACCCCGGCGTGATGGGCAAGAACTGGGTCCACCTGCAGGACGGCAGCGGCGACGCGGGCAAGGGCACCAACGACCTGACCGTAACCACCCTGGACGAGGCCGCGGTGGGTGAGGTGATCACAATCACCGGCACGGTCTACGTCGATAAGGACTTCGGCGCCGGCTATCGCTACCCGATCATTGTCGAGGAAGCGACGGTGGCCAGGCAGTAGGTCGTGCAGGCGTGACGGTCGCCCCTGCCGGGGCGCTTATTCGCGCATCGAACGGTCGCGTACCCGTGCCTGTTTTTGTCCGCAAAGGACGCAAAGGACGCAAAGATGGCAAGAGCGTCTTGGGCTGCGCAGAGTCGCCATGCGCCCGCATCCGGATATGGATTTGGCTCTACTTTGCGTCCTTTGCGTCCTTTGCGGACAAACTGCTCTTCAGATCAATGAGTTATCGAATGTTCGGTGAGAGAGTTCCGGTCGCCCCTGGCGGTGCGCTTATTCGCGCATCGAACTTCTTCGCGACCCGCGCCACTTTTCTCGTCCGCAAAGGAACGCAAAGGAAGCGAAAGCGGTTTCCGCTCTTCTTTGCGTCCTTCGCGTCCTTTGCGGACAAACTGCTCTTCAGATCAATGAGTTATCGAATGTTCGGTGAGAGTCCGGGTGACCAGCATGCGTGATGGCGTGCTGCGCCATTTTGCCCGCTGCACGATGCTGGGCCTGCTGTGGTGCGCTGCGCTGACCGCGCAGGATTTCGACACCTCCAATCCCCGCGCGCTGGCCAGCGAGCGCTTCGAGCGTGCGCTGCGTGCTTCGAGGGATGCGCGCGAGGCGCTGCCGGGATTCCTCGCACGCTGGTCTGCGGCGGCATCGGAGCAGGAAATCGCCCTGCTGGGAAGCGGGAATCGAAACTGGAATTACGGTGACGGGCCGTTGTACCGCGCATTCCTGGCCGATTCGTCCTTCGAATCGCACCTGGACCAGGTGCTGCCGACGCTCGACGCGATGCTCCAGCGGGTGCCGGCGCTGGCGGCTGAGGCACCCTGGCAGAGCCTCTGGGCGCGGGCGCAGCTCAAGGCTGGCGAGCCGCAGCTGGCACTCGTCAGCGCGCGCCGCGCCTGGGCCCTGGATGCCCGGCTGTGCGCCAGCGACTGCGCGCCGCTGGTGCGCATCTGGCTGCAAACCGGAAGCGTGCCGGCGCCCTCGGAATGGCCCGCGGTGGCGATTGACCCCCTGTACCACCCCGGACGCACCGAGTGCAGCGTGGACAAGCCGCCTTCGTTACCGTGGTTGATTCCAGAGGTCGAACTGGTCGCCGCCACCCGCGGAAGTCAGGCTGAGCTGGCCTGGTTGCTGCGGCGAGGCTGGCAGGTGCACCTCGCGGGCTGCACCAATTTCCCCTACGGCCTGAGGCAAAGGCTGGACGACCTGTATCCGCGCGTGGTCGTGGAACAGGCCTGGGCGGAGCTGCAGCGCTCGCTGCGTGCCAGGCCGGGCAGTGCAGTCGATTTCCTCGGCGTGCGCCTGCCGCTGCCCGCCGTCGAGTGCGATTTCGTCGCCGACGCGAGTTGCCGCACGGGCCATCGGCGATTGCAGCCAACCAGTGCGCTGGCGCTAGCCGAAGGGCTGCGCGCTTTCAGCCGGCACCTGGCGGCGCCGCTCCAGTGCGAGGCGACAGGCGAGGGAGGCGGCAAGGACGAGTTCGCCGCGCTGCAGCGTCGAATGCGCGAGCGCCTGGAACAGATCGATGAAATGGACCCTGGCGCAGCCCGGGCAGCGCTGCGGCGATTGCTGGCGCAGCCGGATTGGCGCCCATTGTGGCGGTCCGACGTCCCGTATGAGTTGGTCGAGAGCCTGGCCCATCAGGCACGTACCGACGCGCCCGACGAGGTGCTGCAGATGGTGCAGTCCTTCATCGACCGCGCGCCGGAGCCATTGGCGCGCTCGGACAGCAGCGCGGAGTTGCTCGCCCTGGTCCTGTTGCGCGCGGGCCAGGCCCAGGCCGGGTTGCAGCAACTCGTGCTGGCACAGCAGCGCTACCCGCAACTGGAACGCGCCCAGCGGATCATGCAGTTGCGCGCCGGCCTGGCCGGCGCCGACCTCGATGCCAGCTTGCCGGTGGTCACCCTGCCGCGGCCCTGGATCCACGGGCAGCGCGAGAGCGAGGCCGCCGTGGACGATGCCTGGCCCGCGCCGTCCACGCAGAACCTGTACGGGGTGCTGGTCGGCGATGTCGTCTATGCCCTGGGCGGCGACCTCGCTGTGGCGCGCAGGGCGCTGAAGGCGCAGTGGGTCCCCACCTTGCTGGAGCGGCCGGATGACGGCGAAGAGCTGGCAAGCGCGCTGAGGCGCGCATACGCCGATCCCGAAGCGCGGGCGGGGCTGCTCGCGCAGGCGCAGTCGGGCTTTCGCCTGGCGCCCGAGCCGCATCTGGATCTCGATGGTGTCCGGCTGCTGCTCCCGGACCGCTACTGCGTCGATCCACGTTGCCGCAACACCGCGCCGGTGGACGCGGCGTGGGTGGTGCGGAAGCTGCAGGCACTGATTCCCTGACGGGATAGAACGAGGCTCGCGCTCAGCGCTGCATGGCTTCCCGCCGCGCGATCCACGCCGGATCGCGGTCGCGCAGGGGCGACTCGAACGCGGCGCGCGCAGCCTCCACGGCGGCGGCGTCGCCGCGGATGGCGCCCAGTTCCGCGTACAGCGTCCAGTAGCGGCTGGCATCGATGGCGCCGAGCTGCGACACGTTGGCTCCCAGCGCCTCGATGTCCTGCCAGGCCCCGGCCGCATCGCCCAGACGCAGCAGCGCGTCGGCGCGCAACAGGCGGCCGGCGCGGCCGGCGGCACTCTGGGGCTTCAGCTCGGCAATGCCGCGCTCGAATGCCGCCAACGCGGCGTCGCGCTCGCCGCGCAGCGCGGCCACCTGGGCCAGCACCAGGAACGGGCGCCCGACCTCCGCGCCATGCTCGCCATAAGTGGCGATGGCCTGGTCGCGCGCGCGCGCCGCGTGCCGCGCCGCCGCCTCCAGTTGCTCGCTCTCCAGCGCGATCCGCGCCAGCAGCAACGCGGTCTGCGCGCAGTAGGGGTGGTCGAAGCCCGGCGTCGCGCAGTTCTCCGCGGCGCGTTCTGCCTGCGCCTGGGCCGCGGCGAAATCGCGGGCAGCGAGATAGGAACCGGCGAGTTGGATGCGGGTGATCACCAGCAACGGATGCGGATCAGAGAACAGCGCCTCGCGCATGCCCAGGGATGCCTGCCGGTGCTCGATCGCGGCTGCGAAATCGCCTTGCTGGATCGCCAGCATGCCCAACGCCGAGAGCGAGTTGGCGATGCGGTCATGCGGCGCCACGAAGATCTGCTGGCGCAGTTGCAGCGAGCGCCGCAGGGCATGCTCCGCCTCCTGGTTGCGGCCCAGGCCCATCAGCGCGTAACCGTACTGGACCAGGTCGTTGGTGAAATGCGAGTTGAGCGGCAGGCCCAGCGCTTCCCAGCGCTGCAGCAACGGGGTCAGCAGCGCTTCGGTCTGCGCCCATTGCTGGCGCGAGGCATAGTGATTGGCCACGTCGGCGTGCGCCTCGATCGCCCTGAGGCTGTCCACGCCGTGGGTCTGTTCCAGGTGTTTCGCGGCCAGTTGCAGCAGGCGCAGCGCGGCATCGAAGTCGCCGAGGTCCCATTCGATGAACGCCAGGGTCTGCAGCGCATCGCCGCTTTCCGGCTGGGGCGCCGCTTCCAGTGTCGGCAGCCATTCGCGCAGCAGTGCCGCGGCGCGTTCGGCTTCGCCGTCCAGCAGCAGGCGCTGTGCCTCCAGCCGCGCGTGGCGCAGGCGGTCGCCATCCGCCAGCAAGGGCCGGGCGGCGTCCAGCGCCCTTTGCGCATCGGCCAACGCGCGCTGCGACAGGTGGATGTTGGCCAGCGTCAGCAGGATGTCCGCGCGCAGCTCAGGCGCCAGCAGCGGATCGGCGAGCACCTTCTTCTCCGCCATCGCCGCGAGTACTTCCGGTGTCGGCTTCTGGTTGGCGGGCAGATCGGCGCTGGAGGTTTCCAGGATGTCGATCAGCACATCGCGCACCGTCGTGGCGCGCTGCGCCTGGGCGCGCGCCTGTTCGGCCTCGAAGCGCGCGCGCCGGCCCTGTTCCAGCGCCAGGGCCAGGCTGAGCAGGGTGGCCAGCGTCAGCGTCAGGGTCACAGCGCTGGCCAGCCGGTGCCGCGCCACGAATTTGCGCAGCCGGTACCAGCGCGAGGGCGGATGCGCGCTCACCGGTTCGCCGCGCAGATGACGCTCGATGTCGTCGGCGAGGGCGGCCGCGCCGTCGTAGCGCGCGGCCGGCTCCGGCGCCAGCGCGCGCGCCAGGATGTTGTCGAGGTCGCCGCGCAGCGCACGCGCCAGTGCTGCCGGTGGCGACGGCAACCGGCCGCACTCGAACTCGCTTTCCGGGCGGGTGGTCGCCTGGGTCGATGGCCGCGCCTTGAGGCCTTCCAGATCGGGGCGCGATCCGAGCAGCAGCTCGTGCAGCAGCACCCCGAGCGAGTACACATCCGAATAGGTCGTCACGTTCTCGCCGCGACGCTGCTCGGGCGATGCGTAGACCAGCGTCATCAGCGCCCGCGCGGTCTGGGTGGCGAAATCGCTGTCGTCGAGCAGCTTGGCGATGCCGAAGTCGAGCAGCTTGACCTCACCTGTGGCACTCACCAGCACGTTGGCCGGCTTGATGTCGCGATGGACGATCAGCGCGGCGTGCGCGGCGGCCACCGCGCGACAGACCGACACGAACAGGCCCAGGCGGGCGCGCAGCGGCATCGCGCTGCGCGTGCAGTGTTCGGTGATCGCCGTGCCGTCGACATATTCCATCACCAGGTACGGCGTGCCATCGGTGACGCCGCCGTCGATCAACCGGGCGATGTTCGGGTGGTTCAGGCTCGCCAGGATCCGCCGCTCGCGCCGGAACAGCGAGCGCTGCTGCGGCGTGTGCAGCCCGCGGTGGAGGAATTTGATCGCGACCTGCTGCTGGAAGTCCTTGTCGGCACGTTCGGCCAGGTAGACCGCGCCCATCCCGCCGGAACCGAGCGCACGCAGCAGGCGATAGCCGCCGATTTCGCTGCCGATGGCGTCGTCGCCGCCGCCATCCTCCTCCAGCGCCAGCATCCACTCGCCGATGGGCACATCCAGCACGCCGCTGTGCTCGCTGGCGGCAATCAGGCGTTCAAGGTCGCCGCGCAGCGCCGGGTCCAGCGGCTGCGCAGCCAGCCAGGCGGTGCGCTCGCTCTGGGCCACTGCCCGGTAGCGGTCGAACCAGCTTCGCAGCGCATCGGTGGTGGTCTGCATGGCTCAACCGAGTTGCATCTGGAGAAAGGCCCGCGCGAACTGCCAGTCGCGGTCGACCGTGCGCAGCGACAAACCCAGCAATTCGGCGATGCGCGTCAGCGTCTGCCCCGCAAAATAATGCAGCTCGAAGACCTCGGCCGCACGCCGATCAGTCACTGCCAATGCATCCAGGGCCCGGTCGATTTCGAGCAGACGCCGCGGATCGGCGGCGAACTCGTTCTCGGACACCGCGTCCAGATCGACCCTTTGCAGGTCGCCGCCACGGCGCATGCGCTCGCGCGATCGGGCGCGGTCGATCAGCATGTGGCGGATGGCGCGCCCGGCGTAGGCATAAAACTGGCGCGGGTGCTCGAACTCCAGGTCGCCGCCATCGACCATCGAGAGGTAAAGCTCGTGGACGATGCCGGTGGTGTTGAGGGTCTGCTCGGACGCGATGCGTTTGTGCCGCGCCAGCCGCTTCAGTTCCTCGTAGAGGCGGGCGAAGCGCAGATCGACGGTGTGCTCGGGTTGCGTCATCAGCCAGGGTCGCGGCGTTGGTGCGTCAGGATGCACGTGCAGCGTGGCTGTGCGCCAGTCGCTCGCCGGGCCCGGTGCGGCGGGCCTGCCAGAAGCGTGAGCACTTACTCGAATCCGGTACGCAGCAGCAGATCGTCGATCACTTTCGATTCGTAGGCGCCGGCATCGTAGTTGCCGAATCCCTGCACGATCGACGGATTGGGCAGGCCACGCGAGGCAAGGTCCAGATCGTATTCCAGACCCTGACCGGTGGGCCCGTCGCAGTAGTCGATCTGCGGACCATTGGGGGCTGGACGGAAGTCGCCGTTGAGCGGGTCCACGAACACGGCCGGCAGGGAGGTCAGACGGGTCTGGTTGGGCAGTTCCCCGATCCTGCGCACCAGGGAGCAGTCGGCGGCGACCAGCATGGGGCTGCCGCCGTTCACGTCCAGCAGTTTGAAGTCCGTGTCGTCGAGGATCGAACTTCGGATGGTCACGCCGGTACCTGTGACCGGTCGACTGATCAGCGCGCCGCCATTGATGACTCTGGTATTGAGGATGTTGCGAGCGATCGTCACGTAGTCCAGCAAGGCATTCGCGCCGAGGTACAGGATCGAGGCCAACTCGCCGTCGCCGGTGTTCCCGGCGATCACGGCATGACGCAAGGTCAGCCTGGTGCAGTCGACCAATTGCAGGGCGGCGCCGTCAGCGCGGTCGTCGTTGGGAATCAAGGTCCCGTTGCGCGCGAGGGCACGGTTGCCCGTCAGCGTTGCGTTCTCGATCAGGCAGACAGATCCTGACTGCACCACGAGGCCGCCGCCCCTTGCTTCGAACCCCAAAGAGGCGTTCCCGGCGCTGGTGTTGTCGACGAGGTTGTCGTTGATCTGGTTGCAGGGTTCGTCGTCCGGGCAGCTGTCATGCAATGAGATCAGCAGTTGCGCATCGCCAGTGGTGGACTGCATCAGGATGCCGCCGCCGCCCTCGCTCCCGCAGGTGCTGGTGCCGATCGAAAGGTTGCCGCTGACCACCGCCCCCCGCAAGCGGATGCGGGCCGCACCGCTGGCTTGAATCCCCGCGCCGCCGCCGCAGGCACGGTTCAGGATGATCCGCGGTCCCGCCGATGCCGGAACTTGCACCAGCGGACCGCCCGGCGCGCTGCGATTCGCCATCAGCGTTGCCGCGTCGGCCAGCGCGGCGCCGCCGCCACGCGTCGCCTGGTTCGAAGCAACCAGGGTCGCGCCCGACAAGCTGAGCGTACATGCCTGTGCGCCGCGCATGCCGCCGCCATCGAGGGCCGCGGTGTTGCTCTGCACGCCCGAGTCGATCAGGTTGACCTGGCTGGGCGCCAACGTGGTCACGCCGCCGCAATAGATGCCGCCGCCATGCTCCGAAGCCGAGTTGCCGGAGATCAGCGTGCCCAGCCGCGCGCTCAGGCTGGAGTTCAACAACAGGAATGCGCCGCCTGACCCAATCGAGGTGTTGCCGGAAATCGAAACCGCGCTGCCACCGAAGAGTTCGACAGTGCATCCGTTGACTGCCGCCAGCGCACCGCCATCGCGACCGGCGCGATTGTTGCGCCAGGTGCTGGTCTGGGTGGTGTTGCCCTCGACGCCCTGGAGCACACGTCCGCCGTCGCAATAGATGGCGCCGCCATCGCCCCCGGCGGCATTGTTGTCCAGCAATGATCCGTGACCCAGGAGCAGCGTGGCCCCGGTGAGATGGATGGCGCCGCCGCTGCCGCTGGCGCTGTTGGTGAATGCACCGCTGTCCGGGCCGAACTCCACGACGGTTCCGGGACCGCGGGCCTCGATGGCGCCGCCCAGGCCATCGTCGCTGTCGTCGCCGTTGGTCAGTCCGACGCGCTCCAGGTACAGGCGCGGCGCGCTGATGAACTGCACGATGCGAAAGATCGAGCCGTTGAAATTGCCACCGTCGATTCGCGAAGTATTGGATGGCGTGCTGGCGGAGCAGTTGGTGTAGCCGCCGACGATGCGGACCTGGCCGGAGATCGACACCGGTTCGGCCAGATGTGTTCCGGTGCTGAGCTTGATCGTGTCCTCGCCGGGGCCGTTGCTCTCGGCACTGAGGATCGCGTCGTGCACCGTGGAATGGGTGCGTGCGGCATCACTGGCCGCGAAGTTGACGCAGTAGGTCGCGGCCATGGCGCATTGCGCGGGGCCGAGCAGGCCCAGCACAAGCAAGCGGCACAGATGCTTGAACATTTTCCAGTCTCCGGGACGTGTGCCCCAGACAAGCGGTCTTTGGCCGCGCAATACGCCATCGCTCTGGACGGAGGTCGCATCGGGGAGCCAGATCGTCCCCACGCAGATCGCGCGTGGCGTCCTTGCCTGCCGGAAGACGCCTTAGTCCTCGAAGCCGACGGCTTCCATCGCGGTCCACGCAGGCCCGCGTGTTCACTTCGACAGAGAGATCAGACATGAAACGAACGCTTGCCCTGCTCATCCTCGCCCTCGCGCTGGGTGCTCCGTCAGCGCCGGCTGCGCCCATCATCGGCCCCATTCTCGATGGACTCTGCGTGCTGGGATGTCTCTCCCGGTTTGGCGATTGCACCATCTCCGACCCACGCGATCCCAGCGTGATTCCTCTCAAGGACCCCTACTGCGAGGAAGAGCGGGCGCAGTGCATCAGCGACTGCCTCGGCAATGGTGGTGGTGGCAATGGCGGCATCACGGCAACTCATCCCCAGGGACTCCCGTTGCTGGCGCAGCCCAACGCGACGGCCTGTGGTCTCTTCCGGGATCTCGAGGCGGCGTCATTCCGGCGTCGACAGAGCTGAACCTGGCGCAGGCGTGATGGCCGCGGCTCGGCCGTGGTCCGGCCGAGCCGCGGCGTGGATCCCGTCCGGCGCCAACCTCGCGTCCTGGATGATCACCCCGTGATCGAATCCGATGGTCCGCGCCGCGTAGTTCAGTGTCGGACATTCCCGACCTATCGGAGTCATCCATGCATCACTACAAGCAGTCCCTGTTGGCCCTGTCCTTGGCGCTGGCCCAGTTTGCCCACGCCGCCCCCGGAGCCATGTCGGAGCGCTCTGAGGCCCACTTCCTGAAGTTTGCGGGCGCCCACGCCGTCGCGATCGCGCCGCACCTCTATCGCGTCGAAAAAGGGGGCAACGTCCGCATGTTTGCGTTCGGCCGCGACGCTGTCGACCAGTTGAACGCGATGGTGGCAGGCAACCTTCAGGCGGTCGATCCCGCCGCAGCCCGGCGCTTCTCGGAAAAGGTCGCGGAGGCGATTGGCAACGGTGAGAAGGACCACGACGGCCGCATCGTATCCTTGTGTGGTGGTGGCGTCACCGCCCAGGTCAGCGCGGACAGTTATCCGGGCTTCGCGTATCACGGCGCCAGTGCCACTGCGGTGCTGACGCACAACCAGGCGAACGAGAAGGCGTACTCGGGCAGCGTGTACACCGAAGCCCTGGCATGCCTGCCAATGAGCGGCGGCGGCGAGAGTTGCAGTTCGCCCTACGGTCAGTCGGCGTCCAACGGCGCATCTGGGTCATTGTCCCCGTGGCAGCCAGGTCTCTCGGTGGATGCCACTGTCTCCACCCTGTGGCCGAGCTTCAGCTTCTCGCGCCTGCTCGGCTACGCCCTGGCCAGTTGCGGGAGGTGGGACGCGACGGCCGCGTATGTGTGCCAGGGCGATGGCACCTTCAACACTTGTCGCTGAGGTAGCTGGCCGGCGGCTGGCGCGTGCGCCAGCCGCCTGGATGCATCGGAAATTTCGTCAACTTAATTACGGAACACCACACTAGGGGGCCTCGTGCCAGGGCATGCCGAGGGTTGCGGCTATCCACGCGCGCGCGAAACGCCACTGGCGGCCAACGGTCGCCACGGAGCTGCCGCAGGCCTCTGCCGTTTCCTCGATCGAGAGGCTGCCGAAGAGGCGCAACTCGACCACCCGCGCGGTCTCCGGCTGGACCCGGGCAAGTTCCGTCAGCGCCTGGTCGAGTTCGATCCAGTCGATTCCGCCGCTGTCGCTCGGGTGGTCCGATTCCGGCAGATCGTGCAGCGGCAGCGGCGCCTGGCCGCTGCCGCGCTTGTCGGCAGCGCGTTCGCGCAGACTGTCGATCAGCACGCGCCGGATGACCGTTGCGGCGATTCCGAAGAAATGGCTGCGATTGCGCCATTCTGCCTGTTGCCCCAGCAGGCGCTCGTAGGAAGCGTTTGCGAGTTCCGTCGCCCGCAGCGTGGCGCTGCCATTGCGCCGCAACTGTGCCCGCGCGAGTTCGCGCAGGACCGGATACACCGCTTCGATAAGCGCGGCTTCCGCCACCTTGTCGCCGCCGCGCCAACGACTCAGCAGTTCGGTAATGGGTGGATCCATGGTCTCCCTGTTCCCCGGGCTGCATGCGCGGCGGCGCAACGATCACAGCGCCCGCGGTGCCTCGCGCGGATGTCCTGAGCCAATCCTCCCCGGCGTTGCGCGTTGCTTGTCTGCAAGCAGGCATGCGCCAGGCATTTGATCCCAGATGATTCCATGCAGTGATTGGCACTCGCAATGTAACCACGCGCAACGAGCCTCCGCGCCCGGCAGGCAATGGCGCGTCGCCGACGGCAAGCGCGAGCGTCGAGCATTCGGGCCGGTGTCGCAATGGCGGTAGCGCTGGACGGCCGGCGTTGGCAGCAGGCGCATGAGATCTTCGACCGGGTGATCGACATGCCCGAGGTACCGCGTGCCAGCGCGGTCGCCGCAGCCTGCGCGGAGGACGTCATTCTGCGGCGGATGGTCGAGGAGATGATCGCAGCGGATTCGCAGGCAGCTCCCGATCCGCCCGCGGCACTTCAGGCCCTGGCGCAACTGGGCGATCCCGAGCTTGCGCCTGGTGCGCGCCTTGGCCCGTATCGCGTCGAGGGCGTCCTTGGCGTGGGCGGAATGGGTCGGGTGTATCTGGGCGCCCGGGTCGATGGCCGGGTGGACCAGCGCGTGGCGATCAAGACGGTCCGTGGTGTCCTGGCCGGACGCGACCTGCTGCAGCGATTCAATCGCGAGCGACGCATACTGGCCAGGCTGAACCATCCTGGTATCGCGCGTTTCATCGACGCATTCGAGTCCGCCGATGGCACGCCGGCGTTCGCGATGGAGTACGTTTCCGGCACCCCGCTGCTTGACTACACTCGCGCGCACCGCCTGGACCTGCCAGCCCGTCTGCGCCTGTTCCTGAAAATTGCCCGCGCCGTGGACTACGCGCACCGGCAGCTCGTCGTTCACCGCGACCTGAAGCCCGGCAACGTACTGGTGGAGAAGAGCGGCGAGCCGAAGCTCCTCGACTTCGGGATCGCCAAGTCGCTGCATCGGCATCCGGATCAGCCGCTGCCAGACGGTCACACTGCGCCCGAGTCGCGCTATCTGTCGCTGCCCTGCGCGGCGCCGGAACAGATCGAAGGCGAGGGTGACGGCGTGTCCATCGACATCTATGCGCTGGGCGCCCTGTTGTACGAACTGCTGGCCGACCGGCCCGCGCTTGAGCTGACCGGGGTCTCGCCTGCGGCTGCGCGGGCACGCATCCTTCACCAGATGCCGCGGCCACCGAGCGAGACCGCGACCGGCGTTCCCTATCCGGCGACCAGGTTGCGCGGCGATCTCGATCGCATCGTGCTGCACGCAATCAGGAAGGAGCCGGAGCGCAGATACGCCTCGGTTGCTGCTCTGGCGGACGACATCCACTCGGTATTGCAGCACCGGCCGATCAGCCTGCGGCGTTCGCACCGTTGGTATCTGTGGTCGCGCTTCCTGCGTCGCAACGCCGTTTCCACCAGTCTGGCGGCGACCATGGTGGCGCTCCTGTCAGTTGCGACCGTAGCCCTGTACCGGCAATCCGTCGAGGTTCGCCAGCAACGGGACGAAGCCCGCGGGGTCACTCAGTTCCTGGTCGAGACCTTTCGTTCGGCGGATCCTGCATACGCCGGCGGTCAGACGCGGGTTGCCACGCTGCTGGGCGGCGCGGCTCGCCGGCTGCGATCGCGCAGGGACATCGACGCGCATACCCGCCATTTGCTCGGACTGGCGCTCGCGGAGGCGGCACTCGGCAGTGGCACGCCCTCTGCCGCGGCAGACGTCGATGTCCTTGCCATCGCGGATGACCCCATCCTGTCGCTAGCCGAGCGCGCCCGGGCCAACCGGATCGCCGCGGCGATCATGCTCGGCGCTGATCGCTACGACGAAGCCGGACGACGTGTCGATGCCGCGCTGCGTGAGGAGCGTGACGCAAGCGCGATCGCCACCCTGCATGACTACCGTGCAAAGCTGCAGCAGCGGCGGGGCGACTACGCCGGAGCCGCGCGCACCATGGCCGACGCGGACCGGATGCTCTCCGAACGCCTTGCCGATGACTCGCCGGTGATCCACCGCACACGGCTGCAGCGTGCCCTGGCGATGGCTATCGCGGGTGAGCCGGCTGTCGCCCTGGAGCTGGCCGAAAGGGTGATCGCCCGAATGCGCGCAACCCATCAGCCTCCGGTGGAGATCGCGACCGCGCTGCGGACCTTGTCCTACCTGCTGGCCCGCGCGGGCCGCGGGCACGACGTCCTTCCGGTGGCTGAAGAGCTACTGCAGATCGTGGACGCAGAGTACGGTAGCCGTTCGGTCGCCTATGCAGGCGCACTGATGCAGAAAGCGGTCGCGCTGGCCAACACCGATCAGTGGCCGGCGGCGGTGGAACTGTTCCTGCAATCGCGCGGCCTGCTGATCGATGAGCTCGGCCCGGACAACCTTGCAGTGGCGAAACTGGAATACAGCCTGGCCAGCGGCTTCCTCGATGAGGGCGATGCGCAAGCGGCCATTCCCTACATCACCCACGCGGTGGAAGTTGCCCGTCGCACCTGGGGCGAGACCCATGACGACAGCGTGCGCTTTGCACTGACTCAGGCGCGTGCGTTGCGCCAGCTGGAGCGTCATCACGATCTGGTCCACCTCATCGAGCCGATTCTGCAGCAATACGCCCTGGAGAAGCCGGAATCGCTTCTACGCTCATGGCTGCAGATTGACCTGGCGGAAGCCCGTGCACAGCTCGGCGAAACCGGCGAGGCGCGCGCACTGCTCATCGCCGCCGTGCCCGTGCTGCAGGCGAACGGAGCCAGGAGCCAGACTCTGCGTGAGCGAGCCGATGCCGTGTTCAATCAGATCAACCACCCCTGATCACCCACCGGAGAATTGCACCATGCTCATTCGTGTCGCCGGCGCATCCGCCGCGCTCCTGTTGCCGGGCGCGACCGCAGCGGCCGCCTTCGTCATCAGCGATGTCGATGTCTGCCCGCCTGCCAGCTATGCCGGGATTGCCGTCGCCAACGTCGGCAACCCCGGCCTCGGCAGTGCCCACGGTCCGACGCCACGTGGCAGCGATGGGAAGTGCGGCATCACGGAAATGCGGGCTGCCGCTGGCGCTTGCCCGGTCGGCGTGCTGTCGCACTACGCGCATGACATCGTCGACTTCTGGTCCGACCCAAATCCACCCGTCAATCGCGTATTCCGCGAGTCCTTGCACATCAACAGCTTCGACGGGATTCCGGTCGGCGGCAGATTGAAGTTCGCCGAAGTGGTTTTTGGGCACGGGGAGCGGGTCAGTTTCCACTTCGACCGGGCGTACAGTTGGTACACCGACTTTGTCGTGACCCATCTTGCGTGCGAGTTCGGCTGCGCCGAACAGGAAGTCGGACGTTTCGAGTTTCCGATGGGGTTGACCGCAAGCGGGCCGGGTGCGGAAGCCGTGCCGATCACCATCGCGTGGTCGACCGGGCGACATCCCCAGGTCGGCCGGAACGTCAGCTGGACCTTGTCGACTGCGGTACCTGACCGGCCGATCCACATGGGGTGGGTCGAGCTTGCGCCGTGGGCCCGCGAGGCACGCTTCGACCACGGCATCGTCAATGCCAGTTGCGATGGCAGCGATGCCACGCGCATCCGCTTCGTCAAGCCGCGCTTTGATCCCTATTGATCCGGGCCTGCGAGGCGCGCAAGGCCCCATGCGGAAGCCTGGAACCTCGCCGCGCACTTGACCGCTCGCGCCGCGGGCGCAAGTCTTCGCGCCACGAGGCCCGTGGGTCCTCGCCTGCCACCGACTTGGACCCGAACCTGGCCCGATGACCGCACAGTCCTTGCCGCAAGCGATCAAGCTGATGAACCAGTCAATGGCCGCGCGCGACTACGCGCGCGCCAAGTTGACGGCGCTGCAGATCGTCGCCGCCGATCCGCGCCAGGCGGATGCGCTCGCCGTGCTTGGCGAGATCACCTTGATGCAGGGTCTGTGGGATGAAGCGAAGGCCTATGCCGAGCAGGCCGCGGCGGAGCGGGCAGGCGACGTCAGCCTGCTGTTGTTGTGCGCACGCGTGGCCCAGGCGCGCGGCGACAGCGCGGCGGCCCTGAACTGGTGCGACCAGGCCCTGGCGCGCAGAGCCGGGGACCTGTCCGCGCTGGTGTTGAAAGCCTCCGCCCTGGAGCGCGCCGGAGACTGGCAGCAGGCCGAGGCGATACTCGCGCGGGCAATGAACGCATCAGCGCCGACCGCTTCCGCCGCCCAGGTCTGGGCGCAGATCCTGTTGCGCAAGGGCGATGCCAAGGCCGCGCGCAAACTGGTCGACAAGGGTCTTGCACAGTACACGCCGCTGCGGCCTGCGCCGGCCCCGGTCAAGGCACGCCTGCTTTTCCTCAAGGCCAAGGCGCTCGACCGGATGCAGGACTACGATGGCGCGTTCCGCACCGCCCTGCAGGCCAAGGCCACCGCCGCCGTTCCCTTCGATCCTGCGGCCTTCGTCGCACGCATCGATTCGATCATCCGCACATTCGACCGCGAATCGCTTGCGACCCGGCCACGCGCGCGTCCTACCGGTACACGCCATGTCTTCATCGCCGGGATGCCGCGCTCGGGCACCACTCTGATCGAACAGATCCTGGATGCGCACCCCAGGGCCGCCGGTGTCGGCGAGGCCAAGGAGATCGACATCCTGGCCGCGCGATTGCCGGCGATCTTGTCCACCACCCTGGGCTATCCGGAATGCATCAAGCTGCTCTCGCAGCCGCAGCTGGATGCCCTGCGCGCCGACTACGAGCAGGCGCAAGTGCGCCACGGTTTCGGTCCTGCCGAGGTCTACGTCAACAAGAACCTGGAGAACCATGTCCATCTCGGACTGATCTCGATGTTGTTCCCGGATGCCGTGGTGATCGTCCCGCGGCGGGACCCGCGGGATCTTGCGGTGTCCTGCGTGATGAGCAATTTCAAGGCGGAAAAGCACCCGTACCTGTCGACGCTGGAGCACATTGCGCTCGCCTGGCGCCAATGGGAGCGCCTGATGGCGCACTGGAAGCGCGTGATTGGACCTGCGTTTCCTGGATGTTGCCTACGCGGACCTGGTCCGCGACCAGGACGGTTGGACCCGCCGGATGCTTGAACTCGCCGGGCTCGACTGGGACGAACGTTGCGCCAGCTTCTGGCAGTCGGGGCGCACCGTGATGACCCTCTCCTACGATCAGGTCAGTCGCCCGATCTACGACACATCCATTGGCCGCTGGAAGCATTACGAATCGCAGCTCGCGCCCTTCGTCCGCGCCATGGGTGGGCCGGACGCATTCAACTGAGCGCCACGCACCGTGCAGATCCCGGACATCCGCCAGCGCCTGGCCGCCCTCGGGGCCAGGCCCATCCACGAGCAGGCCGTGCTCAAGGCCTGGGTCCGCGGGTGGCCGCTGGACCGCTGCAAGGGCGAGCCCGAGAAGTTCTTCCCGGCGAGCTTGCGCGCGGCCTTGCCCGGTCTGGCCGTCGAGTTCGACGAGCTGGCGCGCGAGGTCTCGCAGCACCCGAGCGCCGATCGCTCGATGCGGCTACTGGTCAGGATCGGCGGCGGGCAGACGGTCGAAAGTGTCCTGCTGCCGCGCGACGGTGTGTGCGTTTCCACCCAGGTGGGTTGCGCGGTGGGCTGCGTGTTCTGCATGACCGGGCGCGAGGGACTCAAGCGCCAGGTGGGGAGCGCCGAGATCGTCGCCCAGGTGGCGCTGGCGCGGCGCTACCGCACGGTCCGCCGGGTGGTCTTCATGGGCATGGGCGAGCCGGCGCACAACCTCGACAATGTGATGGACGCCATCGAGCTGCTCGGGACGGTGGGCGACATCGGGCACAAGAACCTGGTGTTCTCCACCGTGGGCGATCCGCGGGTGTTCGAGCGCCTGCCGCGCGGCCCGGTCAAGCCCGCGCTGGCGCTGTCGCTGCACACCACCCGGGCCGATCTGCGCGCACGCCTGTTGCCGCGCGCCCCGCGCATCGATCCGGCCGATCTGGTGGAAGCCGGCGAACGCTACGCGCGCGCCACCGGCTACCCGATCCAGTACCAATGGACCCTGCTCGAAGGCATCAACGACAGCGACGAGGAACTCGCCGGGATCGAGCGGCTGTTGTCCGGCAAGTACGCGGTGATGAACTTCATCCCGTTCAATGCCGGCGACGGCCTCGAGTTCCGCCGGCCTTCGCTCGAACGCGCGCGCGAGATGGCGCGCCATCTGCATCGACGCCACATCCTGACCAAGCTGCGCCAGTCGGCCGGGCAGGATGTCGACGGCGGCTGCGGCCAGTTGCGCGCACGGGCCGAGCGCGCCGGCGCGATGCAGCCGGCGGCCGTCGGCTGACTCGTGTCAGTTGATCTTCAGCAGTTCCACTTCGAAGATCAGGGTCGCATTCGGCGGAATCACGCCGCCGGCACCGGCGGCGCCGTAGCCGAGCTGGGACGGAATCGTCAGGCGGTACTTCGAGCCGACCGACATCAGCTGCAGGCCCTCGGTCCAGCCCTTGATCACGCGATCCAGCGGGAAGCTGATCGGTTCGCCGCGGTCGTAGGAACTGTCGAAGACCTTGCCATTGGTCAGCGTGCCCTTGTAGTGCACGGTCACGGTGTCGCTGGCCTTGGGCTTCGGCCCGGTGCCTTCGGTCAGCACCTCGTACTGCAGTCCGCTGGCGGTGGTGATCATGTTCGGGTTCTCCTGGATGGCGGCGGACGTGGGCGCGGGGGCGGCGGGCGGGGTGGATGGGCTGCAGGCGGCCAGCATTGCGGCGGCGAGCGCTGCGGCGATCAGGTACTGCTTCATCGAGTCTCCGGGTTGATTGCTGGCGGCCCAGGATCGATCGCTTCGGGTGCCAGTGGCAAGAAGATCGAGGCGCCGCGGCCGGCGAGGTTGACGCTGCCGTAGCGCTCCGCGCACAGCGCGCGGTTGGCCTTGACCACGGCGTCCGCCTGGCGCTTGCGCTGCAGGCCTGCGCGGGCGGGATCGTTGTCGAGCAGCAGCCGTGCGTCCAAGCGGCCGCGGCCAGGCGTCGCCGATGGGGACAGCTCGCATTGTCGGTCACTGCGGCCGCGCGCCCTTCACCAGCGCCAGCTGGCCTGCGGATCAGCGCAACACGGCTTCAGCGCCAGGCCGCCCAGGCCACTGGCGGGCGCGCCGGTCCCGGCACGAAGTAGTCGACCAGCGAGGCGCCCGCCGCCGCGCCGCTGGTGGGCTCGATCGCGGTGACCACCAGTTGCGTGTCGATCGCGCCGGCGGCGGCATCCGGCTGCAGCCGGGCATGCGGCGCCAGCCCGAGGCAGGCCGAGCGCGCGGCATGGTTGGCGACCAGCGCCGCCTGTTCCGCACGATCCGGTCGCCATGCGCGTCCTCGGCCAGCCGCACCTGCGGCAGGCCCCGCCCGGCCCCGGCCCCGTCTGCCCTGGCGGTGGTCGCGGCCCGCCGCGGGGCCGGCCCGGGCCGGGGGCGCCGGGCCCCGGCCGCGGGGGCGCGCGGCGGCCCGCCCCCCGCCCGGCCACCACCCCCGCCCCCGCGCGGGGCCCCGCCCCGGGGCGGGCTCCCGCGCCGGGGGCTAGGGGGCGCACGGGGGGCCGCCGGGGGCCGGGGGGGCGGGGGGGGTGGGGGGGGTTTGGTCTGGGGCGCAAGGGCGCGGAGGCGCAAAAGAGGAGACAAACGCGATGCCGCGGAGATCCCGGCAGTTGCCGTCTTTGCGTCCTTTGCGTCCCTTTGCGTCCTTTGCGCTACTCAATCACAGGGTCGTCGTTCGGCACAGGGAACGGAATCCATCCACTCGCGGGTGGCGGGCGATCCCTACGCGGACGGATCTCATGCGCTCGCGGGTGGCGAGGGATGCGATCGCGCACGGATTTTCCTCCGCGCGGGGGTGGCGCGGGATGCGTTCGTGGGCTTGAGTGCATGCATTCGCGGATGGCACTGAACGGGTTCGCGGATCGATTTCACACGCCCGCGGGTGGCTGGGGATGCGTTCGCGGGCTTGAGTGCATGCACTCGCGGGTGGCGCGGAATGCGTTCGCGGATCGATTTCACCCGCCCGTGGGTGGCTGGGAATGCGTTCGCGGGCTGGAGTGCATGCACTCGCGGGTGGCGCGGAACGGATCGGCGGATCGATTTCACGCACCCGCGGGCGGCGAGGGATGCGTGCCCGGATGGGAAACGGTGCCCTTGTGGGTGGCGATGGACGCGCTCGCGGAGGGCGCGAGATGCGTCCGCGCACGTATTTCATGCGCTCGCGGGTGGCGGGAGATGCACCAGCCAGGTGCGATGCGCGCATGGCCGGGGTTTTCCCTTATCTTCGTCGCATCGCCGTCAGCCGCCGGCGGACAGGGGAGCAGCGTCGATGAGCGTGCCGGAGGATTCGGTCGAGTTGCAGGCGCGCCCGATGCGGGTGCCGCCGACCCTGACCAGCTTCGTGCTGTCGCTGGTGGTGATGCTGATGACCTGCGGCGTCGCCTGGTACCTGCATGGCCAGGCGCGCGTCGCCCTGATCGACGAGATCCAGGGCAGCCTGGCGCGCCTCGCACGGCTGACCGCCGCGCGCATCGACGGCGATGTGCACGACCGCCTGCGCCAGGGCGTGCGCAAGGACAGCGCGGAGTACTTCGCGCAGAACCGCTTCATGCTGCAACTGCCGGCGATCGACCCGGAGATCGCCTACGCGTACACCGCGATCGAACAGGACGGGAAGGTCTGGCTGATCCTCGACACCGAGCCGCCCGACGGTCCCGACGACATGGAGGTGATGCAGCCCTACGACGATGCCCCCGAAGCGCTGCGCACGGCGCTGCGCGAGCGCAAGTCGCTGATCTCCCAGCCCTACACCGATCAATGGGGCACCTTCATCACCGCCTATGCGCCGTTCAACAACCGCGCGGGCCAGTTCGCCGGGGTGGTCGGTGTGGACCTGGGACTGGCCCAGTACGAGGCGCGGCTGCAGGCGATGCAGCGGGCGACCTGGGCGATCTATGCGGCGGGCACCGTGCTGTCGATCCTGATCGGGCTGGCGCTCTACTGGTCGTACAAGCGCGGCGGCGCAGTCGAGCAACTGGGGCGGCAGCTCAATAACGTCAATGCGCTGCTGCAGGTGTCCAAGGTGCTGGGGTCGAACGTCGGCCTCGACAATCTGCTGCCGCAGATCGTGTCCAGCGCCACCTCGGTGATGCGCGCCGAGCGCTCCAGCCTGTTCCTTTACGACAAGGGCAAGCGCCAGTTGGTCGGGCGGGTCACCGAAGGCGCCGGGGCGGGGCAGGAATTCGTGATCCCCGACAGCCGCGGCGTGGCCGGGCGGGTGGTGCGCACCGGGCAGATGGCCAATGTCAAAGACCCGCGCCAGGATCCGGATTTCGACGATGCCTTCGACCGCCAGTCCGGCTTCCACACGCGGGCGATCCTCGCGGTGCCGATCCTCGATTCCAAGAAGAACGTCCTCGGCGTGCTGCAGGCGTTGAATCCGCGCGACAACCAGCCCTTCGACCACAACGACGAGCTGATGCTGACCGCGCTGGCGGCCCAGGTGCAGGTGGCGCTGGAGCGCGAGCGCCTGAACCAGACCGCCAGCGAGAGCCGCAAGGTGGACGATGCGCTGCGCTTCGCCCAGTCGATCCAGCTCGGCATGCTGCCGCAGCGCTTCCCGGATCCGGCCGTTTCCGGGGTGGAGCTGCACGCGCGCCTGCTGCCGGCCAAGGTGGTCGGCGGCGATTTCTACGACTTCATCTGGATCGACTTCAACCTGCTCGGCCTGGTGATCGCGGATGTGTCGGGCAAGGGCATCCCGGCGGCGCTGCTGATGGCCAAGGCGATGACCCTGATCCGCGCCCACCTGGATGCCTTGCAGAACCCCGCCGAGGCGCTGCGCAAGGCCAACGAGGAGCTGGCCAAGGACAACGACCAGGCGATGTTCGTCACCGCCTTCGTGGCCATGTTCGACGTGCACACCGGCGAGCTGACCTACAGCAATGCGGGGCACAACAATCCGCTGCTGCTGCGCGAAGGCGCGGCGCAGGAGATCGGCGGCGGCATGTCGGTGCCGCTCGGCGCCGACGAAGGCGCGGAATTCGGCAACTTGCAGGAACAGTTGCAGCCGGGCGATGTGCTGTTCCTGTTCACCGATGGCGTCAGCGAGGCGATGGACCCGGAGAACCAGGAATACGGCGATGCCCGCATGCGCGATTGCCTGCTGGCCAACTGCGCCCTGCCGATGGCGGGTCTGATCGATGCCTGTGTCGACAGCGTGCGCAGCTTCGCGCGCGGCGCGGCCCAGAGCGACGACATCACGGTGATGGCGATGCGCGTGCCGGCGGATTGATCCCGTTGCAAAAGGTCGCGAGCGTGGAGCGTGCACCGTGCCCCACGCAGACGGATATGATCGCGACAACTCCCGGCACGGCGGACGGCATCGATGGGCATGTTCAAGCGCGAACGGCTCGCCCAGGTCGAGGCGAAGGCAGCCAGCGATGGGCCGAAGCACACGGTCCTGATCGTCGACGACGAGGAAGGCAACCTCAAGGCGCTGCGCGGCGTGCTCGGCAGTGCCTTCAACATCCTCGAGGCGCGCGACGGCCAGGCCGCGCTGGAACTGCTGCAGTCGCTGCCGCCGGAGCAGGTCCCGAGCGTGATCCTGAGCGACCAGCGGATGCCGCGCATGACCGGCGTCGAGTTGTTCTCGCACTTGCGCGAGAGCCTGCCGGCGACCATCCGCATCATCATCACCGGCTTTGTCGACGTCGGCGCGATCGTCGATGCGATCAATCGCGCCGGCATCTACAAATTCGTGGTCAAGCCTTACGACCAGAATCAGCTGCGGCTGGAAGTGGACCGCGCCATCGAGGCCTCGGAGGAGCGCAAGCGCATCCAGGGGCAGATCCAGGACCTGGAATCGAAGGCGGGCGAGAGCCTGCGCAAGCTGGAACGCAACATCGAGGCGCTGCGCCGGGCGCATGCCGAGATCGCGCGCGCCGGGCTGGTGGACGAGCTGACCGGCCTGGGCAACCGGCGCTTCCTGATCAATGCCCTCGATGGGCGCGAGATCAGTGCGCGCCAGGCCGGCGCGGATCCGCAGGACACCGCCCGCAGCGCCTTCCTGGTGCTCCAGGTGGACGACTTCGCCGGGATCAACGATCGCCATGGCGAGGCGGCTGGCAATGCCGTGTTGCGCGGCGTGGCTGCCGTGCTGCGCGAGCGCGCCCCGCAGGGCGCGGTGCTGGTGCGCCTGGACGGCGCGACCTTCCTGCTGCACCTGCCCGCGGTGGACGATGCGCTGGCGCGCAGCTTTGCCCGCGGGCTGGCGAACGCGATCGGCGCTGGCGGAATCGACATCGGGACCGGTGAGCCCTTGCGCATCAGCTGTTCCATCGGTGTCGCCGGCCTGCCCTTCGTCGAAGGCCAACCGGCGCTCGCGGGCTGGGAACTGGCCTACGCGGTCGCCGGCGGTGCGCTCCGCCTGGCCCGTCGCGCCGGCCCCGGCAGCGTCGTGTCGCTGTCTCCCGCGGGCGCATTGCCGGACGGTTTCGCGCGCGCCGTCAGCAGCGATCCGCAGCCGCTGGTCGACGCCGGCGTGCTGCGCGCAGTGGGCGAGTCCTAGGTGTCGTTCTCAAGCTCTGCCAGCGGGCTTGCACGCGCGTTGACGGCGTGGTTCGCGGGCTTGCTGCTTGCGCTGTCGCTGTTGGCGGGTCCGGCACAGGCACTGCCGACGATCGAGGTGATCGAGAGCGAATCCGGCCGCATGCTGACGCCGGAGCTGGTCTACTGGCATGAGCCAGAGGGGACTGCGGATGCCGCGGCAGCGTTCGCACGGATCGCAGGCAAGGATTTTGCCCCTCTGACGGGCGGTCGCGCGAATTTTGGGTTCAAGCCAGGCGCGCACTGGTTCGCGGTGCGCATGGTCAACCTCGACATCGAGACCACGCGCTGGCTGTTGCTGGTGGAGTCGCCGCTGCTGGACCGGATCGACATCCACTTGCGCCACGCCGACGGTCGCATCGAGCACCAGGTGGCCGGTGACCACCTGCCGTTCTCGGCGCGCGCGCTGTCCTATCGTTATCCGAATGTCTGGCTCGACCTGCCGCGTGACGAGCCGGTCGACCTGCTGATCCGGGTGCAGAGCGGCAGCTCGATCCAGATGCCGCTGCTGCTGTACTCGCCCACTGCCTTCGCCGATGCCGCCGAAGACCAGGTCGTGGCCGGGCTCTACTACGGCTGCCTGGTGGCGATGCTGCTGTTCAACCTGATCCTGGGATACGGGCTGCGCGATTTCGGCTACGTCTGGTATGCGTGCAGCCTGATCGGCGCCGGCATGGCGGTGCTCAGCCTGTATGGCCTGGGCTTCCAGTACCTGTGGCCGGATGCGCTCTGGTGGCAGGAACGCGCGCCAGCCGTCAGCGCGGCGCTGGCGCATATCTTCGCCAACCAGTTCAACCGCAGCTTCCTCGATCTCGGCCGCCGCTGGCATTGGGGTGACCGCATATCGGTGGTGATCATCGGCGCGCTGGTCGTGCTCATGCTGTCCTTTTTCTGGTTGCCCAGCCAGATCTCCTATCGCGTGATCACCGCGCTGGCGCTGCCGAGTTCGCTGTGGCTGCTGTGGGTCAACATCAAGGTTCTGCGCGGCGGCTACAAGCCGGCGCGTTATGCCCTGCTGGCCTGGGTTGCGCTGCTCGCGGGTGCGATCAGCTATCCGCTCTACGCGATGGGCTTCCTCCCGCGCAACCTGCTCACCTACTACGGCGGGCAGATCGGTTCTGGCCTGGAGATGATCCTGCTCGCCATCGCGCTCAGCTACCGCTACGCCGCGCTGCGCAACGAGAACGAGCGCGTGGTGCGCGAGGCGAACGAGCAACTGGAAGCGCGCGTGACCCAGCGCACGGCGGAACTCAGTCGCGCAAACACCGAACTCAAGTCCACCCACGACCAGTTGGAGCAGGCGCACACCCAGCTGGTCGAGGCGCAGCAGCAACTGGTGCTGTCGGAAAAGATGGCTTCGCTGGGCACGCTGACGGCCGGCGTGGCGCACGAGATCAACAACCCGACCAACTTCGCCGACGTGGCCGTGCAGCAACTGGACCAGCGCCACGCCGAGTTCCGCGAATTCCTCAAGGAACTGGCCGGCGAGGACGCCGATGCCGAAGTCCTCGAAGCCTTCGACAAGCATTTCCGCGGCTTCGAGGAAATGACTGCGCTGGCGCATGAGGGACACAGCCGGATCAAGACCATCGTGCTCGATCTGCGCCAGTTCTCGCGCCTGGACGAGGCCGAGCGCAAGAGCGTGCCGGTGGCCGAGCCGATCACCTCGACCGTCAACCTGGTGCGCACGCGCTTCGGCGACATCCGCTTCGAGCTGGACCTCGACTACAACCCGCGTGTCGAATGCCACGCGGCCAAGCTCGGGCAGGTGTACATGAACCTGATCGTCAATGCCTGCCAGGCGATCGGCGATTGCACCGACGGCCGCGAGGGCCTGATCCGCATCCGCTCCGTCCAGGAAGGCAACCAGGTCCGCATCGACGTGATCGACAACGGCCCCGGCATGGACGAGGCCACCCGCCAGCGCGTCTTCGAGCCCTTCTTCACCACCAAGGACGTGGGCTCCGGCACTGGCCTGGGTCTGTCCATCGTGTTCGGCATCGTGCGCGACCACAAGGGCAGCATCGAGGTGGCCTCCACCCCGGGCGTGGGGACGACCTTCAGTTTGCGGTTGCCGTTGGGTTGAGGCGCGGGAAGAAGAAGCGGGATTGGGGGCTGGGGATTGGGGCGTGTCCGGGGAGGTTCCGCGCGAGACGCTGTTGAGCGCATGCGCCAAAACACCCGGCTGTAGAGTACGCCGCGCACACGCCCCAATCCCCAATCCCCAGCCGCCGCTTCTTCTCTCCCATTGCAGCCCCCGACCCACGGCTGCAGACTGCGACGTCTTCCACGCCGCCCCTGCCCGCCGATGGCGATCGCCAACGACATCACCAGCGCGCTCGCACGGCCGCAGACTTTGGCGGAGGACTGGCCGCAGCTCAGCCACAGCAAGGAATGGGCACCCGGTCAGCAGATCGGTCCGTATTGCCTGAAGCGCCGTCTGGGCGAGGGCGGCATGGGGGTGGTCTGGCTGGCCGAACAGTTGCAGCCCTTGCAACGCGAGGTTGCGATCAAGGTCATGTCCGGCGAAAGGCGCGACGCCTGGGCGGAGACCTGGTTCGAGATCGAGCGCCAGGCGCTGGCGCAGTTGTCGCATCGTGGCATTGCGCAGATCTACGACGCCGGCCGCTTGCCGGATGGCGCGCTGTTCTTCGCGATGGAGTATGTGCCCGGGGTGCCGCTGGACGAGTTCCAACTGCAGCACCCGCTGGATCCGCGCGCGCTGGCGGCGCTGTTTGTGCAGATCTGCGCGGCCGTGCAGCACGCCCATCAGCGCGGCCTGATCCATCGCGATCTCAAGCCGCTCAACGTGCTGGTGCAGATGGCGGACGGCGAGCCGGCAGCCAAGATCATCGACTTCGGCATCGCGGTGCGCGCACTGCCCGGCGTGGCCACTCCGTTCCGGGTCGACCGGGTGGTCGGCACGCCAGCCTACATGTCGCCGGAGCAGAAGCAGCCGGGCGCCGGCGGCATCGACGCGCGCTGCGATCTCTACGCGCTCGGCGTCATGCTCGGCGAGGCGCTGTGCCGCGCCGGCGGCCCGCCGACCGACCGCGAGTCGATCGACGTCACCGCCGTGCACGGGGCCGTGTGCCTGGAACTCGGCCGGAACGCCTTCGAGCGCAGCGTCGCGGCCGACGCGCTGCGCCCGCGCCTGAAGGCGGCTCCGCGGGAGCTGCTGGCGATCGCCGCGAAGGCGATGAGCGTGGATCGCGAAGCGCGCTACGAGTCCGCAGCGGCAATGGCCGACGACCTGGCCCGCTGGCTGTCCCGCCGCCCCGTGCTGGCGATGGGCGGCGGGCGCCTGTACGCCTTCCGCTGCCTGGTCCGGCGCAACCGCATCGCCAGCGTCGCCACGACGCTGGTGCTGGCGGCCATTCTCGGCGGCAGCGTTCTCGCCTGGACCGGCATGCGCGAGGCCCAGCGCGCCCGCGCGCTCGCCGAGCAGCGCCGCGACGACGCGGAAAAGCTGATCCAGTTCATGCTCGGCGACTTCGCCGACAAACTGAGGCCGATCGGCCGTCTGGATCTGCTCGACAGCATTGGCCAGGAAGCAATGAGCTACCTGGGAGATCGCGATGGCGTCGGCAATCTGGACAGCGCCATCCGGCGGGCCCGCGCCCTGCGCACACTCGGCGAGGTTCAGGTAACCCGGCAACAATTCGACATGGCTGAACGCACTTTGGCCACGGGGGCGGCATTGCTGGATCGATTTCGCGGGCAACCCAAGGCTCCAGCCGAACTCTGGTTCGAGCATGGAACGATCGCCTTCTGGCGCGGGTCGATCAGCTACCGGCGCCGGCAGCTCGAGACTGCCGAGCAGTTTTGGCTCGAATACTTGAGGAGCGCGGAACGCTTTTCGGCCGAGGCCGGAGGCGATCCCCGCGGTCTGGTGGAACGAGCCTCCGCTCTCAACAATCTCGGAACGCTTGCGCGCGAACAAGGGCGACTGAACGCGGCACTGGAGTTCTTTCTCAGGTCTGCGGAAATCAAGCGCTCCATGATCCAAGGTCCGAACGACCCGGCGATGGGCGATTTGGCAAATTCGCTGGCTTGGATCGCAAACGTGCGTGCAGCCAAGGGTGAACTGGCGGAAGCATGGAAGGGCGCATCGGATGCGCTGGCGATCGTTGCCGCACTGAGCAAGGCAGATCCCACCAACGGACGACTGCGACAGCGCGAAATCAACTACCGCTACATGCTGGCAGACTACGCCCAGCAACTCGGAGACGATGATCGGGCGGTCGAGTATCTGCAACCTGCCTTGGAACTGTCCCTTGAGGATGTGCAGGCAGACCCTTCCCAGCCTCGGCGTCACGCGATGCTTGCTCGGGTGGGATTCGCCTTGGCCCGTCTGGGTTCGGCGCCGCCAGCGCTACGGGCTGGTAGCGCGCAATCCGCGGATACCGCGATGCAGGCAGTGGCCGTAGATGCGGTATCCCAGGATGAGCGCCGTGAACTGGAATTGCTTCGTTGCCTTGCCATGGTTGCGCGCGCTGGGTCGGCCGAGCGGGTGCAATCATGGCGGGCATGCGCACCACCACTGTTGGTCCTCGAAGCGAGTGAGCTGAATTCGATAAGGCTGCAGATCGCGCTCGCGGACGTTGGCGAGGATGTCGCCCCGGGAGAAAATGCCGCGGTCTGGCCCTTGCTTGAAGGCCGGCTGGATGCCGTCAAGGACAAGGAAGAACAGTCGCTTCATGTCATTCAGTTGCGGTGGATCCTGGCCAAGGCCACCGGCAGCGAAACGGAAGCCCTGGAATGGCGTCGTCGTCTCGACGATGTGCGTGAGAGGTTGCGCTTGAAAATCAAAGAACTGGAGGCAGCATGAGTCTGGACAGCAAGCAGGTCACGATCACCGTCAGTCAGGATCCAAAAACTTCGGATTTGATCATCTCTGGCGACACGCCGGTTTCACTGAGTGGAAACGGAGTGGTTGTTTATGAGCTGGTGGACGAGACCGGGCTCGGTCTGGAGTGGGTCGGGATGTCGTTCTGCGTCGATGAGCCGTGGTGGAAGAACGAATTCCTGCGCGCGCAGCTGAGCGACGCCACGCATATCGAAGTCTTTTGCACACCAAATATTGGCCAGCCCAATCCGGTGTGGGGTGCCTATGTCTTTTACTTGACGTTCAAGGGAACAAAGAGGGGCGTCAGCGGGAAAATGTGGTCCTTCGATCCGGAAATCGACTGCGAAGAGCCGCTCTGATCGTCGCCTGGGGACGGGCCCGGCCAGTGCATGTCGCACGCTCGTTGCCGGTGCCTTCCCGCTTGTCGAAAAAGGCAAGGGCGCCTTCCGGCGCCCTTGTCGTATTTCGATCGAAAGTCTTCAGTTCAGGCTGAAGGTCAGCCGCTGGCGGGCCTTGGCGGCTACCGGCTTGCCGTTCTCGATGCGCGGCGAGAACTTCCACTGGCTGAGCGCGCGGATGGCGTCGCGATCGAAGATGCGGCGGGGCTCGGAGTTGACGACTTCCACGCCCTCGACATCGCCGTTGACAGTGATGGTGAAGGACAGTTCCACCCAGCCTTCGGTGCGTGCGCGCAAAGCCTGCGCCGGGTAGTTCGGGTTCACGCGCTTGACCAACTGGAAGTCCTTCACCTGGGGCGCGGTCGTGCTCGCCACGGATGGCGCCGGTGCAGCCGAAGCGACCTGAGTCGGCGGCGTTTGCGCAGGGGCTGTAGTCGGCGCGGCCGGCGGCGGGGCGGTGGCTGTAGCAGGGCGCGCCGGCGCGGGTTCGGCGGCCGGCGGCGGCGCTGCGGCCGCTGCCTGCGCAGCGGCGGCGCGCTCGCGCTCCTGGCGTTCGGCGAGGCGAGCCTGTTCTTCTTCCGCCTGCTGGCGCTGCTCCTCGGCGCGACGCTGCTGCACGATGCGCTGCTCGAGGTTGGTCACCACCACCGAGGTCGGCTGCGCGCGTTTCAGCAGGCGCAGGGTGTCCTGGGCTTCGTCGAAGCGGTTGGTTTCGATCATCTGCTCGGCCACGCCCTGCGCCAGCGGCATCAGTTCGAGGATGGCGAGTTGCGCATGGCGATTGTCCGGCTCCGCCTCGAGCACCTTGAGGTAGTACTCGATGGCGTTGTTGCCGGTCGGCTGCACCAGGCGCTGCTCTTTCATCGCAGTGCGTGCCGCTTCCAGCAGTTCCGCCACGGTCTGCGGCGCGGTTGGCTCCGCGGGCGCGGTGGCAGCCGGTTGTGCGGGAGTGGGCGCTGCGCCGGCAGGGGTGGTAGATGCCGCGGGTGCGGGCTCATCGCCGCCGCAACCGCCCAGGCCCATCGCGGCCAGCAACAGCAGTGCGGGCACCAGGCTTGCCCGTTGCGTGCGCTTGTCGTTCATTGCATTCACCTCGATCCCCGGAAGCCAGATTCGGACGCCTGCGCTGGCACCCCTGCGCCGCACTGCGAATCAGGTCACAGATCCGCGCGTCCAAGCCAAGGTTACACGAATAGGCCAGAAGTATGAAAAGCCGTTAACCTTTGGCTGCGCGTGTCCCGCGCCGTCTTCGCACAACGTTCCGAAATTTCCCAATTGCATGGCTCCGCGCGTGCTGGATCAGGCCCGCCCGAGCAGCGCTTCCAGCGCCTGCGCACGGTCTTCCTGCTGCAGCGGGCCGACGACGGGGTCGAGGTTTCCCTCCACGATGTCGCCCAGCTGGTAGAGCGTCAGATTGATCCGGTGATCGGTAAGCCGGCCCTGGGGGAAGTTGTAGGTGCGGATGCGCTGCGAGCGGTCCCCGCTGCCCACCTGCAGGCGACGGTCTTCCGACTGCTGTGCCGCCTGGCGGCTGCGTTCGGCGTCGGTCAGGCGCGCCTGCAGCAGCGAAAGCGCGCGGGCGCGGTTCTTGTGCTGCGAGCGCTCGTCCTGACACTCGACGACGATGCCGGAGGGCAAGTGCGTGATGCGGATGGCCGAATCGGTCTTGTTGACGTGCTGGCCGCCAGCGCCGGAGGCGCGAAAGGTGTCGACCTTCAGATCGGCTGGATTGACCGGGGTCGAGTCGACGTCATCCAGCTCCGGCAGGATCGCCACCGTGCACGCCGAGGTGTGGATGCGCCCCTGGGCCTCCGTGGCGGGGACGCGCTGCACACGGTGGGTGCCGGACTCGTATTTCAGCGCCGAGTAGGCGCCTTGCCCCTCGACGCGCGCGATGATCTCCTTGTAGCCGCCGTGCTCGCCGGCACTCTGGCTCAGGATCTCGACGCGCCAGCCGCGCGATTCGGCGTAGCGCGTGTACATGCGGAACAGATCGCCGGCGAAGATCGCCGCCTCATCGCCGCCGGTGCCGGCGCGCACTTCGAGAAACAGGTTGCGCTCGTCGCGCGGATCGGTCGGCACCAGGTTCAGCGCCAGGCTGTCGCCCAACTGGGTCAGGTGGGTGTCCAGCTCGGCGGCCTCGGCCTGCGCCAGTTCGCGCATCTCGCCACGCTCGGTCTCGGCCATCGCGCGCGTCGCCGCCAGATCCGCCTCCAGCCGCTGGTACTCGCGGTAGTCGCGCGCCAGCGATTCCAGCTGCGAGTACTCGCGCGACAACTCGCGAAAGCGCGCGCCATCCGCCAGCGTCTCCGGCTGCGCCAGCAACAGCTGGACCTCCATGAGGCGCTCGGACATTTCGTCCAGCTTGTGGCGGATGCGGGGGTTCATTTGAAAGCAGTAAGTAGTGAGTGGTGAGTAGTGAGTGGCAAAGGCAGCTTGAGGCAAGGTGCCGGCCCTCGGCTGGCTGTCGCCAGTTTGGCTCGGCCGCGGAAGATAGCAGGGCAGCGTGGGCGGGCAGGCTCTGGGTGCGGGTCAACAGCACTCGGAGCCGGCAAGCGAATCGGCTATCACTCAACGCCGACAAACATCAACCCGCCGCGCGCCGCTTCTGCCACTCACTACTCACCACTCACTACTCACGGCTTCCTCGCCACTCACCACTCACTACTCACCACTCACTGCTTCAAGCGCCAGCAACCGCGATGCGAACTCGAGGAACTCCTCGTCGCCGACGGCGGCGGCGCTGCGCAGGCCGACGGTGGGGCGGTGCAGCAAGCGGTTGGTCAGGGTGTTGGCGAGGAATTCCAGCGCCTGCTCGGGGGTGTCGCCGTGGCGCAGACGCTTGCGCGCGCGCTCAAGTACGTCCGCGCGGGCCTGCTCGGCGCGCTGGCGCATGCTGATGATGGCGCTGGCGGCGGAGCGTTCGCGCCACCAGGCCATGAACTCCTCGACATGCAGGGTGACCATCGATTCCGCCTGGGCGGCGGCCTCGCGGCGCCCGCGCAGGCCCTCCTCGACGATTCCGCGCAGATCGTCCACCGAATACAGGTAGACATCGTCGAGGTCGCCGACGCTCGCTTCGATGTTGCGCGGTACGCCCAGATCGACCGCGAAGAGCGGCCGCCGGCGGCGCCCGGCAAAAGCGCGCCGGACCATGTCGCTGCGCACCACCGGATCGTTGCCGTGGGTCGCGGTGACCAGGATGTCGCAATCGACCAGGTGGGTTTCCAGGTCCGCCAGCCGCGCAGCCTGGCCGCCGATGCGATCTGCCAGCGCATGCGCGCGTTCCAGTGTGCGGTTGACCACCAGGGTGCGCCGTACGCCGGCACCGACGAGGTGGCGCGCGACCAGCTCGATGGTCTCGCCGGCGCCCACCAGCAGGGCCTGGCGCTTGGGCATCTCGTCGAACACCTGGGTGGCCAGGCGCACCGCGGCGTAGGCCACCGACACCGCATTCGCGCCCAGGCGGGTCTCGGTGCGCACGGTCTTGGCGACCGAGAAACTGCGCTGCAGCAACTGTTCCAGCGGACCGGACAAGGTGCGCGCGTCCTGCGCAATCCGGTAGGCCTGCTTCAGCTGGCCAAGGATCTGCGGCTCGCCGACGACCAGCGAATCGAGGCCGGTTGCGACGCGGAACACATGCCGCACCGCCTGCGCATCCTGGTAGCGGTAGGTGGCCGGGTGCAACTCGGCCGGATCCAGCCCGTGAAAGCGCTCCAGCCAGGTCAGCGCCTTCTGCTCCGCGCCCGGCTCATGGTCGACATAGACCTCGGTGCGGTTGCAGGTGCTCAAGATCGCCGCGGCACCGACGCCGGGCAGCGCGCGAAGGTCGCGCAGCGCGTCGGGCGTGCGTTCGGGCGCAAACGCGACCCGCTCGCGCAGGGCGATCGGTGCGGTCGCATGATTGATCCCCAACGCCAGGATGGCCATATACAATGAAGAATGCGCCTTTCAACCGTGAGATTGTCCTTGGCCGGACCCCGTGAGATCAAGTTGCCTCCCGTGAGCCGCATTGGCCGCGTTGCCCGCTGGCGCGGATGGGTGCTCGCACTGGCGTGCACGGTGGGGCCGGCGATGGCCTCCAACCCGCCGGATGGCGATGTGCTCGGGCATGCGCTGCAGGCGGAATTCGCGCTCCAGGCCGGCGAGTTGCCGCAGGCCGCCGCTGGCTATGCGGCCGCCGCGGCGCACAGCCGTCGCAGCGACCTGATCGAACGTGCGGCCACCGTGGCGCTGTACGCCAAGGACTACCCGTCAGCGGAGCAGGTCGGGCGGCGCTGGCTGGAGATCGATGCCCAGGCGGTCGGGGCGCGGCGCACGCTGGCGTGGGCGGCAATGGCGCGCGGCCAGCGCGAGTTGGCGGAGGCGCAACTGGAGGCGTTGCTCGCCGCAGGTACCGTCGAGGCCCAGCGCGCGGTCGCCCAGGTGCTGGTCGCCGCCGAGAATCGCAAGGATTCCCCGGCGACGCTCAAGCGGCTGGCGGATGCCGGCGCGCTGGTGGAGATCGAGAACGGCCCGCACTGGTCGGCCGTGGCCAGCAACCTGGGCGAATACCCGACCGCTATCCGCCTGTCGCAGGCGGAAACGCGTGCCAGCCCCAAGGATGCCGAGGCCTGGCGCCGCAGCGCCCAGGTGCTGCTGGCGGCTGGCGAGAAGGAATCGGCGCGCAAGTCGATGGAGAAGGCGTTGGACCTCGCGCCGGAGGATTTCGATTTGCGCATCGCGCTGGCCGGGTTGCACGCCGAAGCGGGGAACGTCGCTCGCGCCGATCGCGTGCTGGCGCAGGCACGCCCGCAGGACGACCGCGTATACGCCGCGCGGCTGGCGAATGTCGCCGCAAAATCAGATCCGAAACTGCTCAAGCGCATCGAGCGCGGGCTGCTGCAGAGCGATTCCAGTGAGGTGCGTTCGCGCGCCTTCCTGCTCGGCCAGTTGTACGAGTTACGCGAAGAGCCGGACCTGGCCTTGTCCTGGTACGCGCAGGAGCCCAGCGGGCGGTGCCTGGGCCGAGGCGCAGCTGCGCCGCGGCGTGCTGCTGGCGCGCGACAAGCAGGATGTGCGTGGCGCCCGCTCGCTGCTGGCCGAACTGCGGCGCCGGGTGGACGATGCAGACCAGCGCGTGGATGCCTGGCTGCTGGAGGCGGAATTGCTGGCACCGGTGGACCGCAAGGCCGCCGGCCAGGTTTACGACGAGGCGCTGGCGCAGAACGGCCAGGACGTGCGCCTGCTGTATTCGCGCGCATTGTTCCGCATCGGCGACGACGATGTCGCCGGACTGGAGCAGGATTTGCGCAGCATCCTTGCGCTGGATCCGGAGAACGCGCAGGCGCTGAATGCGCTCGGCTACACCCTGGCGGATCGCACCGATCGGCACCAGGAGGCGCTGGGCTACATCGAACGCGCCTATGCCAGGCACCCTGACGATGGTGCCTTCATCGACAGCATGGGCTGGGTGCAGTACCGGCTGGGCAATCTGGACGAGGCGCTCAAATACCTGCGCCGCGCCTGGGAACTGGTGCCGGACGGCGAGGTCGGCAGCCACCTGGCCGAAGTGCTGTGGGTCTCGGGCCGCCAGGATGAGGCGCGCGCCCTGTGGCGCGAACTGCTCCAGCGCTTCGGCGACAACGCCGCGCTGCGCGAGAGCGTGCGTCGCCTGCAGCCGGAATTGCTGCCTTGAGCCGCCTCTGGTGGCTCTGCGTCGTGCTCGCGCTTGCCGCGTGCGCGCCCACGCGGGTGGTGCGCGAGGGCCCGCCGGCAGACGCGCAGGCCGGAGAGCGCCTGATGTCCGCGCGCGAATCGCAGCTGTTCGAGCGCAACCGCTTCGACCTCAATGGACGCATTGCCATCAGCGATGGCAACGACGGCGGCAGTGGCCGGTTCGAGTGGCAGCAGCGTGGCCTCGCGACGACTTTGCGCTTCTTCGCTCCGGTCAGCGCGCGCAACTGGCGCCTCGAAGTGCTGCCGGGACAGGCCCTGCTGATCGAATCGAACGGCGCCATTCGGGTGGCCAACAGCGCAGAAGAACTGCTCCGCCGCGAGGTCAAGCTGAACCTGCCGGCAGATGCCCTGCGCTTTTGGGTGCTCGGCATGCGCGCGCCGGGGGCCGAGAGCGAGATCGAACTCGACGAGCATGGACAGCTCGCGCTGTTGCGCCAGTCGGGTTGGGAGATCCGCTATGTCGGTTTCGACCAGGCTCAGGACCCGCCATTGCCGCGCAAGCTCTACGCGCGCGCTGGTGAGCATCAGGTCAGGATCTCGGTGCGCACCTGGAAATTCGGCGGCTAGGGAACCTCTGAACAAGAATCGCGAGCCGCGTTGCGAGTCAGAATCGTCTGCCGCTAGGCATCCGCACGGAGGCTATGGTCAACCCATTGCCGCTGCGCTTGTTCGCCTGTCAGGCTGCCCGTCATCCGCCGTCCCCGGTCTGGCCCGGCTATATTCCAAGCACCCGGCAGCCGGCAGCTCCCATGTCCATCGACGCCAGTCAACTCAAGCACCTGTACCCGCTCGATTCGCTGCGTCCGGAGCATCTGGATGTGGTCGCGCGCGAGGCCGAGTCGACCGAGTACGCCCACGGGCAGGTGCTGTTCCGCGCCGGCGACGAGGACGAGATCACGCACTACCTGCTCGGCGGGATCGTCAGCGGCGACTACCCGGACGGCAAGCGCAAGGACATCAGCGCCGACTCGCTGCAGGGACGCTACCCGATCGGCGATCTGATGCCGCGCCGGTTCACCGCGACCGTGCAGTCGCTGACGGCCATGGTGGTCTCGCTGGACCGACGTTTCCTCGAGAAGCTGATCACCTTCGACCAGCTCACGCGCAGCACCGGTTTCCGCCTGCTGGACAAGAACCCGGACGGCAATCGCTGGATCTTCCGCCTGTTGCAGAACAACGCCATGCGCCGGGTGCCCGCAGGCAACCTGGAACGCCTGTTCTCGCGCTTCGAGGAAATCGAGGTGCCCGCTGGCCAGACGGTGGTTCGCGAAGGCGACGACGGCGATTACTTCTACGTCATCAAGGATGGCGCCGCCTCGGTGACCCAGGCCGGGGACGGCGATCCCGCGGTGGTGGCTTACCTCGTGCGGGGCGACAGCTTCGGCGAGGACGCGTTGTTGTCGAACAGCGTGCGCAACGCCACCGTGACGATGATGAAGGCCGGCAAGCTGATGCGCCTGGGCAAGAGCGACTTCGGCGAGTTGCTGAAGCAGCCCACGGTCGAATGGCTGACCCCCGGCAAGGCCTCGATCCTGGTGCGCCAGGGCGCCGGTGTGATCGACGTGCGCCTGCCGGAGGAATTCGACGAGCGCGCGATCAAGGGCGCGGTGAACATGCCGCTCTACCGCCTGCGCGAGTACGCACCTGAACTCGACAAGGACAAGTCCTACGTCTGCTACTGCAACACCGGCGAGCGCAGCGCCGCGGCCGCCTTCATCCTGACCAAGCTCGGCTTCGACGCCTACGCGCTGGCGGGTGGGTTGTCGGGGATGGTGAAGCAGAAGGATCGGAAGTAGGGTTGTGGGTTGTGGGTTCTGGGTTGTGGGCAGCAGAGTCAAGAGCAGTCCCGGCCCGACGTAGCTCTTGCCGCCGACAACCCATAACCTACAACCCACAACCGGCGCAGCGCAGCGCAGCCTGCCGCGTGCGCTAGATTCCCCAATCCGGCGACGGCATCGCCCGGTGGGCATCGCGCAGGGCACTGGACCAGCGTTCGCGGATCATCTGGAAGTAGGGGTCGTGCTCGCCGATGCGGCGCACCGCGGGTTGAGTCAGGTCGTAGCGGCGGAATACCAGCAGGTCCAGCGGCAGGCCTACGCTCAGGTTGGAGCGCAGGGTCGAATCCATCGAGATCAGCGCCAGCTTGACTCCGTCGGCCAGCGCCATGTCCGGGCGCACCGCGCGGTCGAGGATCGGCTTGCCGTACTTGTGTTCGCCCACCTGCAGGAAGGGAGTGTCGCGGGTGGCTTCGATGAAATTGCCGGCGGCGTAGACATTGAACAGCCGCAGGGTGCGTCCGGCGAGTTGCCCGCCGACCAGCACCGACACGTCGAAGCGCACATCCTGCTTGCGCATCGCCTCGCCATGCACCTTGTGCACATGGCGCACGGCTTCACCGACCAGCGCCGCGGCGCGGAACATCGTCGGCACCGTGTAGATCGTCTCCTTCTCCCCCGACTCGGGCTCCGGCAAGCCCTCCTGCACCAGGTTGACCACGGCCTGAGACACCGCCAGGTTGCCGGCGGTCATCAGCGAGATCATCCGTTCCCCCGGCTTGTGGAACACATGCAGCTTGCCGAAGGTGGAAATGTTGTCCATCCCCGCATTGGTGCGCGTGTCGGCCAGCATCACCAGGCCAGGTTCCAGCATCAGTCCGACGCAGTAGGTCATGTCCGGGCTCCAGGTCGATGGGGCGAAGATAGCCGGGCTGCCGGGAGTGATTCATCGGAGCCGTGCCCGATTAAACGCGGAGACGCAGAGGACGCGGAGAACAGCCACAGAGAAATGCGCAGGAATAGTTGCTCCGGGACAGGATCGACTTTGTCTCAACGCTCTTCTCCGTGTTTCCTCTGTGCTCTCTGCGGCTCCGCGTTTAACGGGGCTAGGTTACTGCTCACTCACCCACACGGCGACTTCCATGCTCTCCGCCTCGCCGCCGAGCTGCACGCCGCGCACCGGGGCGGCGTCGCGGTAGTCGCGGCCGATGGCGATGCGCACGTAGCGCTCGTCCGGGCAGATCCGGTTGGCGGCGTCGAAGCCTACCCAGCCGAGGTCAGGGACGTGGATCTCGGCCCAGGCGTGGCTGGCGGCATCGCTTCCGGCGGAGGCGGCGAGGTAGCCGCTGACGTAGCGCGCCGGGTAGCCGAGCACGCGCGCGGCGGCAATCAGCACATGGGCGTGGTCCTGGCAGACGCCGGCGCCGTGCGCCAGCGCGTCCGCGGCGGCGCTGGCGACATGCGTGACCAGCGCTTGGTAGTCGACCCGCTCGCGCACCGTGTTGCACAGCCGGTGCAGGCGCGCCACGTCGCCGTCTTCCTCGGCGCGGCAGCCCAGCGCCAGCGCGCGGATCGCATCGTCGGGACGGGTCAGGTCGGTGGGATGGACGAAATAGGCCGGCGGCAACGGATCCTCGGTATGGCCGACGATGCCGTGGCGGTCGAGCGTTTCCACCTCGGCGTGCACCCGCACCACCAGCGCCTGCACCGGGCGGTCGACCACATGCGTCGCCACCGGGTTGCCGAAGCCGTCGCGGCTGCTCGGGCGGATCTTGCGGCCGTCGATGTCCACGCGCCAGTCGCGGATCACCTGGCCGACACCGGGGATCGGCCACAGCCGGAGGGCCTGGTGCACACGCCGCGCGGCAGCACCGTAGCGGTAGGTGGTCGAATGGTCGATGACGATGTGCATGCGTGCGATCCGCTCAGAACCCATGTCCGCTGGCGATCTCGCGGCCGACCTGGCTGGTGCGCCCGATCAGCTCGTCGAGGTAGCGGTGCAGGCCGTGGGTCAGGATGTGGTCGATCCGGCCGAAGCGCAGTTGCGCGTACAGCGAGTGCGCGAGGCGCTTGGCCTCCGCGCTGCGGTGCGGATCCTGCCCCGCGATCTGGTCCAGTTGCTGGGTGATCTGTTCGAAGCAGAACACCAGCGAGCGCGGGAACTCGGGCCGCAACAGGAGCAATTCAGCCACCTGCGCCGGCGCCACGCGGCCCTTGAACAGCACGCGATAGGCGCGCCGCGCGCCGACCACGCGCAGGATCGCCAGCGAGGGGTGGTCGTCGACTTGCGCGCCGCTGACATCGCCGTCCACCCGCAATCTGGCATCGAGCAGGCGCGCGCTGTTGTCGGCGCGTTCGAGGAACTGGCCCAGGCGGGTGAAACGGAAGCCATCGTTGCGCAGCATGGTGCTGGCGTAGACCCCGTGGAACAGCCCGGCGCGCGCCTGCACCCAGTCGAGGAAGGCGCGCAACCGGTCGTCATCCATCCGCGCGGGATCGAAGTGGCGCAGTTCCAGCCAGGTGCTGTTGACCGCGTCCCACATGTCCACCGTCAGCGCGGTGCGCACGGCGCGCGCGTTCTGCCTTGCGGTTTCCAGGCAGGAGACGATCGACGACAGGTTGGCCGGGTCGAAGGCGAGGTAATGGACCACCTCGCTGGCAGTCGTGGGCCATGGCCGCGCGAGCGTGTCCGGGCGGCTGCCCGAGGCCAGCAGGGCCGATTGCCACTCGCTGCTGCGGTCGGCATCCACGCGCACTGCGCTCATGTGCGCGGCGCCCTGCAGCAGCCGCGCGAGGAAATCGGCACGCTCGATGTAGCGCGCCAGCCAGTACAGGTTCTCCGCGGTGCGCGCCAGCATCAGACGTCCTCCGCCGCGTCGTTCTCCAGCACCCAGGTGTCCTTGGTGCCGCCGCCCTGCGAGGAATTGACCACCAGCGAACCCTCGCGCAGCGCCACCCGGGTCAGTCCGCCGGGCACGATGCGCAGGCGCTCGCCGTAGAGCACGAAGGGACGCAGGTCCACATGGCGCGGCGCGATGCCCTGCTCGACGAAAGTCGGCACGGTCGACAGCGCCAGCGTCGGCTGCGCAATGTAGTCGTGCGGGCGCGCCTTGAGCAGGGTGGCGAATTCCGCCCGCTGCGCGATGGTCGCATGCGGCCCGACCAGCATGCCGTAGCCGCCGGAGCCGTGCACCGCCTTGACCACCAGCTCGTCGAGGTGCGCCAGCACATGCGCCAGGTCCTCCGGCTTGCGGCAGTCGAAAGTCGGCACATTCGCCAGCAAGGGTTCTTCGCCGAGGTAGAAGCGGATCATCTCCGGCACGTGGATGTAGACCGCCTTGTCGTCGGCGATGCCGGCGCCGATCGCATTGGCCAGGTTGACGTTGCCGGCGCGGTAGGCGAAGTACAGGCCGGGCACGCCGAGCATCGATTCCGGGCGGAAGGCCAGCGGATCAAGGTAATCGTCGTCGATCCGGCGGTAGATCACATCGACGCGCTCCAGCCCGCGCGTGGTGCGCATGTAGCAGACATCGTCCTCGACCAGCAGGTCGGCGCCCTCGACCAGTTCGATGCCCATCTCGTCGGCGAGGAAGGCGTGCTCGTAGTAGGCGCTGTTGTGGATGCCGGGCGACAGCAGCGCCACGGTGGGCTCGCCGCGGCAATTCGGCGGCGCCACGCTGCGCAAGGTTTCCAGCAATTCATCGGGGTAATGCGCCACCGGCGCCACCGCGGCGCGGCGGAACAGGTCGGGGAACAGCCGCAGCATCACCTCGCGGTTTTCCACCATGTACGACACGCCCGACGGCGTGCGGCAGTTGTCCTCCAGCACGTAGTACTGGTCGGGGCCGGTGCGCACCAGGTCGATGCCGGCCACATGGGTGTAGACCCGCCGCGGCAAATCGAAACCCGCCATTTCCGGGCGGAACTGCGGGTTGCCCAGCACCAGCTGCTGCGGCACGCGCCCGGCGCGCAGGATCTCGCGCTCGTGATAGACATCGTGGATGAAGGCGTTCAGCGCCTTGACCCGCTGCTCCAGCCCGCGCTGCAGGCGCTGCCATTCCGCCTGGGCCAGCACCCGCGGGATCAGGTCGAAAGGAATCAGGCGCTCGGGGTCGCCGCCCTCGCTGTAGACCGCGAAGGTGATGCCGATGCGGCGGAACAATTCCTCTGCCTCGCGGCGCTTGAGATCGAGCACCTCCCTGGGCTGCGCGCGCAGCCAGGCGTCGACCAGCGCATACGGTGCGCGAGTCTCCCCGCTTGCGCCCATTTCGTCGAAGGCCATGCTTGCCGCGCTCGTTCCTGGTTTCGCGCCGAGCGTGCCGCCGGCATGCGGGGGAGTCAAGGAAAGTTCGCGCGTTGCACCGTGCTGGTGCGACGCGCCCGATTGCGCCCGGCGGCAGTGCATGCGCCAGGCGCTCGAGCCTTCCCAAGCTCTGCCAGTGCCGTCAGTTGGCGCGATCGGCAGGCCCCGCTCATCGCGGCTTTACGCATCCGGCGGCGCAAGTTTGCAGACTGCAACGCTCCGTCCAGACTCCGAAGCCGCCGATGAGAGCACTGCTGTTGCCGGGATTGCTGATGTCCCTGATGTTGCCGGCGCATGCCCAGGACGTTGCTGCCAACTCCACTGATGCAGGCGCACCGGCACAGGTGTTCGAGGCGGTGGTCGTCAGCGGCGTGCAGCCCGGCCCCGGGCTCTGGCGCGTGGCCAAGGGCGACAACGTGATGTGGATCCTCGGTACCTTGTCGCCCTTGCCCAAGCGGATCGAGTGGGAAGCGCGCGAGGTGCGCCAGGTCATCGCCGAGTCGCAGCAGGTGCTGACCGGCACGCGGGTCAAGCTGAAGGAGAAGATCGGCTTTTTCCGCGGCCTGACGCTGCTGCCGGCCGCCCTGTCGTCACGCAAGAACCCGGGCAAGGAAAAGCTGGCTGACCAGGTTCCGCCGGAGACCTACCAGCGCTGGCTGGCGTTGAAGAAGCGCTACATCGGGCGCAGTTCGTCGATTGAAAAGCAGCGGCCGCTGTTCGCCGCGCAGAAACTGTGGGAAAAGGCGGTCAAGCGCAACGGGCTGTCGTTCGACGGGGTGGTCGACAAGGTGGTCACCAAGACGGCCCGGCAGCACGATGTCCCGATGGTGTCGGCGGAGGTGGAAATCGACATCGGCGACCCGCGCCAGGCGATCCGCGACTTCGCCAACGACGACCTCGACGATCTGAAGTGCTTCACCCAGACGCTGGATCGGCTGGAGACCGACCTGGTGTCGATGCGCGAGCGCGCCAACGCCTGGGCCACCGGCGACATCGAGGCCCTGCGCGCGCTGCCCTTCGAGGACCAGAACCGCGCCTGCGCCGATGCCGTGCTGCAAGCCGGCGTGGCACGCAAACGCGGCCTGGACGATCTGCGCCAGCGCGTCGGCCGCGCCTGGATGGAGGCCGCGGAGAAGGCACTGGCGGAGAACCGCGTCACCTTCGCCATCTTGCCGATGGGCGAGTTGCTCAAGTCCGACGGCTACCTGGCGGCACTACGCCAGCGCGGTTACGAGGTCGAGGAGCCCTGACAGGCGTCGAAGAAGGCTGATCAGGGATTGATTGTCTGGTTGGCGAGTTGTCGGAAGAGCGTCCGGGGTCTATGTGCCCCCGATTCGTCCCGAGGCTGGGTGCATACTTTCGGGTAAGAAATCCGGAAAGGTTCCCCGGTCATGAAGCGCTTCGAGTTGAAGCCTCTCGTTCGCAATGAAGCGCCGCTGGTGTTTGACTGGGACGTGGCAACCGGTGAGGTGTCCGGCCCGGATGCCGCGCGAGTTCTGGAGATGGCGAAGTGGCCAAGCGTGAGCGCCCACCCGGTACCTTGGGCGTGGGACCTTGGGCCGGAGCCCACCAAGAGCCTGACCGACATGGCTGCAATCCTGGGCTGGTCGCATGACTTGCCGGATGAACTGGCGGCGCACTATCCGCGGCCGGAAGGCGACGAGATCGAAGCAACAGCGATGGGTGCTGACGGCAGCGAACATCCCGTTGAGCTTGTCCGGTAACACCCGTCAATGTGGTTCCGTTTTGGCGCGCATGGCCGAAATCTGCCATTCGATCTCTGCCCTCAAGAGCATGCGCGGCAAGTAGCGGGCACCCGGTCCGACCACAAGCGCCGCGCGCCTCAGCGCGATGCCGAAGCTATCCTCAGGCGCTCCCAACTCCGGCGCGCGCCTCACCCATGCCCCTGACGCTTCCCCAGCTCGAACGCCATCTGTTCAAGGCCGCCGACATCCTGCGCGGCAAGATGGATGCCTCGGAGTTCAAGGAGTACATCTTCGGGATGCTGTTCCTGAAGCGCTGCTCGGATGTGTTCGAGCAGCGCCGCGAGCAGGTGATTGCGCAGGAACTGGCGCGCGGGCTGGACCAGCCGGATGCGGTGTTCAGCGCGGAGAACAAGCGCTGGTACGGGCAGTCCTTCTACGTGCCGCCGACTTCGCGCTGGAGCTATCTGGTCAACGAGGCGCATCACGATGTCGGCGGCTTTCTGAACAAGGCGCTGGGTGGGCTGGAGAGCAACAACGCCAGCCTTTCAGAGGTGCTGGAGCACATCGATTTCTCGCGCAAGGTGGGCCAGAGCAAGATCCCGGACATCAAGCTGCGCCAGTTGATCAGCCATTTCAGCAACTACCGGCTGCGCAACGAGGACTTCGAGTTCCCGGATCTGCTCGGTGCGGCCTATGAGTACCTGATCGGCGAGTTCGCGGACTCGGCCGGCAAGAAGGGCGGCGAGTTCTACACGCCGCGCTCGGTGGTGCGGATGATGGTGCGGCTGCTCAAGCCGGAGCAGCAGCACAGCATTTACGATCCGTGCGTGGGTTCGGGCGGCATGCTGATCCTGGCGAAGGAGTACATCGACGAGCACGGTGGCGACGGCACGCGCGCGGACTTGTGCGGGCAGGAGGCCAACGGCACGGTGTGGTCCATCGCCAAGATGAACATGCTGCTGCACGGCATCAGCACCGCCGACCTGCGCAACGACGACACGCTGGCCGAGCCGCAGCATGTGGAAGGCGGCGAGCTGATGCGCTTCGACCGCGTGCTCTCCAATCCGCCGTTTTCGATCAACTGGGGCACGGCCGAAACCGGCCGCGACGGCCAGCCGGTGTTTCGCCCGAAGCACCCGGAGCGCTTCCGCTACGGCCAGGTGCCGCTCGGCAGCAAGAAGGCCGATCTGATGTTCCTGCAGCACATGGTCGCGGTCACGCGCGATGGCGGCATGGTCGCCACCGTGATGCCGCACGGCGTGCTGTTCCGCGGCGGCGAGGAACGCGCCATCCGCGCGGCGATGATCGAGGCCGACCTGCTGGAAGCGGTGATCGGCCTGCCCGCCAATCTGTTCTACGGCACCGGCATCCCCGCCTGCGTGCTGGTGATGCGCCAGCGCCGCGGCAATCACAGCGGCAAGACGGCGCAGCGCCAGGGCAAAGTGCTGTTCATCAACGCCGACCGCGAATACTTCGAGGGCCGCGCGCAGAACCATCTGCTGCCCGAGCACATCGAGAAGATCGTCCACACCTTCGAGAGCTACGCCGAGGTGCCGGGCTTCAGCGCCATCGTCAGCAACACCACGCTGCGCGAGAACGACTACAACCTCAACATCCGCCGCTACGCCGACAACGCGCCGCCACCCGAACCGCACGATGTGCGCGCGCATCTGCTCGGCGGAGTGCCCAAGGCCGAGGTGGCCGCCAAGTCAGCGCTGTTCGACGCGCACGGCCTCGATCCGCTGGCGCTGTTCGCCGAACGCGACGCCAGCTACTACGATTTCCGCCCGGAGATCGCGTCCCGCCAGTCGATCAAGGCCGCGGTCGAATCCAACGCGGGCTTGCGCGCTCGCGAGCAATCCCTGCGCGCAGCCTTCGATGCCTGGTGGCAGGCGCACAGCCCGCGCATCACCGCACTGGCCGGCGCGGCGAGCTTCGTCGGCCTGCGCAACGAGTTGCTGCACAGCTTCAGCGCCGCGCTGGAGCCGGTTGGCGTGCTCGGCCGCTTCCAGGTGCGCGGCATCGTCGCCGGCTTCTGGTCAGACGCCAAATACGAGTTCCTGACCCTGATGGCGCGCGGCGCCAAAGGCGTGATCGACGCCTGGCGCACCAGCATCCTGAACGCGCTGGACGACGAGCAAGCCAAGGACAATCCGCTCGACCACAAGTTGGTCCGGTTCCTGATGGCCGATTTCGTCGCCGCGCAGGCCGAACTGGAGTCCCGCAAGGCCGAACTCGACAGCCAGATCAAGGCCGCCACGCCCGACAAGTCGAGCGACGACGGCGACGATACCGAGGCCAGCGACGACGAGCCGGCCGTCGACGAGGCGCAGTTGAAGGAATGGAAGCGCCAGTTGGCGGCGCTGAAAAAGGACATCAAGACCGCGCAGCAGGGCTTTGCGCAGCGGCTGGATCAGGCGGTGGATGCGCTGGATGAGGCTGGGGCTGCGGCGCTGCTGCTGGCGATTCTGCGCAACGATATGCAGGTGATTCTGGAGAGGTATGTGAGTGCGCAGCGGCAGCACGTGGTCGCGGCGTTTGAGGGGTGGTGGGATAAGTATCGGGTGAGGTTGATTGACATCGAGCAGCATCGTGATGCGTCAGCCTCATCGCTACATCGACACCTGCAGGCCCTTGGCTATGGCAACTGAATCAGCCTACGGAGCCTTCTTGCGCGATCTGCCGACAGATTGGCAGGTCGAGCGAATCTCAGTCATGGCAAAGGTCGTGGGCGGTGGTACGCCAAGTCGAGACGTGTCCAGCCTCTGGGGCGGCGAGATTCCGTGGGTTACTCCCGGCGAAGTCAGCCGGGAAGGCTCTGCGTACCTCAGCGAGACACGGGAACGCATTTCTGAGCTTGGCCTTGCCGGAAGCGGCGCAACGGTTCTGCCCCCGGGCTCCTTGATGATCACGACGCGCGCCACTCTCGGCGCGCGCGCGATCAACGCGGTGCCGATGACGACGAACCAAGGCTTCAAGTCGCTGGTTTTCGTGAGCGGCGCTGACGCTCCGTTCTATTACTACCTCACGGAAAAGCTCAAACCCGAGCTCAAGCGCCGAGCATCAGGCACGACTTTTCTGGAGGTCTCAGGGGCTGAACTTGGAAAGATTGAAGTTCCGGTCCCGCCCCTCCACGAGCGCCGGTTGATTGCCGAAATCCTCGACAATCTCGACACCACCATTCGCCAGACCGAGGCGGTCATCGAGAAGCTCAAGCTGGTCAAGCAGGGGCTGCTGCACGACCTGCTGACCCGCGGCATCGACGCCAACGGCGAACTGCGCCCGCCACAGAGCCAAGCGCCCGATCTCTACAAGGTCTCGCCGCTGGGGTGGATTCCTACAGAGTGGTCTGCCGTGACTCTGAATGATCTTGTCGACCAGCGAAGGCCGATCGTCTACGGCATCCTTATGCCCGGACAGGGTCATGAGGGCGGCGTGCCGGTAGTAAAAGTCAAAGACATCGTCGGAGGGAGCATCCGCTTGGACCAGCTCCTGTTGACCAGTCCGGCGATCGACCGCGAATACAAGCGATCTCGGTTACGCTGCGGCGACCTGCTCTTCACCATCCGCGGGTCGGTCGGACGCACGGCTTTCGTCCCCGCGCAGCTTGATGGCGCAAACATCACTCAGGACACGGCGCGGATCGAAGTCTCAAGACTCGATTCGCGATTCGTCCGCGAATACTTGGCAATGCCAAGTCCCTCCAGCTTCATTGCAACCCACACTCTCGGCGTAGCGGTTCAAGGCATCAATTTGCGAGATGTTCGGCGTATCCCGCTCGCCGCACCTGAAGCGCATGAAGCCACGCGGATCGCCGACATCATCGAAACGAGCAATGGTCGAATTGCCGCTGAGAAGCTGACGTTGGAAAAGATCAAGCTGGCGAGGACCGGCCTCATGGACGACCTCCTGACCGGCCGCGTCCGCGTCACCCCACTGCTTCAGGCTGCCCCGGCCAGCGCATGACCACCCAAGCGCCAACCGCCATGACCGTCGACGCGCTGCCAGCCAAGGAAACGCTGACCATAGAGTTCAAGCGCGACTCGCATCGCCTTCCGGACAGCGAATTGGTCGAAGCCCTGGTGTGCCTGGCCAACACCGACGGCGGCGAGTTGTGGCGTGCAGCCTGTCGGACTTTCCGCGTGAGTGCGCCGGAAGTCCTTTTGGCGGTCGACTTCAACCTGTCTTCGGCTCGAACTTGGATTCGATTCAACTTTCCAGACGACGCAGCGCACCGGCCCCCTTTGCGTGGGGCGCTGGGGGCGGCGTCGCTGCGTTGCGACGCTTGCCAATGGAGGCCCCCGCTCCATCCGCCCATCCGCACAACGCATCTCACGCCGAAAGCCCGACAGGCTGCTGGGCGTCGAAGACGACGGCAGCGCCAGCGGCCTGCATACCGATCACCAATCCCTGACCGGCCTCGCCGCACTCGTCGCCGCGCGCACCTCGCCGTCGCTGGCGGTCAGCGTCGAGGCCATCGCCGTCAACGGCGTCACCGTCGCCCGCATCCGCGTCCCCAAGGCCAGCAGCGAAGTCGCCACCACCGCCGGCGTCTACCTCCGCCGCCGCCTCAAGGTCGACGGCACCCCCGAATGCGTCGCCATGCTGCCGCACGACCGCGCCAGCCGCGCCACCAGCTTCGGCCTGATGGATGCCTCCGGCGCAGCCGGTGGCCGGCGCCACGCTGGCCGACTTCGACCCGCTCGAACGCGAACGCCTGCGCCAGAGCGTGCAGCAATACGGCGGCGACCGCGTACTGCTGGAACTCGACGACGAAGCCCTCGACGGCGCCCTCGGCCTCACCGCCCGCCAACCCGACGGCGCACGCGTGCCCACGCTCACCGGCCTGCTGCTGATCGGCCGCGAACAATCCCTGCGCACACTGGTCCCCACGCACGAATTCGCTTTCCAGGTCCTCGCCCGCGAAGCCGTCCGCTTCAACGAGTTCCGCCGCTTCCCGCTGCTGAAGGCGCTGGACTGGCTGGAGACCAACTTCCGCCCTTACAACCCGGAAGAAGAACTGCAGGTAGGCCTGTTCCGCGTGCCGGTGCCGATGGTCGACATGGGCGCGTTCCGTGAAGCTGTCGCCAACGCGCTGATCCATCGCGACTACCACCGCCTGGGCGCCGTCCATGTGCGCCTGGAAGACGAGGCGCTGGTCGTCAGCAACCCCGGCGGACTGGTCGACGGCGTGACCCTGGCAAACCTGCTGACCATCGAACCGCACCCGCGCAACCCGCAGTTGGCCGACGCCATGAAGCGCATCGGCGTCGTCGAGCGCTCCGGGCGCGGTGTCGACAAGATCTACCGCGGGATGCACAAGTTCGGCCGACCGGCACCCGACTACAGCCGCACCAGCCGTCAGGACGTGGTGCTGCGCCTGCCCGTTGTCCCTGCCGATCTCGACTTCCGGCGCCTGGTGGTCGACGCCGAGCGAAATCGCGGCACCGAGCTCCCCATCGACAGCCTGATCGCGCTGGCTGCCCTGCGTGACCTGAAGCGTGTCAGCGCCGAAGAACTGGCGGGCCACATCCAGCGCGACGCAGCGCAGGCCAAGCGCACATTGGAAGCGCTGAGCGAGGCCGGCATGGTGGAAGCGCATGGCGCCAACCGAGGGCGCAGCTACACCCTGTCGGCCGACGTCTATCGACTGGCCGGCGACAAGGCTGCCTACACGCGACAGGCCGGCTTCACGCCGATCCAGCACGAACAGATGGTGTTGAACTACGCGCGGCAGCATGGCCTCATCAGGCGAGCAGACGTAATGGGGCTGTGCCGACTTTCTGACGGGCAGGCCAAGGACTTGCTCAAGCGCATGAAGGCATCCGGGCTGCTGGTGCTTGAAGGCGCCGGGCGGTCATCGGCCTATCGGTTGGGTCGGGCGCCGTAGTCGCAGTCAGCGCGGTTGTGACTGGAAAGAATCGGATGGGAATGGATGAAATCGGATGGGAACGGATGAAATCGGATCTGTACACCGCTCATCAGTTTCAGGTTTCACACGACAAATCAATCACCTAGCGCGAACACGGGACGCGAATGGGCTGGGAACTGGATGAAGTCGAGCGCCCCCTCATCGAACAGTTGCTGTCGATGGGCTGGTGCTACGTGGAGGGCGATCTAGACCTTCCTGCCCGCACCGGACGGACCAGCTTCACAGAAGTCATCCAGGAAGCCACGCTGCGGCGCCAGATGCGTGCGCTGAACCTGCGCGATGGACAACCCTGGCTGGATGACGAACGTCTGTCTCAAGCCGTGGGCGCGCTGACGCGAATCCCGGCGCATCGGCTGATCGAGGCCAACCGCGTCGCCACCGAGTTGCTGCTCGGCGGGATCACGGTTGAAGGGCTGCCGGGTTGGGATGGCGGCCGCGGCCAGACCATCCACTACATCGACTGGGAGCAACCGGAACGCAACGAGTTCACGGTGGTGAATCAGTTCCGAGTCGACTGTCCGCCCGGCTACAACCGCGGCAAGGCCTTCATCGTGCCGGACGTGGTCTTGCTGGTGAACGGCATTCCGCTGGTGGTGATCGAGTGCAAGAGCCCCAGCGTGCCCGAGCCGCTGGCCGATGCGATCGACCAGTTGCGGCGCTACAGCAACCAGCGGCGCGCCAATGGCGAGGTGGACGACAACGAGGGCAATGAGCCGCTGTTCCACAGCAACCAGTTGCTGATCGCCAGCAGCTTCGACGAAGCACGCGTTGGCACCATCGGCGCGGAGTTTCGTCACTACGGCGCCTGGAAGACCGTGATCGGCCCTGATGGCCACGGCACCGAAAGCGAGGTGGCCGCGGCATTGGGCAAGGATCAGTTGTCCGAGCAGGAGCGGCTGGTGGCTGGCCTGCTGTCGCCGGCGCACCTGCTCGACATCATCCGGCATTTCACGCTGTTCATGACCATCGAAGGTCAGACCGTGAAGTCGGTCTGCCGTTACCAACAGTACCGCGCAGTCTCTCGCGCCATCGAGCGCCTGCGCACCGGCAAGACCCGCGTGCAGGACGGCGAACACGACCGCCGCGGCGGCATCGTCTGGCACACCCAAGGGTCCGGCAAGAGCCTGACCATGGTGTTCCTGATCCGCAAGCTGCGCACGGATCCGCGGTTGCGACGGTTCAAGGTGGTCGTAGTCACGGACCGGACCGATCTGGAGGACCAGCTCTCCGAAACCGCGGCGCTGTCCGGCGAGACTGTCGAGATTGCGACGTCCACCCACGCCTTGCGCAATCAGCTGCGTCGCAAGAGCCCTGGCCTGGTGTTCGGCATGATCCAGAAACAGCGCGGCGATGCCGCCGGTGAGCCTGGATTGCGCAAGGAGGACCTGCCCGCTGCCGAGATCGGCGCGCCGAAGTCGCCGGGCTACGTCAGCGATGTACTGAACGACGACGACAGCATCCTGGTGCTGGTCGATGAGGCGCACCGCAGCCAGGCGGGCGATCTTCAGGCCGCGCTGCAGGCGGGGCTCCCCAACTGCGCGCGCATCGGGTTCACCGGCACGCCGATCCTGATGGGCGACAAGAAGCGCACGCACGAGATCTTCGGCGAGTTCATCGATCGCTACACGATCCGCGAAGCGGAGGCCGACGGCGCCATCGTCCCCATCCTCTACGAAGGCCGCACCGCACACGGCGCCGTGAAAGACGGCGCCAGCCTCGACGATCTGTTCGAGGACCTGTTTCGCGAGCACACGCCCGAAGAGCTGGAGGCGATCAAGCAGAAGTACGCCACCAAAGGCCAGATCTTCGAGGCGCCGGACCTGATACGGGACAAGGCGCGCGACATGCTGCGCCATTACGTCACCCACATTCTGCCGAACGGACTCAAGGCCCAGGTGGTGGCTTACAGCCGCCTCGCCGTGGTGCGCTACCTGAATGCGCTGCTCGCCGCGCGCGAAGAGTTGCTGACGGAAGCCCATGCCCTGAGCGGCGATGACAAGGCGCTCGACGACGAAGCTTTGTGCCGGCGCGCGCCGGTGGTGCAGGCGAAAGTGCAGGCTTGGCGTTACCGCGACCTGCTGGCCCGAATTGAATTTGCGCCGGTCATCTCGGGCGGCAACAACGACGATCCTGCAGTGGAAGCCCTGGACAGACGGTGCCGCGCAGGAATTTCGCATCAAGCGCTTCAAGAAGCCGCTGATCCACACCGATCCGGGCAGGGCGGACCCACTCGCCTTCCTGATCGTCAAGTCGATGCTGCTGACCGGTTTCGACGCACCCATCGAGGGTGTGATGTACCTCGACCGGCCAATCCGCGAAGCAGAGTTGCTGCAGACCATTGCGCGGGTGAATCGCACCGGAGGCGGCAAGAAGTTCGGCATCGTGGTGGATTACTTCGGACTGGCACACCACCTCAGGGACGCGCTCAAGGTCTACGCGGACGAGGACATCGAGGGCGCGCTGCAGAGCCTGAAGGACGAGGTCCCGGTGCTGCGCGACCGCCATTTGCGCGTGCTGGAGATCTTCCGCAGCCGCGGCATCGATGACCTCGGCGATCACGAGACCTGCGTGGAACTCCTGGTCAACGAACGCCTGCGTGCGGAGTTCGCGGTCAAGCTGAAGCAGTTCCTCGACATGCTGGATGTGGTGCTGCCGCGTCCCGAGGGCCTGCCCTTCGCGCCGGATGCCAAGCAACTGGCCTTCATCTACGCCCGCGCCCGTAACCGCTACCGCGACACGCCCGTGCTGGGCAAGGACATCGGCGCCAAGGTGCGCAAGCTGATCGACGACCATGTGGTTTCGATGGGTGTCGATCCGGAAGATCCCGCCGGTGTCGCTGACCGATGCCGATTTCGGCAGCAAGCTGGCGCGCGAGCCCAACGACCGCGCCAAGGCCTCCGAGATGGAGCACGCCATCCGCGCCCATATCCGCGAGCACATCGATCAGGACCCAGTCGCCTACCGCAAGCTCAGCGAGCGTCTGCGGGAGCTGCTGACGCGGCTGGGTGAGCAGTGGGACGAGCTGACCAAGGCGCTCCAGGGATTGGTCGACGAGATTCGCAGCGGGCACGTGACACCTGACCCGGATATCCCGGAACTGCCGGAGCACTATGGGCCGTTCCTGCGCCTGATCATTGATGCCGCCGCGGGTGACCGGGCGTCCAACGACACCGAGCGCAAGCGCCTGGTTGACCTTGCCGTGGAGGTTGTCGACATCATCGCCGCGGAACTGGTGCCGAACTTCTGGCGCCCGAACAGATTGCCCGCGCAGGAAGCGCTCGGATCGCGCGTTTTCGCGATCCTGATGGCGTCGAGGCTGCTGCCGACACCGCAGATCGAAGCGCTCGTCGACCGGCTGATGGAACTCGCACGCGCCAACCACGAACGGCTGATCAAGTCGTGACTACGCTGACCGTGCACGATCTGACCTTCGAACTGCGCCGCAGCAGCGGCGGCGCACTTGGAGATCACTGTCGATCGCGGCGGCGAGCTGATCCTGTCCGCGCCACCCGAGGTGCCAGTCGCCAAGCTGCGCGACTTCGTCCATCGCAAGCGCATGTGGGTTTACAGGCAACTGGCGAGGAAAGACGCACTGGGGCCGCACACCCGCACCAAGGAATTTGTCGACGGCGAGGGGTTTGCCTACCTCGGACGCAGCTATCGCCTGAAGCTGGTCCCCGAGTCCGATACGGCCGTGAAACTGCATGCCGGACGCTTCCTCATGCCGGCAGGTCTTGCGCGCGATGGACAGGTGCACATGGTGCGCTGGTACTGCCAGCACGCTCGCGCCTGGCTGACACGTCAGGTGGACGCCTACCAAGCACGGATGCAAGTTGAACCAACCGGCGTCAAGGTTCAAGACCTTGGGTCCCGCTGGGGCTCCTCCCGCAAGGGCGGGTGGCTCTGCTTCCACTCGAAAACGATCCTGCTGCCCGCGCGGATCGCCGAGTACGTCGTCGTGCACGAACTGGCGCACCTGCACGAGGCACACCACACTCCAGAGTTTTGGCGCCGGATTGAGAGGGCAATGCCGGACTACGAGCTGCGCAAGGGTTGGTTGGCCGCGCGTGGTGCGGAAGTGGAAAAGTGCTGATGGCCGGCGCGTTTACTCAAACCCACTCGCGAGGAGGTCATGCGACCGAGACTGCTGGGACCGACCTATTGGGCGCAGTCTCGAACGTGAATCGGTCTTTGGCACGGCAGCCGCGTGATCAGGGAAGGCGCTGTGCATGCACCCGGAACGCAATCATTTGCTGACTCCATGCTGACTCAGCAAAAGCCACGCTCTCTAAAAAAACGCTCCAAACCATTGATTAAGCTGGTGCCGGCGGAGGGAATCGAACCCCCGACCTACTGATTACAAATCAGTTGCTCTACCACTTGAGCTACGCCGCGGGGTTGGAGATTGTAAGCGCTGGTGGTGTGAGTGCGAGGGTGGATCAGGCGTGGCCGGGTGAGGTGGCGGCGGCGAGTTTCTTCGGCGCGACCGCGGGGCTGATCGTAGCCCCGGAAATGGTCGCAGCCGCCGCGCGCGCAGGAATTGAGCTGGCCTGGTCTCGACGCCTTCGGCAAGGATGTCGAGGTGCAGGGGTGGCTGAGCGCGATGATGGCGCGGCGACTCCCGCGCCGCCTTGTGGCTGGGGATGTCGGCCACGAAGCTGCGGTCGATCTTCAGCGTCCATGGCAGGCGCTTGAGGTAGGCGAGCGAGCTGTAGCCGGTGCCGAAATCGTCGATGGCGACGCGCACGCCCAGCCGCGCAGCGGCGCAGGGTGCCGATCACCATGGTGCCGTGGTCGATCAGGATGGGATTCGGTGATCTCCAGCTCCAACGCGTCTGGCGAGGCCGGTGTCGGCGAGCACACACGTCAGCCGGTCCGGGAACTCCGGTTGCGCAACTGGCGCGCCGACAGGTTGACGCACAGGCGCAGATCCGACGAGGCGCTGCGGCGCGCGCTGCAGGACCCGGGCGACAGGCGGTCTCCAGCACCCAGTCGCCGAGCGCGAAACCAGGCCGGTTTCTGCCAGCGGGATGAAGCGGCCCGTAGACCATCGGCTCGCCCGGTGGCTGCCAGCGCACCAGCGCCTCGACGCCCATGATGCGGGTGCTGTCGCAGTCGAGCAGCGGCCGGTAATGGATCTTTCGAACTCGCCGCGCGCGAGCAAGCGGCGCAGGCGGCCCTTGAGTTCCAGGCGGTCGCTGGCGGCGTCGACCAGCGCTCGGCGTGTGAAATGGGAAGGTGTTGCGGCCCAGGTCCTTGGCGATACATCGCCGTGTCGGCGCAGCGCACCAGGTCGGTGGCAGTGCTGCCATCCCGGGATACAGGCTGATGCCGATGCCGGCGTCGGCGAAGACCCCGTGACCGCTGGGCAGCAGGAAGGGCTACTCAGCGTCGAGAGCAGAGTGGCGCGCGAGAGACATCGCCGGCGGCGCGCGCGTTACCCACGCCTCGACGATCACCAGGAACTCGTCGCCGCAGGCGCGCGACCGTGTCGCTGGTGCCGCCGGTGGGCGGAAGCGCTCGCCGACGGCGCACAGCAGCTCGTCGCCCACCTGATGGCCGAGGCTATCGTTGACCGTCTTGAAGCGTCCATGTCGATGAACAGCGGGGCCAGCCGATGCCCGTCGTGCCCGGCGCGGCTGACGGCGTACTCCAGCCGTGTGTCTGCGCCAGCAGTCGATTGGGCAGCCCGGTGAGCGGGTCGAAGTGCGCCAGGCGCGCCAGTTCGGCCCTCGGTCTGCTTCCAGCCGCGAGATGCCTGGTGACCACGCCGACGTAGTGCCGCAAACGCCTGCCTCTCGTCGCGCACGGCGCTGATCGTCAGCCACTCGGGAAGACTTCGCTGTTGCGCCGACGGCTCCAGATCTCGCCCCTGCCAGCGGCCCTTGCCGCCAATGTCCGCCCACATGTCGGCGAAGAAGCGGTCGTCGTGGCGCCCGGACCGCAGTAGGCGGCGGGTTCTGCCCGAGCAACCGGACTCCGATAGCCGGTGATCTCGGCAATAGGCGCGATTGAACGTAATGATGCGAGCGCTGAGGTCGGTGACCACCACGCCATCGCGTGCTGTCGATCACCGCGGCCGACAGGCGCAGG